>JBDTUK010000116.1:0-10452 GCA_040007795.1 Ferruginibacter sp.
AAATCGATAAGGATTTTGGCAAAGGGTCGGTAATGATGATGAGCGATAAGGGAGTAATAGAACAGGAAGTTATTTCGACGGGTTCAATTGGTTTGGATATGGCATTGGGGATTGGTGGCTTACCAAAAGGAAGGGTTGTGGAAATTTATGGTCCGGAAAGTTCGGGTAAAACAACATTGGCTATTCATGTTATTGCAGAAGCACAAAAAAAGGGGGGTATGTGTGCTTTTATAGATGCCGAACATGCGTTTGATAGTAACTATGCACAAAGGCTTGGGGTTGATATTGATAATTTATTGATCTCCCAACCTGATTACGGAGAACAGGCTTTGGAAATTGCAGACCGTTTAATTCTTTCAGGAGCTTTGGATGTAGTGGTTATTGATTCAGTAGCAGCATTAGTGCCTAAAAGCGAACTGGAAGGAGAAATGGGCGACAGTAAAATGGGCCTTCAGGCAAGATTAATGAGCCAGGCCTTACGTAAACTTACAGCCACCATTGCAAAAACAAACAGTTGCTGCATTTTTATCAATCAGTTAAGAGAGAAGATCGGCATCATGTTCGGAAATCCGGAAACTACAACAGGTGGCAATGCCTTAAAATTCTATGCATCTGTTCGTTTAGATATCCGCCGGATGACACAAATAAAAGATGGAGACGAATCTATTGGTAATCACGTAAAAGTAAAAGTGGTTAAAAATAAAGTGGCACCACCTTTTCGCCAGGCAGAGTTTGATATTATTTACGGAGAAGGTATTTCAAAAGTTGGTGAAATTATTGATATGGGAGTCGAACTTGGCATTGTACAAAAAAGTGGAAGCTGGTTTAGCTACAATAGCGATAAACTGGGACAAGGAAGAGAGGGAGTAAAACAATTATTGATTGACAATCCTGAAATGGCAAATGAAATCGAAACTAAAATAAGAGAAAAGATCAAGGAGATGCAGTCTGCCTGATTTGGTCTTTTTAACGAATTACTTATTGGGTTAGTAAGTATAAAGCTGTCCCGCCTTAGGCGAGATAGCTTTTTTTATTAACTTACTTTTACTACTTAAAAAGATTAATTGAACAAAAGAACCATAGCACACCTGGCACTACTTTTTACCAACTTGTTTTTTGCCATAAACCTGAGTGCTGTAAAACATCTTACTAATTTACAATTAGCAAAACCATTCGGGATAAATGTGGTGAGGGTTGGCATAAGTACATTGCTGTTATGGTTTTTGTACCTGCTAAAGCCTGTAAAAATAAAAATTCAAAAAGAAGACAGAAAGAGATTATTTTTTTGTGCAGTTACAGGCATTGCTATTAATCAATTACTTTTTTTAAAAGGCCTTTCCCTTACGTACCCCATTCATGCAGTTTTATTAATGCTGATCACGCCCATCCTGATTGTTTTTTTTGCAGCATGGATTTTAAAAGAACGCCTCAGCCTTTTAAAAACAATAGGACTGACACTTGGCATTACAGGGGCTCTGGTTTTGATTTTAGCAAAAGATAATCCGGGCAGCGGAAATAATATTTTATTCGGAGATATTTTGATCATTGTAAATGCGGTTTCCTATACCATTTATTTTATCCTTGTAAAGCCATTAATGCTGAAATATAATCCGATAGTTATTATAAGATGGATCTTCACCTTTGGGTTCATGCTGATACTTCCTTTTGGCTGGACAGAATTTACACAAATACCATGGGAAAAATATACCGCCATTGATTTTACCAGCATGGGGCTAATTGTTTTCACCGGCACCTTTTTAGCCTATTTGTTTAATGTGTATGGTATAAAAATATTGGGGGCTTCCATCGCCGGGTTTTATATTTATACACAACCATTTTTTGCTGCATTAATAGCCATGTTATTCTTGCATGAGGAATTAACCCCGTATAAGCTTATAGCTGCTGCTCTTATATTCAGTGGTGTTTACCTTGCAAACAAACAGGTAAAAAAATGAGTTAATACTTATTGAAACGGCTGATGAATGTTTGAATCGGGCCTCAAAACATTTAAAGTATATACTAAATAGCTACTTACACTTTTTATTGTACCGGACTATAAATTTTTTCAGGCTCGATTCAAATCTGTAATCAAGCATTTTTAAATACCCCTCAGTGATATATTCGCAATCTGAAGTCATATCACGCAATTGACTTTCAAAGATTCGGTGGTGGGTTATGTAATTTACATACTGATACGGGTGACCCCATGATGCTTTTTCCGGCATATCACCTCCTATGGAATACAGAAGCTGTATTGGTGCAGCATCTTCCTGTCGCTGAACAAAAAAATATACTACCTTCCGCTTGTCTTTACCTGAGAACAAATTGAGTTTTTCGCCGCTTATGATTGAGGTTAATAAAATAGTAGTATCATACACAGGATTGCGATAACTAGTAGACTGTATCTCATCGATATTATCGGTATACCCATATAGTATTAAACGCAGAACAATTTTAGCAGTATTTTTTCTTACAAACAACCGTACATCTTCAGAATTTAAAATTACCGTATCCGCAGGGGTTCTTATAACTTTTATTTGTTTGGCAAGTATCTTCACTTCTCCTGTTACGGTATCTCCATTATTTTTTACAATATATTCATTAGATTGAGTAAAAGCATTTACTGAAAATAATACGAAGAGGATTAAAATTGCAACTTTCATATAAAATAATAATTTTTATAAAGGGAGGTTATGCTCAACTTTTCTTTGGATAATCAAAGAACAAAAACTCTTTTTTGGCCTTTGCAAATCCTAACCATTGCGTAATATTTATTTCCACAGCAAATATGGCCGAAGTAGGCATATTATCAATTTGTGTTTTTGTATTAAGGCTGTTTACAAAATAAGTAATGCCCGGGTTGTGTGAAAATATAGCAACCGTATGTAAGTTATCCGGCAGTGTTGCAATTACTTCATAAAATACTTCAACTGTGGCATGATACAAGGCCGAAATAGGGATAATGTTGTCTGATGATTTGTCAAAAATTTCTGCGAATAGCTCAGCCGTTTTTTTTGCCCTTTTAGCCGGACTGGAAACGAATGCATCAATTTTACTCTGCTTTTCCAGCAATCGCTTTGCCATTATGGGGGCATCAAATTTTCCACGCTCATTAAGAGGGCGTTCAAAGTCATTACCAAAAAAACTTTGATCACTCTTAGCGTGACGTATGATGAAGACCTTTTTCAATCGCCTGTTTTTATAAAAGTATAAAAATTTTGCCCAAACCTGTAATAGTATATTTAATCTTTGCAACTTTACATATCAAACCTATTTATGCAAAACCTTTCGTTTAAAACCTTATTATTTTTCATCGTTGTTCTATTTACCGTTTCCTGTATTCCTGTAAAACAGTCAACGCAAACTACTGCTAACATCAGCGGCTTGAAGCTTATTGGCCAATATGAAATTCCTTATGATCTAAAATACAATAATACTACAGTTGGTGGCTTATCGGGTATTGATTATAATGCAAAGAATGGTCTTTATTATATGATAAGTGATGACAGAAGCGACAGGAACCCTGCACGCTTTTATGCGGCCAAAATTCCTTTTTCACAAAAGGGTATTGACAGCGTGGTTTTTGTAAGTGTAAAAAGTATGCTGCAAAAAAATGGTTCCCCATACCCCAATAATAAACAGGACCGATATCATACACCGGACCCGGAGGCCATTCGATACAATCCCGGCAGCAGGCAATTGGTATGGAGCAGTGAAGGGGAGAGAATTGTAAATGTAAAAGATACAGTGCTTGAAAACCCATCTGTAATTTTTGTTTCTGTAAATGGAGAATACAGGGATAGTTTAGCTTTGCCTCATAATCTTATTATGCATGCTTCAGAAAATGGCCCCAGAAAAAACAGTGTGCTGGAAGGAATGAGCTTTGCAGATAACTATAAAACACTGTTTGTAAGTGTAGAAGAACCTTTGTATGAAGATGGACCGGGTGCCGATGTTACAGAGAACGAAGCTTATATCCGCATTTATAAATTTGACATGCCCCAAAAGAGAAATACTGCACAATATGCCTACAAGTTATCACCCGTTGCTTTTCCGGCAATTCCACAAACAGCATTTAAAATAAATGGAGTACCTGATATACTAAACATAGGGAATAATAAATTACTGGTAATAGAACGTTCATTTTCTACCGGCAGATTACCCTGTACTATAAAACTATTTATTGCCGATCTTAACAGCGCTACGGATATCGCCAAAGTAAACCTGAAAAACAATAATGATTTTATTCCTGCAACAAAAAAACTATTATTGAATTTAGACGATCTTGGTATTTATACTGATAATATTGAGGGAGTAACTTTTGGGCCACTATTGCCTAATGGCCATAAAACATTACTATTTATTGCAGATAATAATTTTAGCGTTTTGGAAAAAGCACAAATACTCTTGTTTGAAGTGATAGAATGAAATTAAAAAATAAGGTGTAGGTAAAAGGCACAAAACAAAATCTTAATATCCCCTGACATTTTTACCTTCCATATAATTCATGAAAGCCCTGTTGCAAACACGGTTGCCGCCGGGCGTAGGATAGTTGCCGGTAAAATACCAATCACCTAAATTAGTAGGGCAGGCCTCATGTAGTGATTCAATGGTTTGATAAATAACATTTACCGGAATACTAATTTCAGCAGGTGTGATCAGTTTAGCAATTTTATTGGAAATTTCATCAAGTGAAAATGGCTTGTAAACCTGGCGAACAATATTCTCAGTATGTAGCTGGTTATTGCGCTGCAGTTCTTTACATTTACCCAATAGCTGTATGAGTAAATTTTCCTGGCCGGTATCATGCAATAACTCAATAGCAGCGCGAAAGGCAATAAAGTCGCCCAGCTTACTCATATCAATACCATAGCAATCGGGGTAGCGTATTTGTGGAGCAGAGGAAACAACAATGATTTTTTTAGGCTCTAACCTCGACAACATCCGGATGATACTTTCTTTTAAAGTGGTGCCCCGAACAATACTATCATCAATCACCACCAGCGTATCAGTTTTCTTTTTAACTGTTCCGTAAGTAATATCATATACATGCTGTACCATTTCATTACGGCTGGAATCCTCCGTAATAAATGTCCGAAGCTTCACATCTTTAATAGCAATTTTTTCAATGCGTATTCTCCGGTTGATCATTTCAGATAACTTCTCTTCATCAAAGTCTTTCCCCCAACTTAAAATACGTTCTATTTTTATTTTATTTAGGTAGTCTTCAGCTCCTTTTATTAAACCATAAAAAGCAGTTTCAGCAGTATTTGGAATAAAAGAAAAAATAGTATTCTTCAGATCGTAATCAATGGCTTTTAAAACTGTATCGCTGAGATGATGACCAAGCGCAATTCTCTCCCTGTATATTTTTTCATCACTTCCCCGGCTGAAATAAATGCGTTCAAAACTGCAGGCCTTTCTTTCTTTCGGTTCTATTATTTGATCAATAGAATAATTCCCGTCTGCTTTTACGATCAGGGCTTTGCCGGGCATCAGTTCCATTACCTCATTTTCGCCAACATTAAAAGCTGTCCGGATGGCTGCTCTTTCGCTGGCTGCAACAATTACATCGTCATTGATATAATAATAGGAAGGACGGATACCATGCGCATCCCTCATCACAAAAGCATCTCCATTACCCAGCATTCCACTAAAATTAAAGCCTCCATCAAATAATGGGATAGTTTTTTTTAACACCTTAACAATATCCATTTGGCCAGGGAAGTCTTCATCAGCTTTTACCACAAAGTGATAAAGTACTTCCATCATGGCAGCAAGATCACTTTGGCGCTGAAATTCACCGGGATCAATATTTACCAATCCAAATAATTCCTCGGTGTTCACCAGATTAAAATTTCCGGCTACAGCTAAATTTCTTGTTGGGATAGTGTGCCGCTTAATAAAAGGATGACAAAACTCAACATTATTTTTTCCTTGTGTACCATAACGAAGATGACCCAACAAAACCTCGCCTAAAAAATTTAGGTGTCCCTTCATCAGGCCGGGGTGGTTCTTAATATCGGGTTGATATTTTTGTACTTCGTCAATTTCTTTTCCTACCTGTGCAAAAAGATCTGCAATGGGCTGGTTAGCTGAGCTGCGTAACCGGTACATAAAAGGATAACCAGGTTCAGTATGTAATTTAACAGCAGCAATGCCAGCTCCATCCTGCCCACGGTTGTGTTGTTTTTCCATCAACAGGTACAGCTTATTAAGACCATACAATACTGTGCCATATTGTTGCTGATAATAACTAAAAGGCTTTCGGAGACGAATGAAGGCAAGGCCGCATTCGTGTTTAATTTCGTCGCTCATGATGAAGAGTGAGGCGCAAAGTTAAGACATTAGCAAGGAGCTGCAAACAAAAATCCTCCCGCCTTAGGCGGGAGGACAAAAATCTTATTTTAAAAATCAGTTATAATCCACTTACGCATAATCCAATCTGAAACAGTTTAACATCTGCAGACACCCCATCTTTAAAAATGTTATTGAACTGGTAACCACCAAACAAAGAAAAATTGCCATAGCCAATTCTTGCTGTAGCCATTAGCCGGGTGGAGTTGAAAAATCCTTTGGCTGTTTCTTTGGCGGTGTAACTGTTAACGGTTTTACCATCTTTATCCAGCAATGTTTTACCCTTGGTATGGACGTTTAGTAGCGTTCCTACTTTTACTCCAATAGCCGCCTTGATACTTTTATTTTCTTTTTCCGGGTTAGCAGTAAAACGTAACTCCAGTGGTATTTCTAAAAAAGCAGTTGTTAGTTTGTATTTTTTAAAATAACCCAAAGTATCTAAATTATTAAAGGGCAGTTTATTGGTTTTTGCTTTTATGTCAACATTCATTCTTTTAAAATAGATATTGCTGGTACCAACACCAAGACCAAATGCTACGCTAAATTTAGGATTGCCCTTAAAACGCTGATCCAGCATCACATAAATATTTCCTCCTCTTGATAGTCCTTTAAAATGGTTTTTAACGCTGTCAGGTGCACCAATCCAGTGATCACTGGTTAATTCTAACATAAAATGATCCCCGGTACGGGACATAAAATCACTACTGGTCTTTTTCTTTTGGGCGGATACGGCAGATATGGACATTAATGCAATAACAACAAACAATATTTTCTTCATAATTAATTTTGAAGCTGCAAATTAACGGCAAATAATTTAATGAAGCGTTAAATTAAAGACGTTTGATTATATTTGCAGCCTCATTCTTCGGAATATAACTGAAGAACGGGCCTATAGCTCAGCTGGTTAGAGCACCTGACTCATAATCAGGGGGTCCCTGGTTCGAGCCCAGGTGGGCCCACAAACCTCACAAAATCATTGTGAGGTTTTTTAGTTTATCTTGTTTTTATCATTATGACAACAACAAAAAATATCATTTTCGACCTGGGGGGCGTATTGCTTGATATTGATTTTAAAAAAAGTATTGACGCTTTTGAAAGCCTTGGTATTGAAAATTTTGAAGAAATGTTTTCGCAGTTCAAGGCTGATGAGCTATTTGAAAAGCTGGAAACAGGAATGCTAAGTGAACAGGAGTTTTATTCGGCCATCAAAAAAAGAACAAAAGCAGACATTACCGACGAAGATATTGCACAGGCCTGGAATGCATTGATCCTGGATTTCAGAACCGAAAGCCTTGATTTTTTGGAAAAACTTGCTCCTCAGTACAACCTGTATTTATTGAGCAATACCAATGCCATCCATTTAAGATACTTTCAACAGTCATTTAAAAAACAAACCGGAAAACCCTTACTGGATGAGTACTTCATAAAAGCCTGGTATTCGCATGAAGTAAAGTTAAGAAAGCCCGGAACAGCAATTTTTGAATTTATTTTGCTGGCAGAAAACCTGGTTGCAGCAGAAACGCTGTTTATTGATGACACATTAATTAATATTGAAACAGCGAAAAATATGGGATTAAGAACCCATCATTTAAAACCAACAGAAAGAATAGAATCAATAAAGATATAGTCCCATCTTTAACAGGGAAGATCTTTTTATTGTACTTCTTCAAATTCAATATAATCTTCCTTGCCCGCTTTAGCGCTGCTTTCTTTTGGAGCAGAAAATGAATTGGGTTCCTGCTGTTTTTTCATGTGCTCATTCATCTGGTTTTGCATCTCTCCCACCTTCTGCTTTACCTGTTTGGTTGTTTGGTAAACAGGAATGATAAAATCAAATATAAGTTTGTAGAGCAGGTACAGTACAAACAGTTCAACTATTACTCTAATTATACCCATACCGTAAAGTTATTGATCAAATGAACTCAATCCTGTTAAAATAAGAATAATGATGGAAATATTTATTTAACCCACTACATTTTGGCAGTTACGGGCTCATTACCTATATTTGCAACGGACAAAGAAGCAAATGAAGGGAACGGTGGCGTTCCCTTCTTCTTTTATCATGACTCAGGATAATCATATACAGGCGGTTGAAAAACTGATAGGACCATTGCTGCAGGAGGACATTTTTTTGGTATCCATAAAAATAAAGCCGACCAACAATATTAAAATATATTTGGACGCAGATAACGGGCTTGGTATTGAAAAATGTATTAAAATAAACAGGGCGCTGTATAAGATCATGGAGGAAATGGGCATGTATCCCGATGGAGATTTTTCACTGGAAGTTTCAAGCCCCGGCATTGATGAGCCACTTAAGCTTTTACGCCAGTACAAAAAAAATGTTGGCAGAAACGTAGAAGTAATAACAAATGATGAAACTAAGAAAGAAGGTAAATTAACAGAAGTAACAGAAGAAAAAATAGATATTGAATACATTGAAGGGAAAGGCAAAAAAGCAATCACAAAAAAAGACGAGATTTACTTTACGGATATTAAACAAACCACGGTTCAGATAAAATTTTAATTATTTAACAAAACCCCCACCCCGGCGGGGAAATAAAGTGAGGCCGGAGAGGATTATGGCAAGTATTAATTTAATAGACTCTTTTCAGGAATTTAAAGATGCAGAAAACATTGACCGCCCAACGCTGATGAAAGTTATGGAAGACGTGTTTAAAACACTGATCCGTAAAAAATATGGCAGCGATGAATGTTTTGACGTAATTGTGAATGATCAAAAAGGTGATCTGGAAATTTTCCGTCGCCGTACCATTGTTGACGATGATGATCTGTATAATACCCTTACTGAAATAGAATATAAAGATGCTATTAAGATCGAGCCTGATTACCAGGTTGGTGAAGAATTGTACGAAGAAGTAGATATTCAGAAAGAGTTTGGCCGCCGTGCTATTTTGGCCGGAAAGCAAACGCTGGCTGCCCGTATCAACGACCTGAAGAAAAATATCCTTATAAAAAAATATGAAGACCGTGTTGGTGAAATAGTGAGTGGAGAAGTTTACCAGGTTTGGAAAAAAGAAGTGTTGTTGCTGGATGAAGAAGGCAATGAAATGTTATTACCTAAATCTGAGCAGATACCAACAGATTATTTTAAGAAAGGCGAAAGTGTAAGAGGTGTTGTAAAAAAAGTAGAATTAAAAAACAGCCAGGCTGTAATTATTCTATCAAGAACAAGCCCTTCCTTCCTTGAAAAATTATTAGAGATAGAAGTACCTGAAATTTTTGACGGCCTCATCGTGGTAAAGAAAATTGTAAGAGATCCCGGCGAAAGAGCAAAAGTGGCTGTTGAAAGTTATGACGACAGGATCGATCCTGTCGGTGCCTGTGTGGGTATGAAGGGAAGCCGTATTCATGGTATTGTAAGGGAATTGAAAAACGAAAATATCGATGTTATAAACTGGACAAGCAATACACAATTATTGATCCAGCGCTCATTAACTCCGGCTAAAATTACCAGCATGGATATTGATGCTGAAAAAATGCACGCCAATGTGTTCCTGAAACCCGACCAGGTTTCATTAGCTATTGGAAGAAGAGGCGTAAACATTAAGCTGGCATGTGAATTGACAGGTTATGAAATTGATGTCTTCCGTGATAACGAAGGTGAAGTGGAAGAATTTGATATTGACCTGGATGAATTTACCGATGAAATTGAACCATGGGTAATCGATGAATTGAAAAGAGTGGGTTGCGATACCGCACGGTCAGTACTCGAGTTAACATCGGAAGAACTGGAACGCAGAACAGATCTGGAAAAAGAAACAATAGAAGAAGTAAGAAAGGTACTGAACGAAGAATTTAAAAAAGAATAACCGGAATTTTAATTACGGCGAAGACTTACACAGAACAATTAAAAGAAAAATCAGTCCGGCGGTTGATCCCGGACTAACAAAAAAGAATGGCAGAAGTAAATACACCAAGGTTGATGGCGGCGGCCAAAGAATTTAACATAGGTACCAATACCTTGATAGATTTTCTTATATCCAAAAGTTTCAGTGGCGATGACCTGAAGCCCACAACAAAACTTTCGGAAGAAATGTATCGTGTGCTGCAGTCAGAGTTTCAACAGGATAA
>JBDTUK010000117.1:0-15086 GCA_040007795.1 Ferruginibacter sp.
CATCATTTTTTTAATAGAAGCTTCCGTAGATATGGCAACGCATTTATCATACTCTGGCTTACCCGTACCTTCCATAATGCCGGGAATAGTTTTAAACTGGCGGCGAACTTCTTCTACCATGGCCATGGCTGCTTCTCCTACTGCACGAATGGCCAGTGAAGAGAATATAAATGGTATCATACCGCCCACAAACAGGCAAGCCAATACATTGGCTTTATAGATATCAATATGTTGGTTATCCGGCATGGCTACACCCACAAAAGCGGCGAACAATGCCAGTGCTGTTAAGGCGGCAGATGCTATGGCAAATCCTTTTCCACTTGCTGCGGTAGTATTACCTACGGCATCCAGTATATCTGTTTTTTCACGAACTTCTTTTGGTAATTCGCACATTTCGGCAATACCTCCTGCATTGTCGGCAATGGGGCCAAATGCATCGATGGCCAGTTGCATTGCTGTAGTCGACATCATACCGGCGGCTGCAATGGCAACGCCATATAAACCTGCACATTCATAACTTCCCCAAATACCTCCGGCCAATACTAAAATGGGTAATAATGTACTTTCCATACCTACTGCCAAACCACCAATAACATTGGTAGCATGGCCTGTAGCGCTCTGGCGTATGATACTGAGCACAGGGCGTTTTCCCATGGCTGTATAATATTCAGTGATGATACTCATGAGCACACCCACGGCTAAACCAACGATAATAGCACCCATTACACCATTACGGGTAAATTCATGGCCACGCAACGACATTTGTTCGGGTAAGATATAGTAGACCAACCCTGCAGAAGCAATACCAGCAAGGATCATGGAGCCCCAGTTTCCCATGTTCAGTGCTTTTTGAACGGTGGCGGTATTTAAACCTGCATTTTCACTTATCCTTACAAAAAAAGTACCTATGATAGAAAGAATGATACCGGCACCGGCGATCAGCATGGGAAGAAGGATCGGTGAAAGTCCGTAAAATGAATCCCCAGTGGCAATGGTTTCCTGGCCTAATACCATCGTTGCTAAAACGGTGGCCACATAAGAGCCAAAAAGGTCGGCTCCCATTCCGGCAACATCTCCCACATTATCCCCTACATTATCTGCAATAGTTGCAGGGTTACGTGGATCATCTTCTGGGATACCGGCTTCTACCTTACCCACAAGATCAGCGCCTACATCGGCAGCCTTAGTATAAATACCTCCGCCAACACGGGCAAATAAAGCTATACTTTCGGCACCCAAACTAAAGCCGGTCAGCACTTCAATGGTACGTAAGGTACCTTCTGGATTAGCTTCTGTTCCGGGAGCAAAAAAATGTTTAAGAATAATGAACAATCCTCCCAGTCCCAATACCGCAAGACCGGCCACACCCAATCCCATTACTGCTCCACCACCAAAGGAAACGTTTAATGCTTTTGCAAGGCTGGTCTTTGCAGCCTGGGTAGTACGTACATTAGCCTTGGTAGCAGCCTTCATTCCGATATAACCTGCGGTAGCACTGCAGATAGCACCTAAAATAAAAGCTATTGAAATGCTCCAGTGAGAATGGCTGTTCGTCTGCGACAGAAAGCCCAGCAATAATGCAACGATCACAACAAAGTAGCCAAGTATTTTCCATTCGGCTTTTAGAAAAGCCATCGCACCTTCAGCAATATAATTGCTGATTTCTTTCATTCGCTCATTGCCTGCATCCTGTTTGTTGACCCAGTTAAATTTTATAAGAGTATAAAGCAAGCCTACAATTCCCATTGCCGGAACGGCATAAAACAGTAAATCGTTCATAAGTAATTTTTGTTCTGAATTTTGGAGGGCAAAAATAGGGTAAATGGGGCAAAAACTAACAGAAAGGGGTGTTTTATTGCCATATAGCTTATTAGGAGGAATTTTTTAAGGGGCAATAATACCGATCTGCTCAAATGCATCACCCAAACAATCCACTATATCGCCTGCTATCATGGCTTCCTGTGAAAATTTTTCTGCAGCAATATCACCGGCTGATCCATGTAGGTAAACGGCAAGTAACGAAGCATTCAATGAAGAATATCCCTGTGCTAATAAACCAGTAATAACACCTGTTAATACATCACCACTGCCTGCCGTGGCCATGCCTGCATTACCTGTACTATTAAAATAACCCCGTCCGGCCAGGTCATCCGGGCGGGCCTTTCCTTCCGGGGTACTTATAAATGTATGATGTCCTTTAAGTACTATATAAATATTCAGCTCTTTTGATTTTTGTAATGCCAGTTGCAACCGTTCAAAATCATTTTCAGTTTTGCCAAACAATCTTTCAAATTCTTTTGGATGAGGAGTAAGTATAGATGATGCCGGAATAGATTTTAATAAGGTTTTGTTTTGGGCAATGATGTTCAATGCATCTGCATCAATGACCATTGGCTTTGTTAGCTTTTTTAAAATTTCAGAAAGTAATGCTGCATGAGAAAGATGTAAGCCAATGCCGGGCCCAATGCCAACAGCATCAAATTTTTCAATATCGTTTACTGCTGAAAGATATTCTTCCCCGGCAACAATGCACATAGCTTCAGGTACAGTTGATTGCAAAATATCATAACCACATTTTGGAATATAACAGGTTAATTTTCCAACACCGCTTCTTAAACATCCTTTAGCACTTAATACAGCGGCACCCATCATACCATAACTTCCGCATAGTAAAGCGGCATGGCCAAAATTACCTTTATGAGAAAATTTCTTTCGTTGTTTATAAATTGATCTTATAATTTCCTTACCTGTTAACTCAAATTCAGTTTCTTCCTGTTCTTCAAAATTTTTGTCCAGGCCAATGTGTAAGAGATGAACATCACCACAATAATTTTCATTCTCCGCTAATAAAAAAGATAGTTTATTATTTTGAAAGGATAGGGTATGGGTTGCTTTGATTTTGGAATTATTTTTAGAACTTGTATCTGCAAACAAACCCGAAGGAAGGTCGATAGAAATTACCGGGGCATTGAATTGATTGATATGATTAACCAATTCCATGCTTATTCCTTCCAATGGTTTATTCAATCCCGTGCCAAACAATGCATCAACAATAATATCGGCATCATTTATTCCAGGAAAAAATTCTGCAGATTGTATAAAATGAAGATCAGTCGTACATTGATGCAACCTTTCCAGGTTGGTTTGAAAATCATCAGTTCCCGCCTTTCCAAATTCAAGAATGTAAACCGTGACCTTGCATTTGTGTTCAATGAGTAACCTGGCAATCGCCAGTCCGTCTCCTCCGTTATTACCCTTACCGCAAAATATACGGAACCGCTGCAACCCAAAATTTTTCCCGATAAGCCATTTGCAACAGGCTGTGGCTGCTCTTTCCATCAGGTCAATAGATGCAATGGGTTCATTGGCGATGGTAAAGGCATCCCATTTTTTTATTTGTGAGGCGGAAAAGATTTTCATGTACCCAAGTTACGAAACAAATGATGCTTTTTTAAATGACATCGGTCATTGTAAAAAGGTTGATCAAAAAAAGTAAAATTAACCGGTTATTTTTTTTATTTTTAAGGACTGATTGAATTTCGGTATCTACCTAACCGTTTCCCCAACTTTCAAATAAAATACAATGCAGTATAAATTTATTTTTGCCGGAATTTTTCTGTTCTCAACATTTAGCATAGGCGATTCATTTGTACAGCTGGAAGCAGCATTAAAAATATCCCCAATGCATTTTGCAAAACCGGCTCTTCCATTTTGGGAACCGGGCAGTAAGAAAGATGTAACAAACGACACCGCTTCTTTAAAACAAAGCAATTGGTACACCGAAGCATTAAAAGGAATTGAAGAAAGTGAGTATGAAATAAAATATGATGAAGCCACAAAAAGTTATGCAAGCCCAAACCGGAAAAATAACCTCCGTTCTTTTTATACAGCCACTACATTTACTTTACAGCCACGTAATGACAGTGCTGATAAATGGAAGCTGGGCCTTACTTTGAAAGGAATTTATGCCGGTAATCAAAAAATTTATTCACCAACTGTGAATGCAGTTGTTACTCAATCCGGCAAAATCATTCAGTTTAACCATAACAATGATTTTACAGTTGAATATATAAATAACAGGGAAGGGGTAAGGCAAAATTTTATCATAGAAAAAGAGCCTGCAGGCAAACAACAAACCATAAACCTCAAACTACAAACAGATAAGGGCTGGTTTGTAAACAAAGTACATGATAAAGAAATCCATTTTGCTAAAGCCACAAAATCAGGTTACAATAAAAAAATTACCTACAACAGTTTAAAAGTATGGGATGCTGATAATAAAGAGCTGCATGCTTCATTTGCAGTAAAAGAGAATGTAGTTAGCATTAATGTAAATACAACAGATGCTGTTTACCCTGTTACTATTGATCCACTTAGCACGGGAACCTTAGGTACGCCTGACTGGATTGGTGATGATGCAGACCAGGTTGGAGCAAATTTTGGTTATTCGGTTGCTTCTGCCGGTGATGTGAACGGGGACGGGTACAGTGATGTAATAATAGGGGCAAGATTATATGATGATGCAGCTAATGCCGATGAGGGTAGAGCTTTTGTGTATTATGGATCTGCCACAGGCTTATCTGCCACACCTAACAGTACTCCTGATGATGCTGATCAGGCCGGTGCAAATTTTGGAATTAGTGTTGCTTCTGCAGGAGATGTAAATGGAGATGGCTTCAGTGATGTAATTATTGGGGCATATCAATATGATGAAGGCCCTTTTACTGATGAGGGTAGAGCTTTTGTTTACTATGGTTCGGCAGCAGGTTTATCAACTTCACCTGACAATACACCTGATGATGCTAATCAACCAACCGCATATTTTGGCTTTAGTGTAGCCTCAGCAGGAGATGTGAATGGAGATGGCTTCAGCGATGTAATTATCGGTGCCTGGTTTTATGATGATGCCCCAAATATAAATGAAGGACGTGCTTTTGTTTATTATGGTTCTGCTGCAGGCTTATCTGCTTCGCCTGATAGTACCCCCGATGATGCAGATCAGGCAAATGCACTTTTTGGGGTAAGTGTAGCTTCTGCAGGAGATATAAATGGTGATGGGTATAGTGATGTAATTATTGGCGCCTACTCGTATGACGATGGCGCAAATGCTAATGAAGGGAGGGCCTTTATTTATCATGGCTCTGCTTCAGGATTATCTGCAACACCAAATAGCACTCCCAATGATGCAAATCAGGCTAATGCAAGCTTTGGAACAAGTGTAGCTTCTGCCGGTGACATTAATGGCGACGGATATTCTGATGTGATCATTGGTGCAGATGAATATGATGATGGCGCAAATGCAGATGAAGGCCGTGCTTTTGTTTATCTCGGTTCGGCAGCAGGTTTATCCGTTGGTCCTGTTAATACACCGAGTGATGCGGACCAGGCAGGTGCAAATTTCGGAAGAAGTGTAGCCTCTGCGGGAGATATAAATGGCGATGGGTATAGCGATGTAATTATTGGAGCAAATTTTTATACTGACGGTGCTAATAATGCTGAGGGCCGTGCTTTTGTTTATCTTGGTTCGGCGGCAGGTTTATCTGTTGCTCCTGTTAGTACTCCGGACGATGCTGATCAGGCCAGCGCACAGTTTGGATTAAGTGTTGCATGTGCCGGTGATGTTAATGGCGATGGCTACAGCGATGTTATTATTGGTGCTTTTAGTTACGATGAAGTTGCTAGCGCAAATGAAGGCCGGGCTTTTGTTTACCATGGTAGCCCCGAGGGCTTATCAGCAAGCACGGTAAACACCCCCGATGATGCCGACCAGGCAACTGCATATTTTGGTTATAGTGTAGCCAGCGCAGGAGATGTAAACAGCGATGGATATAGCGATGTGATCATTGGTGCTCCTCAGTACGATGATGGTTTTAGTGATGAAGGCCGGGCATTTGTTTATCATGGCTCTGCTACTGGATTAAGTGCTACTCCTAATGCTATACTGGATGATGCCAACCAGGCGCTTGCATTTTTTGGTAACAGCGTAGCCTGTGCCGGCGATGTAAATGGCGATGGATACAGTGATGTAATAGTTGGAGCCTGGCAGTTTGATGATGCCGGAAATATTAATGAAGGACGGGCCTATGTATATCATGGCAGCGCAACAGGTTTAAATACAATACCGGCCAGTATTCTTGATGATGCTGACCAGGCAGGTGCTTATTTTGGCATAAGTGTAGCTGGTGCCTGTGATGTAAATGGCGATGGGTACAGTGATGTAATTATAGGGGCTTACCAGTATGATGATGATTTTGTGAATGAAGGTGTTGCATTTGTATATCATGGCAGCGCTTCAGGGTTAAATGCTACACCCAACAGTACACTCAAAGATGCTAACCAGTTAAATGCCCAGTTTGGCTATAGTGTTGCAGGTGCCGGTGATGTAAATGGTGATGGGTATAGTGATGTTATTATTGGAGCTAATTTGTATGATGATACATTTACCAATGAAGGTGTTGCTTTTGTTTATCATGGCAGTTCTACCGGATTAAGTATAACACCTAACAGCATTCTTGATGATGCAGACCAGTTAAATGCAGGTTTTGGAATAAGCGTAGCAGGTGCCGGCGATGTGAATGGTGACGGATATAGTGATGTAATTATTGGAGCAAATTCGTATGATGATACATTTACCAACGAAGGTGTTGCTTTTGTTTATCATGGCAGTGCTGCAGGCTTAAATAGTGTGCCCAATAGTTTACTTGATGATGCAAACCAGTTAAATGCAAGTTTTGGTTTTAGTGTTGCCAGTGCCGGCGATGTAAATGGTGATGGTTACAGCGATGTAATAATTGGAGCTCCCGTTTATGATGATGGGTTTACTGATGAAGGTATTGCTTTTGTTTACCATGGAAGTGCAGCAGGCTTAAGTGCAACACCAAATAATACACCCGACGATGCCAACCAACCAACTGCCCTTTTTGGCTACAGCGTTGCCTGTGCCGGTGATGTGAATGGCGATGGGTATAGCGATGTGATTATTGGCGCTTATTTTTATGATGATGGTTTTGCTGATGAAGGCCGGGCTTTTGTTTATTGCGGCAATAATGCAGGTGGTCTTCGCAATAACCTATTTCTTTATAACCAGGACCTTGTTACACCAATCGGGCATTTAAATGTAACCGAACCCAATTTATTTGGTGCCGGGTTATTTGCAAAATCGTCATTGGGCAGGGTAAAAGGTAAATTAGTTTGGGAGGTAAAAGGACAGGGAAGCGCTTTCAGTGGCAACCCGATAACAAACAGTACAGGGTATTTAGATAAGCAACCCTCTTTCACCAATCTTGGAATTGCGGGTGTTGAATTAAAGTATAATGTACAAAAAGTAGGTAGTAAGAATAATAAAATACGTGTAAGAGTTGAGTATGATAAAGCAACAGCCATTACCGGCCAGGTATATGGACCCTGGCGTTATCCGGCAGGATATACACAAGGAGCACATGGTATGAACTCAATACCATTACCCATCACACTAATAAGTTTTAACGGGCAGTTTATTAATGCAGATGATGTGCAATTAAAATGGATAACCACCAATGAAATAAACATGCAGACTTATGTTGTGGAAAGAAGTATTGATGGCTTAAACTTTACTGCAGTGGGAGAGTTGGCAGCAAAAGGAATTGGAAGCGACAGGGAAGATTATTTACTCACTGATAAAAATGTGCAACATAATTTATTGTATTACCGGTTGAAACTAAAAGAAAAAAGTGGAGAGATATCATACACCAAGGTCATCACACTCAGCCGAAGTAAAATAGTAAAAGGTTTTATTGCTCCCAATCCTGTGCAGCAGGGTAGTGATGCGATGTTGGCTTTACAATCGGCTACTGATAAGAATAATATTCACATCAATATCTTTAATTCATCAGGGCAACTTGTTTTTGCTGAAAATAAAATGTTACAGAAGGGTAAGAATGAAATTGCTCTTTCAACCAATAAATTAGCCAAAGGAATTTACGTGATACATGTTTTGGGTGATGGAATGAAAGAGAGCTATAGATTGGTGGTGCAATAGGCCCCACCTATCCTCCCCCAAGGGGAGGAAAATGGAGGAGATTGATCTGGAGATTATTGCGAAGTAAAGAATATCTTCGATTTCTTGATGAATAAAGTTATGCAGATGATTTGGAAGATAAAATGATTGGATTTGTGTCGAAGCACCGCTCCCTCTCTTCGGGAGAGGGAGAAGGAGGGTGGGGCTTTTATATTTTTTCCAATACCTCTCTTGTCAGTTCATTCTGCACATCACCCGTATTTAAAGTAGATGCCGGTTCAAATAAAAGAATATGTACTTCTTCTGCGGCAACGGGTTTGTGTTCAACTTTTCTTGGCACAATAAAAAATTCGCCTTCATTAATTTCAACAATTTTATCCCTTAACTCCATATTGAATTTCCCTTTTATCACCAGGAACAATTCATCTTCATGCTCATGACTATGCCATACAAATTCTCCTTTTAGTTTTACTGCTTTAACATGCTGTCCGTTTAATTCACCAATGATACGGGGGTTGCAGTAATCACTGAACAGGCTGAATTTTTCGGTGAGATTTACTTTTTCCATTTTATTTATTTTTGGAAATGTATAATAATTTGTTGTGCAGTTCAAGTACCTGGGGTAACAGCATTTCCTGCTCATCATTTTTTAAAACAAAATCACAAAGCTTCATTTTTATTTCTTCATCCATTTGCTTATCCATACGTGCTATAACTTCTTCACGGGTAATACCATCACGTTGCATGGTACGTTGTATGCGTAATGGGGCAGGGGCAGTTATACCAATTACAAGGTCCAGTTGCTCCTGTGCACCGCTTTCAAAAATGAGAGCGGCTTCCTTTATTGTATAGGCTGTTGTTTGTTTTTGCATCCACCTTTCTGCATCTTTAATGGTGGCAGGATGAACCAATGCATTGAGTTGATTTAATTTTTCAGGGGCATTAAAAACAATATCTGCAAGTTTCTTTCTGTCTAATTTTTCATCTTTATATACTTCATTCCCAAATTGCTGCCGAATTTTTTCTTTTAATTCTTCATCTTCATTCATTATTCTTTTTGCAGCATCATCGGCATAATACACAGGAATGCCCAGTACTTCAAATACTTTAGCCACGGTGCTTTTGCCACTGCCTATGCCGCCTGTGATGCCAATCTTGAGCATAACGAAATCAAAAGTAAAAATTAAAAAGTCAAAAAAATCCGGAATCGAAGTTAAACTTCAATTCCGGAATAAAGTTGTATAATCTACGAAATCAATCGACCAATCTGTATGATCTGCGATTTATTTCTTTACCTCTGTAACCGGCTTATTAATATTTGCCGTCCATTCCATACTGATGGCGCTGCGTTCAATTTTAATATAGCTGCCCGGGCTGGTTTCCAGCATCAGCGTTGCATCGTCATTTACTTTGTTTACCGTGCCATGTATGCCTGCAATAGTTACGATCTTATCACCCTTTTGCAGGTTGTTGATGAACTCTTTTTGCTTCTTTGCTTTTTTTGCCTGTGGCCTTATCATGAATAACCAGAAAACCAGGATCATCAATCCCATCATAATTAATGTTCCGCTGCTTCCACCTTTTCCCTGTGGATCCATCATCAAAAAAATACTTAATAGTTGCATGTTGTTTTTTTATTTGTTAAAAAGTTTATTTTAATATACGCTGTTATTTTTGCTTAATTACCTCGCCGGTGAGCATTAATTGAGGAAACTCCGGGTTGGCGTTTGATACTACTGTTATTGATTTATGTGCTTCGCCAATCCTGTTCTTGCTGTCAAACACAACTTTAATAAACCCGATCTCTCCCGGCAGGATCGGTTTCTCCGGTTTTTGTGGTACCGTACATCCGCAACTGGCACTGGCTTTTATTATTATCAAAGGTTTATTTCCAATATTCCTGAACCGGTAGTTATACTCTACTTTTTCACCATCCATTACTTTTCCAAAATTATAAACTGAATCTATTATCTCAACAGAAGTAGAATCCTTTAAGGCCTCTTCGTTCCGTCTTGATACATCATCTGCAATTTTATCTTTCCGGCGTATATCACAGGAAAGAAAAGTTACAGTTGCCAACAAAAACAAAATATATTTTTTCAATCTCAGATTTTTTACAAAGTTATGTCGATTTGATTTAAAAATTGTGCCATTACTTTTATATCGGCATTTACCAAATGCTTTCGCACAAAACCTATATAGAATTTCAGCCGTCGTACATTACCCTGATATGAAATTCTGTTTGGTATAATTATATGGTACTGTTTTTAAAACTCTTCTTGCTGATTTTATTCTGGGCGGTTAATTCTTTATGAATATTATCTAAAAGGCCATTCACAAATTGCCCGCTTTGTACTGTACTGTATTCCTTGGCCAGGTCAATGTATTCATTTATGGTAACCTTGGTAGGGATGGTTTCAAAAAATAAAAATTCACAAACCCCCATTTGTAATATGATCAGATCCAGTGCAGCGATCCTGTCTGCATCCCAGTTCTTCAACTTGGGTTTTATCAATTCCATGCAAACCTCATTCTTGTCTAAAACGGTTTGTAAAAGCCCTTTGGCAAAATCCCATTTTTCTTTGCTCAGTATTTCTGCAAAATTTGTATGTGCTGGTTTTTGAAAAAAATTAAGCACCAGTTGGTTCATCATTTCTGCATCATCATCCCAGTGAATAAAATGTTCTTCCACATGATTGATAAAATCTTCGTTGGGTAACATCAGGCTGCCGAAAATAAATTCAAGCATTTCCTTTTCCGATCTTTTATCACGGCTTTGTAGTTCTATATACTCCACATATTCGGGAGCGGCTACTAATTGCAGGTATATTTTTTTAAGCAGATCTGTATCAATGATCTGTTGTGGTTTAAATTCGGCAACAGCAGCTTTAAAAGTTGGTTCTTCAACTATCTTCCATAATAATTCATTACCGGCAATTTTTGTGTTGATGTTGAGGTCCTGGGCCGTAGGAAGGTGTTTGGATGCCTTTTGCCGGGCATCTGTTTCGGAATACCGGGCCACTTCGGTAACAAAATATACCAGGTAGGTAAATAACTGGCGGCTCTGGTCAATTTTTTTGGTAAGGATAGCTACTGCTTCACCGGGTTTCACTTCTCCGCTCATGCTGTCGATGCTATATAAGGTCTGCATCACTTTTACCCGGATATTTCTTCTGCTGATCATTACTTAAGAGCTGTTTAAGGGGGCGAAGATAAGTGAAATTTAAAGAGTACAAAATGTGCTAATCTTGCTACAGGTTAATTTGCCCGTTAATTTTCATTTTGTTAACTTGTCTTATTACTTATGTACTTCACTTTTAATACCCATTAATTATGAGAATTAAATTATACAAAACAAATTTTCGGTTTTTATTGACTAAGCTTTTTATATTGTTTTTTTTAGCGTCCTGTCAAAATAATACGAAACAATTACAAAAAGAAAATGAAAAAACTGATAACGCCGATAAAGGATTTACAGACTTTAATGGTGCCATGTTGTATGAATTCAACATGACAAAAAATCCTGTTACCGGCACCATCCCTGAAGGTACTTATGAAGCTGAACGGGCACAGGCCAATGAAATGTTACGAAAACAGCAGACCACTAGAAATCCTACATTAGGTTCTTACAGTTTTGCAGGGCCCAATAACCTGGGTGGCCGTACCCGTACCATTGCTTATGATGTAAGATTTAACGGTACTTCCAATCAAATAATTTTGGCAGGTGGAGTAAGTGGTGGTGTTTATAAATCAATTGATAACGGCACTACCTGGGTACGCAAAAGCCTGACTGGCGCACATTTTAGTTGTACAAGCCTGGCTCAGGATACCCGTGTGGGATTTCAAGATACCTGGTATTATGGAGTTGGTGAATCAAGTGGCAACAGTGCCAGTGGCTCTGGTGCATCTTATTTTGGTAATGGTGTATATAAATCAACAGATAATGGTGAAACGTGGGCAAGGCTCACAGCTTCTAATGCATCTGCACTTGAATCATTTTCTACGGGGGCTGATTGTATTCAAAAGGTAATTGTTGATCCCACTGATGGCAACGTATATGTGGCGTGTCTTGCAAAAATAATGCGTTCAATTGACGGCGGTACAACCTGGGTAGATGTTTTACCAGGCGTACTTGCAAATTCAGGCCAAACTACAGATATCGTTGTTTCATCAGGCGGAAGATTATATGCATCATTTGGTGGCACCAATGATTCAGGTGTAGATGGAGTGTGGGTCTCAGCACCCGGTGGTACATCAGGTGACCCCGGTTCCTGGACTCGAATTGCAGGTGCAGGTGCAGGAGGATCTCCTGTTGGCTGGAATGCTGAACCGGCTTATGGCCGTGTTGTACTTGCTATTGCACCCAGCAGTGAAAATTTATTGTATGCAATGTATTACACAACCGGAAGTTCTGCCTGTATTCCGGGCTCACCTCCAACTGGCGGTGCTACGGAGGCAGAATTATTTCGGTGGGATGATATTGGCGGAACCTGGACAAATCTTTCTGCTGGATTACCGTCTGAGGTTGGGTGTCTTAGTGGTAATAATCCATTTGCTGTACAGGGAGGATATGATCTTGTAGTGGCTGTAAAACCAGATGATGCTACGGTTGTTTTTATTGGCGGCACAAATGTTTACAGATCTGTAACCTCTGGTGCCGGCGGCTGGGTAAGAATTGGTGGTTATGCCGGTCCTTTAAGTTATGCTCAGTATACCGGCTCACACCCCGATATCCATTCCATTGTTTTCCAACCAACCAGTTCCACTACAATGCTTTGCGGAAACGATGGCGGAATACAACGAACAACGGCTAACCTGGCTGCGACAGTTGCATGGACGCCGATCAATACCGGATACCGAACCTATCAATATTATTATGTGGAAAATGACCCACGTTTTGGCAATGATAAAGTAATGGGTGGGGCACAGGATAATGGATCTACAAGAAATATAGGAGCAACAGGAACCAGTTTTGAAGTTGCCTGGGGCGGTGATGGAGTATCTGTTGGATTATCCGGCGCTTCAGGTTTTGAATATGTTGGTTCTCAACTTGGTTTTATTGAGCGCAGGCTTTATACAACACCAATCGGAACCTATGTTGATGACCTTACCCCAACAGGAGAGGGCGGTACCGGATTATTTGTAACACTTTTTAAACTGGACCCCGATAATACAGGGCTACTATATTATGCCAACGACAATAGTTTATATCGTACAACTTCAGCTTCAACAGTTCTTCCCGGCACATGGACTGCTATGACTGGTATTGCCACAGCAGTAGGTCCTGCCAATGATATTACAGCATTAGCAACTACAAGATATACCTATAGTGCAGCCACAGCCAGTTTATTCATGGGCACTTCTAATGGTAAAGTTTTTCGTCTGGATAATCCTACCGGTGTGGCGTCTGGTACAGGCCCGGTTGATATAACACCAGGAGGAATCGCTCCTTCTTCTTATATAAGTAGTATAGCGGTAAACCCACGGAATGATGATACTGTTTTGGTTACAATTTCCAATTATGGAGTTGTAAGTGCATATTGGACAGGAAGCGCAAATACAGCAGTGCCTGTATGGACAACCGTGGAAGGCACTTTAACTCTTCCTTCTTATCGCAGTTCGGCAATAGTAGTTACCACAACCGGAGTACAATATTTTGTAGGAACTTCAATGGGTTTATATAATTCCACCGGGCTACCTGGTGCTGTGGCCTGGGCACAGGAAGGGCCAGCCGAAATGGGAAATGCAGTAGTATCAAGCCTGGCACTGCGACCTTCCGATAATAAATTGCTGGTAGGTACGCATGGATATGGGATGTGGTATTCTTTTTTCCCGATTGCTTTACCAATTACACTTACAGAATTTAAGGGAACACTCCAGGACAAAAACGTTTTATTGCAATGGAGTACTTCAACAGAACTAAACAGCAAACATTTTGAACTGGAAAAATCTTTTGATGGAACTAACTTCAGAAAAATAGCAACAGTGCCGGCAGCCGGTTACAGCAATACAACGAAACAGTACAGTTATGTTGACAGGGAGCCATTGACCGAAAAGAATTATTACCGGTTACGAAGTGTTGACATTGATGGTAATTTCAAACTGAGTAATATAGTGCTTATTAAATCGCCGGGTATACCGCAGGATATACTTGTAATAGGTAATCCTTTTAAAAATAATATACAGCTACGGTTTGTAAAGTCTCCCGAGACAGGTGGTGAGTTAAGATTGACTGATATGGCAGGCAGGCTTATGGCAGCCCAAAGATTCAACCAGGGAGAACAACAACTACAATTTATAATACCTGCGGGTAAACTAAGTAAAGGGGCTTATATGTTGCAGGCAATAATTAATGGAAACAGATTCACCAAAAAGGTGCAAAAGGAATAGTAATGCAGCCTTATCTTTTGTCAGACCGCCTTAATATGGCGGTCTTTTTTATTTTCAGTTTTAAGAAATGTAAAATTGTCCGTTTTAATTCGCTCTTAACTGACAACAGGCGGAGATTACTGACATAACTGCTAATTAGTTCATTTGGTACAAAAATGGCTGTACCTTTGCCACCCGTAAAAAACGGAACTATTTCATTTAAATCAATCAAAACAAATACAACTATGGCTAAAGTAAAGAATGCTGCATCAAAACTGAGCATTACACCTTTGCACGACAGGGTTATTGTAAAACCTGATGCTGCTGAAGAAAAAACCGCCGGGGGAATAATCATACCGGATACTGCAAAAGAAAAACCACAACGTGGTACTGTATTGGCTGCCGGCCCTGGTAAAAAAGACGAACCCGTTATGGTAAAAGCCGGTGACACGGTTTTGTATGGTAAATATGCCGGAACAGAAATTACTGTTGACGGTAAAGATTACCTGATCATGAGGGAGAGTGATATACTGGCAATAGTTTAAAAGGCCGATACAAGATCCCAGATGCAGGATCAGAGACCAACAATTTAGGAGAACCATCTTGTATCATGTATCCTGCATCTAGAATGAATTCTAATTAACTAAAAAATCAAACTCATCTATTATGTCTAAAATGATATTCTTCGATATTGAAGCAAGAAATAAAATGAAAAAAGGCG
>JBDTUK010000118.1:0-15710 GCA_040007795.1 Ferruginibacter sp.
TGAAGGGCCGTATAATGATGGTGAAGAGCATGAATGTGGAAACGGGCAGCAATACTTTACCGCTTGATATATCTGCACTGGCAGGTGGTAATTATATGATACGAATGATTGACAGTAACGGTGAAGTTGCAACAAGCAAGTTTGTGAAACAATAAGTTCTTACTAATAGTATCAATCATTTGATATGAATTTTATTAAAAGTCATCTGCGCAGGCGGGTGGCTTTTTTTTATTGTTTGCTTTTAAAATGTATTTACTTTGCTTCTTTAAGAATTACTATGCAAATTATTCCTGTTATAGATCAATCTACCGCATTGCAATTTCTGCAGGTGGCAGTAACATTACATAAAAATGAACCCAACTGGATTCGTCCGCTGGATAAGGATATCAACGAAGTATTTGATAAAGAAAAAAACAAAGCCTTCAGGTTTGGAGAAGTGATAAGATGGATATTAAAAGATGATGAGGGGAAATTAATTGGCCGTATTGCAGCTTTCATCAATAAAAAATATAAGAACAAAGGCGATGATGTGCCCGTTGGTGGTATTGGATTTTTTGAGTGTATCAATAACCAGGACGCAGCCGACCTGTTGTTCGATAATGCCAGGCACTGGTTGATACAACAAGGCATGGAGGCGATGGATGGCCCTATAAATTTTGGTGAACGTGACCGCTGGTGGGGTTTAATTACCGAAGGATTCTCCCCCCCGCTTTATTGTATGAACTATAATCCGCCTTATTATATCACCCTTTTTGAAAACTATGGGTTCAAAGTATTTTTTAACCAGGTATGTTTTGGACTGGATGCACAAAAAAAAATAGCACAAAAAACTTTAGACCGATACGAGATACATAAGGCCAACCCGGATATCGGCTTTGAAACCATCAAAAAAAACGATTTAGAAAAATATGCTGCCGATTTTACCGAAGTGTATAATAAAGCATGGGCCGGGCACGGGGGATTAAAACAAATGGCTAAGGAACAGGTATTACTGATGTTTAAAAAAATGAAGCCGGTAATGGAAGAAAACCTGGTGTACTTTGTCTATTACCAAAAGGTAGCCATTGCCATGTTCATTAATATGCCGGACATTAACCAGTACTTTAGGCACCTTAACGGAAAGTTTGGCCTGTTGCAAAAACTGGAATTTGTTTTTCGCCAAAAATTTAAGCCTTCAAAAAAATTTGTGGGCCTGGTATTTGGCGTAGTACCCGAATGGCAGGGAAAAGGAATTGATTCCTATATTATTGGCGAATGCCGCAATATCATACAGGCACCCCCATACCGGTATACTGAATATGAAATGCAGTGGATCGGCGATTTTAATCCGAAAATGATCAATGTGGCAGAGAGTTTTGGCGATACCTTCCGTAGCAGGAATCTGGCAACTTACAGGTATTTATTCGATCGTACCAAAGAATTTAAACGTCACCCGATCTTATTGTAATCAGTGAAAAAACAAATTCTGTTTTCCAAATTAGAATACCGAAATTAGCGGCGTATGGATAAGTTTATTGTTTCAGCAAGAAAATACCGGCCACAGAATTTTTCTACTGTGGTAGGGCAGGCTCATATTACCACTACTTTAAAAAACGCCATAAAAAATAACCAGCTTGCACATGCTTTTTTGTTTTGTGGCCCAAGGGGTGTTGGTAAAACCACCTGTGCCCGGATATTGGCTAAAACCATTAATTGCGAAAACCAGACTGCCGATGGCGAAGCCTGTAATACCTGTAACAGTTGTGTTTCATTTGACGCAGGCACATCTTTAAATATTCATGAATTAGATGCTGCCAGCAATAATTCGGTAGATGATATAAGAAGTTTAGTTGAGCAGGTAAGGTTTGCACCACAGGCCGGCAAATACAAAGTATATATTGTGGATGAGGTTCACATGCTCAGTTCATCGGCCTTTAATGCGTTTTTAAAAACGTTGGAAGAGCCACCGCCTTATGCCATTTTTATTTTGGCTACTACAGAAAAACATAAGATACTTCCTACCATACTCAGCCGTTGCCAGATATTTGATTTTAAACGGATCACCAATAATGATACGATTGAACACCTGCAGGAAATTTGTAAAAAAGAAAATATAAAAGCAGACAAAGCGGCACTGCATGTAATTGCACAAAAAAGCGAAGGTTGCCTGCGTGATGCATTAAGTATACTGGATAAAATTGTAAGCTTTACCAATGGCGAGTTGAATTACTCTAATACATTAGAGCATCTTAATATTTTAGATGAAGATTACTATTTTAAACTTTTAGATCATATGCAGCAACAACTTTTGAGTGATGCCATGCTGTTGTATGATGAAATAAACCGAAAGGGGTTTGAAGGCGATACGTTAATTGAGGGGTACAGTGAATTTATCAGGAACCTCTTGGTGAGTAAAGATGCAAAGGCTGCTATTTTACTGGAAGTAGCAGATGATTTCAAACAAAAATATTTACAGGCAGCACAACAAATTTCTACCGGTTGGTTAATTGCAGCATTGAACCTTTTGAACGAGGCAGAAATAAATTATAAGCAGGCAAGAAATAAACGTTTGCATGTGGAGCTGGCCATTATTAAACTCTGTTACCTGATGCAGGCCGTGGAGCTGGTGAATAATGAAGGCGTTGTCTCAAAAAAAAAACAGGTTGAAACTGCAAAGCCAGTAGCCTTTAAAAACATTCCCGTTATTAAAGTAAAAGAACAGGAGAATGTCAACATTACAGAACATACCACCAAAAAAAATAGTGAAGCTAAATTAATTATTCAGGAGCCGGAACCCGAAATAGAAAAAAAAATTAGTAAACAGCCATCTCCAGTTACAACCGAACCCAAAAGATCATTGGGCTCATTAGATGCAATCCGCAAAAAAGTATCTGCTCAAAATAAAGTAAATGGGAATGAAGTAAAAGAATTGACAGCAGATGAACTTCGGTTGTGTTGGGATAAGTTTATAGGAAAATTGGTTAACAAAAAGAATCATTCGGCGGTTACTAATTTTAAAATGGCTGTTTTAAAGATCGTTGACAATAATTCAATAGAAATTATTACTGAAAATAATATTCAGCAAAAATTTATTGAGCAGGAAAGAGCTGCCCTGGTTGATTACCTGCAGGATCATTTTTGTAACAGGCAGCTGACCTATAATGTAGTTATCATTGAAAATGAGGATACGGGTCAACCTGTGGTAAGGCCACTCAATACAAGGGAACAGTATCTTAAGATCATAGAAGAATATCCCCTGGTAAAGGAATTAAAAGACAGGCTCAGGCTGGAACTGGATTATTGATGAAACTCCCGTAGTTTTCCTCATTTTGCCTTAATTTCGAACTTCAATCTAAAATCAGATATTAATATTATGGCAGAAGTGATACGCATGCCGTTGTTGAGCGATACCATGACTGAAGGGAAAATAATATCCTGGAACAAAAAGGTAGGAGATAAAGTGAAAGCTGATGATGTGCTTGCCGAAGTAGAAACCGATAAAGCCACCATGGAAGTAAACGGGTATGTGGATGGCACATTGTTACACATTGGTGTACCGGCTGGTGAAGCTGCAAAGATTAATCAAATCATTGCTATTGTAGGAAAAGATGGCGAAGATTTTAAATCTTTGTTAGAAGGAAAAGGGGAAGAAAGTACGAAACCGGAGAAGATAGAAACTGCAGACGTTAAACCGGGAATAACAAAGGAAAAATCAGCATCACCAGACGTGAGAAGTGAATCGTCAGACGTGAAATCAGCGGCCGTAAGTCTTCCAGCCGGCGCAAAAGAAATTCGTATGCCTTTGTTGAGTGATACGATGACTGAAGGAAAAATTGTAGCATGGAATAAAAAAGTCGGCGATCTTGTAAAGTCTGATGATGTGCTGGCCGATGTGGAAACTGATAAAGCAACTATGGAAGTGATAGGGTATGAAGAAGGCACTTTATTATATATAGGTGTGGAAGCAGGTAATGCTGCAAAAATAAATGAGATCATTGCCATTGTTGGAAAAGCCGGAACAGATGTGAGTGCTTATGTGGCTGCAGAAAAATCCGGAACTAATTCATCTGCCGTTGCTGTTGCACCGATGGCCGAAAGCAAACCAACATCAACTGACGAACAACGAACAACGAACCTGCCTACCGGACAGGCAGGCAACGAGCAGCCAGAAACTAATAGTACTAACGGCCGTGTAAAAGCTTCGCCTTTGGCAAAAAAATTAGCCGCCGATAAAGGAATTGATATTAACAAAGTAAATGGTAGTGGTGATGGTGGCAGGGTTACAAAAAAAGATATTGACGGTTATGTTCCGTCTGCAACACCTGCTGCAAAAGCTGTATCTCCTGTAGCAGCACCCGTACCGGTATTTACTGCAAGCGGACAGGAAGGCCATACAGATGTTCCGCTTACACAAATGCGTAGAACTATTGCTCGCAGGCTAGGCGAAAGTAAATTCAGTGCGCCGCATTTTTATTTGACCATGGAAATAAACATGGATAATGCCATTAACGTACGCACCCAGTTAAATGAACTAAGCCCGGTTAAAATTTCCTTCAACGATTTTATTATTAAGGCAGTTGCCTTATCGCTTCGACAGCACCCGGCAGTAAACAGCAGCTGGATGGGAGATTTTATCCGTCAGAATCACCATATACATATTGGAAGTGCAGTGGCAACGCCAGATGGATTGATCGTACCGGTGATAAAATTTGCAGATCAAAAAACATTATCACAAATTGCGGCAGAAGCAAAAGAATTATATGGTAAAGCAAAAGATAAAAAACTGCAGCCGGTGGAATTCAGTGGTAACACATTTACCATTTCTAACCTGGGTATGATGGATATTGAAGAATTTACGGCTATCATTAATCCTCCCGACAGTGCCATTTTAGCGGTGGGCAGAATTAAAGAAGTGATTGTTAAAAAAGGCGAAAGCTTTGGGGTGACCAATGTGATGAAACTTACCATGAGTTGTGACCACCGTGCAGTGGATGGTGCTGTGGGAGCTGCTTTCATGCAAACATTGAAAAAATATCTGGAGAACCCGGTTACGATGTTGTTGTAAAAGAATTTAATGAACCTATTATATAAGCGTCAGTTTTAAAAGCTGGCGCTTTTTTATTTTTGTTACCGGTATTTGTATTTCAATTAGGCACCCTGGGGTTTATCCTGAGTGAAACGAAGGATCGCACACTTGTACCTGATAATTTTATTCATCTTTTCCTTAAGCGTAGAATAAAAATATTTATCTTACCGTAATGAATAAATTCAGGTATTTGGGGATTGTTGCAGGTGCAGATACATTCCTAACTATTTTTGGGTATTGGGCAAAAATAACACACCAGGCTTATGCCGATAAAATACTTACCATTGGCATGTGGACCCTTGCAATAAGTGCAGCAGTTTATGTTTATTTGAAAGTTTCTTCTCTACAGGGTAAAAATTAATTTTCAATAAGTTTTGAAAATTCAATAAATGTATTACCTTTAGGGTATAAATATTTCAGCATGAAACTTTCCGAAGCAAAGACACAGTTTATTAGTAGTTGGGGTGCCTTTGGTACACATTGGGGTATCAACCGCACCATGGCACAGATACATGCTTTGCTGCTTATCAGTCCCGATCCCATTACACAGGATGATATCATGGAGCAACTGAATATCAGCCGGGGAAATGTAAATATGAACACCCGTGACCTGATCTCCTGGGGATTGGTGGATAGGGTACTTATCCAGGGAGAACGTAAAGAATTCTTCAGTGCCGAAAAAGATATCTGGAAAGTAGCCACACAAATCATTAAGGAAAGAAAAAAAAGAGAACTGGACCCGATGTTGAAACTGTTGGGCCAGTTGGAGCAGGTTGATGGCGATAAAAAAGATAAGAATGTAAAGCAATTTGTGGATACGGTTGGCGGCATCCGCAAGTTTGGCAACCAGGCCGATAAAATGCTGGACGTGATGATTAAGGCAGATGAATCCTGGTTTGTAGGAAGTTTATTGAAGTTCTTTAAATAGGGTTACGTGAAAGAAAAAGATTGCAGCCGTTACTTCGGCTTTTATTTGACAAGTATCTTTCAATTATTTCTGAAATTATAAAATATACAGTTATGAAAAAATTTAAAACAATTGATATGTGGATCAGCATTGCTTTGATAACCGGGTTTGGCATAGCAAGCATTATAAACCATGATTATACATTCATCATTGGATATTTTGCGGTAGGCGGATGGCAGGTTATCAGTATGATCGTTCATGCTGTTGACAAGTGGTTTACTGAAAAACGGGGAGCCCGGTACATTTATCATTGGATAACTTTCATTTCTGTAATTACAATGCCTATCGGATCATTTTGGATATTATTGTTTACAGCACCCTTTATGGCTGTGTATTACACCTGGCTATGTTATAATGAAGTGTATGTAAAAATGCAAAGGCCGCTGGCACAATTGAAATAATTCAATCATCATTAAAATAGATTTTATGAACTACATTATCATCACTTACAGTCTTTACCTGACCATTACTATTGCATTAACTATATGGGTAGCCCGTACCTTATTTAAAAATGGGAAGGTTTTTTTAATTGATATCTTTCATGGTAATAAGGAACTGGCAGACAGCGTAAACAATTTATTGTTGGTAGGGTTCTATTTAATAAACATTGGTTACGCTGTTTATACCTTACAGGTTACAAGCAGCATCAATAATATTCAGGAAGTAATAGAGAAATTGAGTTTGAAAATAGGATCGATTATTCTGATATTGGGTGCTATGCATTTCTTTAATCTGTATATCTTTTTTACATTACGCAAGAAAGCTGCAATGGATAAAAGGTTTAAAACCAACATAACAAATCAATAAGCCATAAAATGAAAAACAAGAAGATCATTATTGCAGGAGGAACAGGTTTTATTGGGCAGGAAATATGCAATTATTTTGGCAAAGAGAATGAAATCGTAATCCTGACCCGCCAGTTGAAAGATCAAAAAACCAACGCCTTTGGTGAGAAAAGTATAAGAACTGAGATTGCGAAAAATATACAGTATATAAAATGGGATGGAAGCACTTTGGGTGATTGGACTACAGCATTTGAGAATGCTGATCTCGTGATAAACCTTGCCGGCAAAACAGTTAATTGCCGGTATACTGAAAAGAATAAAAAAGAAATTTTTGACAGCCGTACCAATGCAGTAAAAGTTATCGGGCTGGCCATTCAAAAAGCAACGGTTCCTCCAAAACTTTGGATCAATGCGGCATCTGCCACCATTTACCCTCATGCAACAGACACCCCAAGAGACGAAAGCTTTGCCAATTTTGCAAATGATTTTAGTGTACAGGTTTGTCAATTGTGGGAGAAAACATTTTACGAGCAAAGAACGCCATTCACTAGGAAAGTAGCATTACGTATGGCCATTACATTAGGCGCAGGGGGTGTAATGATCCCTTACTTCAACCTGTTGAAATTTGGGATAGGTGGTAAACAAGGCAATGGCAAACAAATGTATAGCTGGGTGCATATAACTGATACCTGCCGTATGATTGAATGGATCGCAGAACATGATGAAATGGAAGGAACATATAATTGCGTAAGCCCTAATGCTGTTACAAATAATATGTTCATGAAAACCTTACGTAAAATCACAGGCCATATTGTTGGATTACCCGCATATGAATGGATGCTTGCTATTGGGGCAAGGTTAATTGGCACTGAACCTGAACTGATATTAAAAAGCCGGTGGGTATTGCCAACAAAGATCTTACAATCGGGGTTTACTTTTAAGCATCCTTTTTTGGAGAGTGCATTTGAAGAGATTGTAAGAAAGACCCCAAGAAGGCGTTATCATTTGTTTTAACTTTGTAAGATCAATGAAAGAACAACCTGTTATATTGTTTGATGGTATTTGTAATTTTTGTAACAATGCGGTGAACTTTGTTATCAAAAGAGATAAAAAAGAAAATATTTTTTTTGCTCCGTTACAATCTGATATCGGGCAAAGATTATTGCAGCAGTATAACCTGCCTTTAAATAATATGGAATCTTTTGTTTTTATTGAAAATGGAAGGGCTTACACACAATCAACAGCCGGATTAAAAGTCTGCAGGTATTTAAAAGGATTATGGCCTTTATGCTATGGTTTTATTATTGTTCCAAAATTTATCCGGGATGGTATTTATAACTGGATCGCAAAAAACCGCTACAAATGGTTTGGTAAAAAAGAATCCTGTATGATACCCACACCTCAGGTAAAAGCAAGATTTTTAGTTTAATTATGGAAAAGAAAAAAACATTGGTTTTGGGTGCTTCGGAAAACCCGACACGTTACAGTAACCTGGCTATAAAAAGGCTGGTAAATTACAACCATCCTGTTGTGGCAATAGGGAAAAAAAATGGCATGGTTGCAGGTATTCAGATTGAAAACGGCCCCAAGCAATTCAGCAATATTGATACCGTTACGCTCTATTTAAACCAGCTACACCAAAAAGCATATTACGATTATATTATCTCTCTCCATCCGCAAAGACTAATATTTAACCCGGGGGCCGAAAATGATGAACTATTTCAACTCGCCTTGCAAAACGGAATTAAACCCATAGAAGCCTGTACATTGGTCTTATTAAACACAGGTCAGTACTAGCGCTACACCCCTATAGAAGTTGTTCTACTTAACTTCCGGATGAGTTATTTTTCAGAAATTTTATAATAAGAATTTCTTATTTGCGTTTGCATATACAGAACCTTTATCCAAATTATCCAAAAAACCAAACCAAGGACCATGAAACACCTTGCCCCCTATGCAATGTTGTTGCTGTTATCATTCAGTTTTACAACAGGCTTTTCACAAAACGGCAATGCTCCAAAACCAAAGCAATTCAGCAATTTTCCGGACATCATTAACTGCTCAGAAGCGGAATTAAGCAGCATTTTTAATTCATCTCCCGGTCAAAATATCAGCCTTTCATTTTCCAACAATTTTTTATTTTCCGGTAATGTGACCAGTAATGTTGTTAAATACGCTAACCTGCAAACTGCTGTAGTTAAATCTCCCGTTTTTAATAATACCATTTTTAGTGTTTCAAAAATTATCAATAAGGATAACAGTATCTCTTACCTGGGCCGCATCATCAATAAAAATTATTTTGATGGCTACGAACTAAAAAGAAATACAGCAGGTAATTATCAGCTTATTAAAATGGAAACAGACCGTGTGATCCAGGATTGCAGGCAACTTTAAAATACCAGAGAACATTTACCTTATATACAGACTTACCCTTAAACCCTTACAAAATGAAAAAATATTTTACATTTTTAATTTTTATAGCAACCTTATTTTTTTCCTTTAATGCAGCAGCTGTACCTAAACTAAATAGTTTGCCAGGTGCAGTAGCAACTATCTTCCTTGATTTTGACGGGCATTATGTGGTGAGTTCGGTTTGGAACGGAGGTAACCCGATCAATTGTGCAGCATCAGGTATGTCCGATCTTCAGATAACAGATGCATTTAACCGTGTAGCAGAAGATTACCGGCCTTTTGTCATTAATATAACAACCGATTCAACAATTTTTTTAGCAGCGCCTTTAAACAGGCGTATGCGGATAATAATTACAACAACGAGTGAATGGTGCCCGGGAGTTGGCGGTGTAGCCTATATAGGTTCATTCATCTGGGGAGATGATACGCCGGCTTTTGTATTTAGTAACCTGTTAGGGCCGTATAGCTCAAAAATGGTAGGAGAATGTTGTTCACACGAAAGCGGTCATACTGTTGGCCTGTCTCATCAATCAAAATACGATGTTGGAAACTGTGGTACACCGGTTGAACAATACAATAGCGGCACCGGTTCTGGAGAAACAGGCTGGTCGCCGATAATGGGCAACAGTTACTACAGGAATATGAGTAACTGGAATAACGGGCCAACACCTTATGGATGTACTAATTTGCAGGATAATCTTTCAATCATAGCTACGCAAAATGGATTCACTTACCGGGCAGATGATTATGCTGAAACATTAGATGCCGGTACTTATACTTTAACTGCACCACATGCCGGGGTAAACGGAATAATAACTACCAACTCAGATAAAGATGCCTTTAAATTTACGCTGACACAAAATCAAAACTTTCATTTAACTGCAATTCCGTTTAATATCAGTTCAAATTATATTGGTGCAAACCTGGATATAAAACTTGAATTATATAGTTCGCCCACTACATTAATAAGAACCTACGACCCTGCAACTACCATGAGTGTTACGGCAGATACTACTTTAAATGCAGGAACATATTACCTGATGATAGACGGGACCGGCAACACCAATATTGGTGAATATGGAAGCCTTGGTTCTTATTCTATAAGTATCGATATGGGCGCTTTGCCTATTCATAATATAAGCCTGATTGGTACTACGGATAAAAATAAACACAACCTTAAATGGAACATCATTGCTGATGAACCCGTTAAGGCAATTGTGATAGAATCATCAAATGATGGTAGCAGTTTTAGTCCACTGACAACAATAACTCCTGCTGCCCGTACTTTTTCTTACCAGTCCTATAAAAATACTACGGTCTATTATCGCTTGAAAGTCACATCAGTGTATGACCAGGCAGTGTATTCTAATACAATTGCTTTAAAAGCAGCGGGCAATACAGGTAAGTTATTCAACGTTTCTACTTTAGTGCAAAATGAAATAGCCGTTAATTCAGCCGGTAATTACAGGTACTGGTTAAATGATATAAATGGAAGAACTGTATTTTCAGGTGAAGGAATAAAAGGTATTAATAAGATAAATATTTCGAATCTGCCAGCTGGTATGTATATTATTCAACTCTTTAACGATAACGAAAGACAAACAGAACGGATCATAAAACAGTAAGGTAGATTCATGTGTAAGTTAGGGGGTAGCGTTAGGGGCTATCCCCTTTTTTATACCCCTAAATCCCCTAAAGGGGGAACCAGACCTAAAAGAATTTTGAGTGCTGTTAAAATAGCTAACTGTTAACTTTTTATTATCTCTTAATTTATTTTACTGTTTCAAAGTCCCCTTTAAGGGATTTAGGAGTTTTGTATTTCAATTTATACGTAACTTTAAAAAACCCATTTTTATGTTATGGAGAAAATTTAACGGCGATCCCATTCAGATACACATCAAAGATGCTGTAGAACAAGCCATCAAAAGAGAAACAGAAGCCGGCTTTCATTTAAAAGTTTGTATTGGAACCGATAGCCAGGTAAAAGGAAAGGAAACAGAATTTGCCACTGTCATTGTTTTTTTAAGAGAAGGTCATGGGGGCTTTATGTTTATTCACAATGAAAAAACACTGCACAAATACACTATTAAAGAAAGGATGCTGGTTGAGGTGGCAAAGAGTATTGAGATAGCTTATGAATTGTGCGACCTGTTCACATTATATGATGTGGATATGGAAGTACATGCCGACATCAATACCAATCCGCAGTTTAAAAGTAATGAAGCATTACGGGAAGCGATGGGCTATATCCTGGGCATGGGCTTTGCCTTTAAAGCCAAACCCGAAGCATTTGCCAGTAGCAGTTGTGCCAATAAAGTAGTGAATTAATTTTTGTAGAATTATTTTTCTCTTTGCATGTATTTGAAAGAATACAGGCTGTAACACTTACTCTTTAACTTTCATGCTCTCGTTGGTTTCTTCTATAAAAGAAAGGATCTTATCTTTTCCTGTTTTTTTTAATGCACTGCTTACAAAATGCTGCGGTAAAAATTGCCAGGTCTTTTTCATGGCACTTAAAAAATCTTTCACATTTTTGCTTACTACCCGCTGGGTCTCTTTATCAGCTTTTGTAAATATCAGGCTAAAAGGCACCTGCCAAAGTTTTAGATTTTCAAGAAATTCAAGGTCAATTTTTTGAGGGCTATGCCTGGCATCTATCAACACAAAGACCATGGTGAGGTTTTCTCTTTTACGTAAATAATTCTCGATCATCTGTTCCCATCTTCTTCGGCTACTTATACTTACTTTGGCAAAACCATAACCGGGCAAGTCAACCAGGTACCATTTATACGTATTGATCTTTTTCTTACCGTCAGATTCATCAATACTGCTTATAATTTCAAAATGATTGATGAGTTGTGTTTTACCGGGTGAGCCTGAAGTTTTGGCAAGCTTATCATTATTACAAAGCATATTTATTACCGATGATTTACCCACATTACTTCGGCCAATAAAAGCATATTCCGGTCTGTCGGGTACAGGGCATTTTTCATGACTGGGGCTGCTGATAACGTATTTGGCTGATTTGATTGGCATAAGGCAAAGATAGCAGAAAGCAGATACTGGATTCCAGATCCTTGATACTGGGTAGAGACTGATCGGGTAAAAGCTTTTCTACAATTTATGTTGCATCCATTATCCAGCATCCAGTATCCAGCATCCAGTATCCAGTATCCAGTATCCAGTATCCAGTATCCAGTATCCGGCATCTATCCCTATCTTTGCCGCCAATGTCAGATTACGCACACGATAATGTAGTACCCTACAAAGATTCCGGGCTTAGTAAAAAGCTACAGGTTGCAGGTATGTTCAATGATATTGCTTTCCGGTACGATTTTTTAAACCGTTTTTTGAGTGCGGGTATTGATGTAAGGTGGAGGAAGAAAGCCATCAAACAATTAGCAGGGATAAAGCCAAAAACAATACTTGATGTAGCAACTGGTACAGCAGATGTGGCCATTATGGCATCTGGTATATTACAACCGGATAAAATAACCGGGATTGATATAAGTGACGGTATGCTGGATATTGGCCGGAAGAAAATACAGAAACTGGGGCTACAGGATACCATAGAACTGTTAAATGGCGATTGTGAAACAATAAATTTTAATGATAATTCGTTCGAGGCGGTAACTGTTGCTTTTGGTGTACGTAATTTCGAAAACCTGGAGAAAGGTTTACTTGAAATAAAGCGGGTGTTAAAACCCGGGGGTAAACTGGTGGTTCTTGAATTCAGTAAACCAAAAATGGCCGTTGTAAAAAGCATGTATAATTTTTACATGAAGTTCATCTGCCCTCATGTGGGTAGATTTTTTTCTAAAAACCGCACCGCATACGAGTATCTCGACGAATCAATTAAACAATTTCCTGAAGGAAAAACTTTTACGGATATCCTGGATAACCTGGGATATAAAAATACTTATACTAAACCACTGAGCTTAGGAATATGCAGTATCTATTGCGGAGAAAAATGAATTTTTTAGGCATCGCTATTTTATTTTGTCCTTTAATTGGCTTTTCGCAATTAAGGGAAAAGTTGAATATGGAGGATCATGATGATAAGAAGATCCGGTTTGGCATTAACCTGGGTGCAAACCGTTCTCACTTTAGTTTTACGCACCACCCCATTTTTTTGCAACAGGATAGTATTATGGTGATTGAAAGTATCAACAGCACCGGTATCAATCTTGCATGGATGGTAAATATCCGGCTGAACGACCATTTTGATCTTCGTACTTACCCGGTTGATCTCACTTTTACAGAAAAAAACTTTGAATATAGTTTGCCCACGCCCGACAGGCCGGATGGCGAAGATTTTGTTACGCAGAAAAAAATTCAATCTATTTCACTCACTTTACCAATACAGCTAAAATTTACCAGTGACCGTATTGATAATTTTAAAGTGTACATGATGGCTGGTGTAAAAGGCGAGTATGACCTGGCTTCCAATGCAGGTGCAAGGAAGGCGGAAAACCTGATCAAATTAAAACGTTTGGATTATGGGGTAGAAGCAGGGCTTGGATTCCATTTCTATTTTCCCATGTTTGTATTAACACCCGAAGTTAAAATGGGCTGGGGCATTGGCAACCTGCATAGCAGGGATACCAACCTTAAATTTTCCAACACCATTGATAAGATCAATTCCCGTATAATTTCTTTTTCATTAACGGTAGAGTAAGATCAGGTTATCAATAATCATATCTCCTGTTAAACATATTCAAACGAATGCCTGCTGTGATCATTGTTGAGGTAATAGCTACAGGATTATTTTTAATTTTATAATTACGGTATTGCCCCATCAATTCTAAAAATAAATTTTCCTTTAGTTCATAAGATACCTGTAACAACCCGTTCAAACAGGTTGCTTTATTTCCGCTGCCAATTTTAAATCCATCATTCATCGACCGGGTGGTATAATCCCTGAAGATATTGCCCCCAAAATTTTTACCCGCACTGTCTAAGCCCTGGTAATAATAAATGGCCTGCAGATAAACATACCATTTTGGTGCAGGTTGATAACGGATGATGCCAATAAACTCCTGGAAGTTTGCGCCCAAGGGATGCGCCAGTGGTTGATTGTAATGTGTATAATTGGATATGGTGTCGTTATGCGAATATGTAAATGGCCTTACCCGGTTCGTTTCTAATTGTATATCCAGGTTACGTACGCCAAATGCATCCAGGTATTTTACACCAACCTGTATCCCCCATTTATTAACCCAGCTGGTGGGATTATTTTTTATCTCTGATAAGATGAATTCATCCAGCAATAACTGGCCATATAATTGTGCCCGGTGTGCAATGTTTGCTTTGAAATCGAATCCGGCTAATGCATTATCCGGGCTACCCACTGTACCTTCTATATGCCTGTAAAAAATGATCGGGTTCAGGTATTGAAAATCGAAGCGGTTCTTTCTACCAAATATCACACCTTCAAACAAACCAATATTCAGCCATTTGGTAACATTCATGCTCAGGTGATGCATGGCAGCATATTTACGATCCAATAAAGTATCACCCACTTTTTTAAACTGAGGCATCAGCTCCATAAACAAATTCTGGTAATTTATTTTCCATATCCTGGTGTTTATCTTTAAAAATAAATTACTGTTGCCCCAGTCGCTTAAAAATAAACTGCGGTAGCCATTCCCGATAAAATTCTTATCGTAACCAAATTGAATGTCAATTGCCTTTGCAGCATTAAAAGTTATATAACCACGGGCATCAAAATAATCCACACCCGATGTTTTAAATGGTTTGTAAAAACCTACACCAGGTACGGCCCTGAAGCTGGCTACCTGCTGCTGAAAGAACTGTGGCCCTCTTTCCTGGTTTTCTATAATGGATGAACTGAAACCCACTTTACGTCCGATCATTCCCCGTAAAGTAACACCACGGCTGTTTAAGTAAACAGATTGATTTTTAGTTCCGGTTTCATACCCTGCATTAAACTGCAACACTGGATTTAATGCCAGGAAAAAATCTCTGTTTCTTACTTCTAAAAAGTTCGGTTTTGTTTTATAAAAAGTTTTCAGCACAGGTCTTTTACTCATAAAATCTTCCCTGGGTACGGTTACCCATTCAGTATTATTCATTAAAAAACTATGCAGGTCGTATTCATCTACCGGGGTAAGCCCCTGGTCCATCCATTCGGGATATTTATCACGACCGGTCAATGTATCTATATACCCTAACCGGGCACTATCAATAAATTCTGCCTGCTGTACTATGTATCTCCTGTTAAAGGGCTGTAGTGCTGAAAAATTAAGATGGGTGTTTCTTTGCTGTTTGATTTCCATCCGGTCAACAAAATGAATATCTTTTGATCCCTGGTTTAAAAAGGTAGATTGCGCCGTCGCAAAAGCAGGACAAATAAAAATGAGCAGTTTGGTTAAGCTTTTAATAATTTGCATTGGATAATTTTAGTTTTGACAGGTATCTAAATTCAAGATATGCAAAAATACCTTTTTAAGAACATACT
>JBDTUK010000119.1:0-17169 GCA_040007795.1 Ferruginibacter sp.
CCACTAATTACACGAATTTACACGAATAAATGCACTTTAATATTATCTGTCAAAAATTAAGAAATTTGTAAAAATAAAATAATTATGAGTGAACTAATTTATAAAGAAGAGTCTTATGAAATTGTGGGTATTTGTATGGAAGTACACAATGAATTGGGCCCGGGTTTACTGGAAATAATTTATAAGGATGCTATTGAATGGGAAGCTGATAGTCGTTTCGTTCCCTATGAAAGGGAAAAAGAGTTTTCAGTCTATTATAAAAAACAACTTTTAAGAAGAAAATTTAATGCTGACTTTATAGTTTACGATAAAATTATTTTGGAAGTGAAGGCAAAAGAAAATATTTCGAATGAAGAAATTGCCCAAACTATCAATTATCTTAAATTATCGGGCTGTAAGCTTGGCCTCCTAATAAATTTTGGTAGAAGCAAATTGGAAGTAAAACGACTTGTGTATTAAACATTCGTGTAAATTCGTGTAATTAGTGGCAAAATTTCAATCATGCTTAAATATTATTGCTTTTTTCTAACCTGTATGTTTCTTATTTCCTGCAACAGCAGCGATAAAGCGCCGGATGTATCCAATATTAAAATTGACCTGAGCACTATGCGTTTTGAGCAGGATCTATTTAAACTGGATACCTTAAATTTTGCAACCAATCTGGATGTCTTGCAGGCAAAATATCCTTCGTTTGGAGAAAATTTTCTGGCCACTGTCTTAAACTGCGACCCTAAATGGCCTGCAGATACTACCTCCATTTATGTACATAGTTTTATCAACGCATACAGGCGGGTATATGATACCACACAAATTGTTTTTAAAGATTTTACTCCTTACGAAAAAGAAATAAAAAAAGGCCTGCAGTATGTAAAATATTATTTTCCAAATTACAGGGAACCCAAAAAGATAATTACCTACATAGGCCCACTGGATGGTTACGGAGACATTCTTTCGGAAGATGCAATTATTGTTGGCCTGCATCATCATTTAGGGAAAAACTATTCGTTGTATAAATCAGAGCTTGTACAGCAAACCTACCCTGCTTATATCAGCAACCGTTTTGAACCGGATTATATTGCTGTAAACTGTATGAAGAATATAGTTTCAGATCTATATCCTGAAAAAATGGACGACAAGCCACTGGTACAACAGATGGTTGAAAAAGGGAAGCGTTTATTTTTACTGAGTAAATTATTGCCCGGTGCCGATGAATATAAATTGATCGGCTACAGCAAAGAGCAGTTAAAAGCGGTGTATGAACATGAAGCTGCTGTGTGGGACCTGTTTGTTCAAAATAATTTTTTACAAACGATAGACAACAATATCATCAAAAATTATATTGGTGAAAGTCCGAAAACACAGGAGCTGGGAGAAGCTTCACCGGGCAATATCGGCAGCTTTGCCGGCTGGCAGATCGTAAAAAAATTCATGGGCAAAAACTCCAAAATGAGTTTAACTGAATTGATGACCACTGATGCTGAAACAATTTTTCAGCAGGCAAAATACAAACCTTAATTTATCAGGCGGCCTGAACGTGTTGTGTTATCTGCTCAGGTTTTTTTCCCAGTTGTTTCATTACCCGGAAGTGTGAAGCAACGGCTTCGCTCATGGTATCGTATTTATTATAAGGCAGGTTAAACTCTTTTGCTTTTTCCATCACAATTTTACTGATGGCGGGATAGTGTACATGGCTTACACGGGGAAACAGGTGGTGCTCTATCTGGTAATTCAATCCGCCAACAAACCAGGAGATTACTTTATTGCCCATGGCAAAATTTGCTGTGGTCCGCATCTGGCACTCAGCCCAGGCACTTTCAACCTGTTTGGTTTCATCTAAACCAACATGTTCAAACTCTGTATTCTCTACCACATGCGCCAGTTGAAATACGAGTGATAATATCAATCCCATTACAGCATTCAAAACAAAAAAACCAACCAGCCAGGGAACAAAGCCCCAAACCATAACCGGTAATATGATATAAAAAGTAAGGTATGATGCTTTTGTCGCCCAAAAAATGATATGATTTTTGGTTGACATCTTCCATGCATCGGTAGTAAAAATTTTGCGTGAAAAATATTTTGTAAAATCCATAATGAATATCCAGAAAATGGTAGATAAACAATAAACGGGTAAGAGGTATAGATACTGTACTTTATGTGCAGGCACCCACTTTTGTGATTCGCAATGGCGGATGATCGGACTTTTGGCAATATCATCATCAATACCATCAACATTGGTATAAGTATGATGAATGATGTTATGCTTTTGTTTCCAAAAATAAGAACTGGCACCAAGTGCATTCAAACTCAGACCTAAAAAATCGTTTAGTTTTGTTTTGGTTGAGTAGCTGCCGTGGTTGGCATCGTGCATTACACTAAACCCTATTGAAGCCAAAGCAATACCAAGTATCACACAGCTCAATAATGCCTGCCAGTTGGTTAAAGGAGCAAACATTAATAAGCTATACATAACAACAGCAGTAGTAACCAGTGTGATGGTTTTGATATACAAACGCCAGTCACCGGTTTTTTTAATCTTGTTTTTAGAAAAATATTCCTCCACAGATGCTTTTAAACTCTGATAAAAATCGTTGTTGCTGTTTGAAAATGTAATTTTTGCCATATTATGTTACAATGGTTTATTAGTATAATTATCCGTTAACAGTATTCCGTAAAATTAAAAAAGTGAACGATATGGAATTCTAAATAGAGAACAACTCCTATTTAGCTGTTTTATAATGGCGGAAGGTAAGCCAAAAAACCTGAATAAAAAGGTTAAAAATCAGTTCAATTTAAAAGGGGCACACATTTCAAAAGCAGGAATAACCACATCAAATGTTTTTTTATTATTGATATTCTCCATTAAGTAAGTGCCGTACATCTTTCCTATTTCTGAACGAAGATTACAACCACTGATGTATTGATATGATTCTCCGGGATTGATTTGTGGCTGAACACCTACAACACCCTCGCCCTCAACTTCACGTAAACTGCCGTTGCTATCATAAATATGCCAGTGCCTGCGTAAAAGTTTTACCGGGAAAGCATTATTATTTTCAATAGTGATCTGGTAGGCAAACATAAATTCACTGTTAACAGGATTACTGTAATCAGGTTGATAGTATGTTTCCACACTAATGGTAATACCCTCCGATATTTTAGAGATCATATTCCAGGTTTGCTGTAAAAGTAACAATAAAAATGCCTTTTTATTGTAAATTACATAACGTTCGAATGTTAAAATATATTACTATGCCACTTAAAACACATCACTATAGCAATGGAGAAATAACTGTTATCTGGAAGCCGGATGTTTGCATTCACTCCGGAATTTGTTTCAGGGGCCTTGCAGAAGTATTTGATCCCCGTCGTAAACCCTGGATTGATATAAGCCAGGCTGAAACTAAAAGAATTATTGAGCAGGTAAAGAAATGCCCGAGTGGAGCTTTAAGTATTGCAGATGAGACCTCAAAATAGTATTTGTAAAACGTTTATCTTTTTTTTGAAGACTTATATCCATTCTTTTGCAGCCACTGTAATACTTTATCACGGTTATCACCCTGAATAATGATCTCCCCCTCTTTTACAGAGCCGCCTGTACCGCAAAAAGTTTTTAATTTTTTTCCAAGTTCATCCAGATCAGCGTGTGTGCCGGTAAATCCTGCAACTAATGTTACGGCTTTGCCTGCCCTGTGTTTTGTATCGAGGCGTATTATTAATTGTTGTTGAGAAGGCTCTATGGTTTCCCGTTCTTCAAAATTTTCATCGGGTAGTTTAAAATCAGGATCGGTCGAATAAACCAGTCCACCCAATGATTGTATTTTTTTCTTTGTCATGATTTCAGATGATAACAGCTTTTAAACTTAGATCGAGGCTCCTTGCCTGGTGAATAATAGCACCGCTGGAAATATAATCTACACCGGTAGCTGCATAAACCTCTATATTATTAATGTTGATCCCTCCGCTTGCCTCAGTTTCGTATTTACCTCCGATGATCTTTAATGCTTCGGTAATCTGTTCTGGCAAAAAATTATCCAGCATGATGCGATTTACTTTTCCTACAGCCATTACTTTTTTTACATCTTCCAGGTTTCTCGTTTCCACTTCAATTTTTAATTCTGGTTTTTTTTGTTGAACATAAGCATATGCTTTTTCAATAGCATTTTCAATACCGCCGCAATAATCAATATGGTTATCCTTCAGCATGATCATATCGTATAATCCAAAGCGGTGATTTATCCCTCCGCCAATCCGTACAGCTTCTTTTTCCAAAAGCCGGAAGTTGGGTGTTGTTTTACGGGTATCAAGCAATTGTGTTTTGTATCCTTTTAATTTGTCAACATATTTTTTAGTAAGAGTAGCTATACCGCTCATGCGTTGCATACAATTCAGCACCAATCTTTCGCATTGCAATATGGTATGCACTTTCGCTTTTACTTCAAAAGCAATTTCACCAAACTTCATGTCTTCACCGTCTTTTTTATAAGCCGTAAAAACAATATCAGGCTGCATGTATCGGAAAATTTTTTCTGCCACATCAATACCGGCAAGCACGCCATCTTCTTTGATCTTTAAAACTGCTTTACCTTCTGCCGCTGGGGCAATTGATGAAATGGCAGAATGATCACCATCACCAATATCTTCTGCCAGTGCATTTTTTATAAGTAACGCTAACTGTTGATTAAAATCCATATTAACAAAGCTAAGGAAGAACTCAAAAACAAAACCCCGAAAAATCGGGGTTTGACTAAATAATTTTTATTGTAGCATCACTTGTTCTCAAAAGTTATTTCCTGCAGTACCTGTTTATCACCCTTTTGTTTCATAAAAATGGTTGTTCTGAAAGAACCGTTCTTAGTTATCAATGTGCCAATGCAATACTGCGATCCAGAATTTTCTCCTTTATGTATTATTTCAAAGCCTTTTACTGTATTGGTTGTAAAAAAATCTTTTAACACCAACTCAGCCTGGCTTTTGCTGTAGCTGTTGTTTTTTTCAGGCATATTTATCTCAACCGTATTATCAAAAAATTTAGCTATTTCTGCCGAATTCCCGGTTTTCATTGCGCTTATCACTTCGTCAATACTTGAAAAAAATATAAAAGAACAGAACAATGTACCAACTGCTAATAATGTAAAAAGTCGTTTCATATTCTTAAGGTTTTTATCAACCTGTAATTTTGCTAAAAACGTGCCAAGCCCTGTTAAAATTGCCGGTAAACGGCTGAATTTATACCCAAATGACAATTATCAATTGTATTTAGCTGCAAATATTTTAGTTTTATCAAATGGAAGATAAGAAAGTTATACTGATTGTAATGGATGGATGGGGGTTGGGGAAAATAAAAAGCAGCGATGCCATCCAAAATGCAAGCACACCTTTTGTAAGTTCTTTATATGCAAAATATCCTAATACAACTTTGGTAACCTGCGGAGAAGCTGTTGGTTTACCCGAAGGCCAAATGGGTAACAGTGAAGTTGGGCACCTTAACCTGGGGGCCGGCCGCATTGTTTACCAGGAATTGCAACGTATAAATGTTGCCGTACGAAGTGGTGAATTTGCAAAAAATGAAGCCTTATTAAATGCCATACGTTTTGCCAAACAAAACAATAAGACCTTACACCTGATTGGTTTGGTAAGTGATGGGGGTGTTCATTCGCACATTAACCACGTAAAAGCATTAACCAGCTTATGTGCCGGTGAGGGTTTAAAAGATGTTTCTATTCATGCTTTTACAGATGGCAGGGATACAGATCCAAGAAGTGGGTTAGGTTTTTTAACTGATCTGCATAATCATCTTGCCCAAACAACTGGAAGTATAGCCACTGTAACAGGAAGGTATTATGCTATGGACAGGGACAAGCGTTGGGAAAGAGTGAAGATCGCTTATGATGCATTGGTTAATGCAGTCGGAGAAAGCAGCAGTGATATTTTAGCCGCTGTAAAAAACTCTTATGACAATGGCGTTACGGATGAGTTTATTAAACCAATCATCAACAAAACAGTACCAAATGTCAAAATTCAAAATGATGATGTGGTTATCTGTTTTAATTTTAGAACTGATCGTTGCAGGGAAATTACGGAAGTGCTTACACAAATAGATATGCCTGATTTTGGTATGCACAAAATGGATTTACATTATACCACCATGACGCAGTATGATCATAAATTCAAAAAAGTGAACGTTGTTTTTGAAAATGATGATCTGAAAAATACGTTGGGTGAAATTTTAGCGCAAAATAACAAGACACAGATACGAATCGCTGAAACAGAAAAATATCCGCATGTAAGTTTCTTTTTCAGTGGCGGAAGAGAAGTTCCTTTTGAGGGTGAAAAAAGAATTATGATCCCTTCTCCAAAGGTTGCTACTTACGATCTGCAACCGGAGATGAGTGCCAATGGAGTAACAGATGCAATTGTTACCGAGATAAACAACAAGTCGGCTGACTTTATTTGCCTGAACTTTGCAAATGCAGATATGGTAGGGCATACAGGCATATGGAATGCTATAATAAAAGCCGTGGAAACAGTTGATACGTGTGTAGAAAAAGTTGTTACTGCTGCTTTGCAAAATGATTATACCATTTTTTTAACTGCTGATCATGGTAATGCGGATTATGCAATTAATGAAGACGGAACACCTAATACAGCCCATACTTTAAATTTAGTACCACTCTTTATTATTGACAAAGATTGGAAAGGTACTGTTAAGGCCGGAAAACTAGGAGATATTGCACCAACCATTTTAACAATGATGAAATTGCCAATACCAAAAGAAATGACGGGTGAAATTTTGATTTAATAAAGCTAATAAATTAAATTCTATGCTTAAGAAAATTTTAAAAAGAACTTTCCAGATCTTATTGCTGGCTTTCATTGTTATTCAATTCTTTCGCCCTGCAAAAAACAAAGCAGAAGGTATCAGCAATAATGATATCAGTAAATTATATCCGGTGCCTGAAGATGTTCAGACAATTCTTAAAACCAGTTGCTATGATTGCCATAGCAATAACACAGTTTATCCCTGGTATGCCCAGGTTCAGCCGGTTGCCTGGTGGCTAAACAGCCATATACAAGATGGTAAAAAAGACCTGAATTTCTCAGAATTTTCAGGCTATCGCATCAGGCGCCAGTATAAAAAACTGGAAGAGATAAATGAACTGGTAAAGAAAAATGAAATGCCCCTCGATTCTTATTTATGGATACACAAAGATGCCAAACTGAATGACCAGCAAAAACTTACACTTTCAAATTGGGTTAACGCTGTAAGGGATACTATCAGAGCAACTTACCCGGCTGACAGCTTAGTAAGAAAAAAATAAATACTAACTTTGGTTAAATGTTCATGTACCAAAAAAAAATAACTGCTTTTGCGCTATTGCTTCTTGTGGCAATACCCCTATTTTTTTTGGTAGGAGTTCTGGTAAAACAAAAGATCATTCAATTTCAAAGAAAGGAAAGATTAGAAACAGAATTATTGCAAACCATTACCACTTCATCTGAAAAAATTTACTGGGTTAACCTGGGAAAAGAGGTATTAATTGAGGGAGAGCTATTTGATGTTAAATCATTTAAAACCCAGGGTGAAAAAATCTTCCTGACCGGTATTTTTGACAAAGAGGAGGATAACCTGCTACGGGAAATGGACAACTTTACCCAGCAAAAAAATGAACCGAACAATCCCATAAACCAGCTGGCATTTAAATTCATTTTTGCACCTGTATATAAAGAGTCCGTTCTTTTTTCCCTTCAAAATTCGTGGCATACCGTTTTCATGCAATTTTCAACCTATGCCGAAGTAATACTTAAAGGATACTACGCCATCGCTATTCATCCCCCGGAATATTGTTAGCATTAAACCGCTGTTTTTATTAAACCAGGTAGTACACCTGATTCTTTTTTTGCAACCGGAATCAGATCATGCTATCTATATTTTACACTTAATTATTAAACAATGAAACGTATAATTCTATTTACTACTTCCCTTATTATTTTATCAATAACAACATTTGCTCAAAAAACGCTAAAAGGAAAAGTAGTTGATGCATCAAATAATAAACCACTTACCGGAGCCTCAGTAAGCTTTGCAAATACAGGCACTACTACTGATAAGGATGGCATGTTTACGGTTGATTGCAGTAAAGCTTCTGCCATTACCATATCATTTGTGGGATATGAAACACAAAAGCAACTCATTAAAAATTGTGATATAGAAATTAAATTTTCATTAGTCCCATTGGGCCGCTCTTTAGATGAAGTAGAAATAACTGCTACATCAAACCTTAATAAAGGAATTTTATACCAGCCTGCATCCATAACCAAATTAACTGCTGTAGAGTTAAAAAGAGGTAATGGCCTTTTTTTAGATGATGCCATTAACAGTAATGTTCCTGGTGTAACTATGAACAGGCGTGCAGTTTCTTCAGGTCAGCAATTTAATATCAGGGGATATGGCAATGGCTCAAGAGGTACCAGGGGCGTAAGTAGCAATTTTGATGGCCAGGGTTATAAGGTTTATTTAAACGGTATTCCGGTTACTGATGCGGAAGGCATTAATACAATGGATGATATTGATTTTGGTTCTCTTGGAAATGTAGAAGTGGTTAAAGGCCCTGCCGGAACCCTTTTTGGACTGGCAATAGCTGGTGCGGTAAATTTAAAAACCATAAAACCTGAAAAAGGACAAACATCTATTGGCCAGGAAATAATGTTTGGAAATTATGGCCTGCAACGTCTGAATACACGCTTTACAATGGGCGGAGAAAAATCTTCTCTTTTATTAAACTACGGTCATCAAAAATCGAATGGTTTTACCATTCACAATTCATCACATAAAGATTTTGTGAACGTTGCCGGCGATTTTCAGCCTAATGCTAAGCAGTCAATTAATGCTTATTTTGGATACAGCAACAGTTATGATGAAAGAAGCGGAGAACTCACTATCACACAATATGAAACAGGTGATTTTTCAGGCAACCCCGAATACATCAAAAGAAATGCTCATAGCCAGGTTTATACAGTACGAGCAGGTTTAGGGCATATCTATAATTTTAACAGTCATATTTCTAACAATACTTCAGTTTTTGGTATGGCCTTCAACAGTAATGCAAGTTCTGCCGGTGGGTGGACAGATAAAGCATCAACCAATTTTGGTCTTCGTTCTACTTTTGATACTAAATTTTCTTTTGGTAAGATCAACCTTAGTGGAATAACCGGTGTTGAAACACAACGTCAGAATGCTACCACCATCGGTTATGGTATGATAGACCCATTGGGGACTGCTCATGTTTGGAAAATGGGTGACCCCTATTTTGTTATTGGCAGCACAGCAACCGGCAGCAATGGCACTACTTCAAATGTATATACTCAAACAGCTACTACTTCGGTATTTACCGAATGGACATTAGCTTTACCAATGGACATTTCTATTACGGCAGGTATCGGTGTTAGCAATATGAAAATAGAGTTAAACGACAGGATCTATAATCCGGCTCAACCTTTAAAACCCGTTAAATTTGATACGACATATAAAGGAATGGTTTCTCCACATTTTGCTATAAACAAAGTGTTTAATAAACATTTCTCTGCTTACTTCTCGTACAGCAAAGGTTATAAGGCACCGGTAAGTTCATATTTCTATATTCCGTATGTGCTTACTCCAGCCAATACTTCTACCGGACTGGTTAATTCAGGATTGAAACCTGAAATAGGAAATCAATTTGAAATAGGAACCAAGGGTTCATTATTACATGAAAAACTGGTTTACCAGTTCGCCTTCTTTGATGCCGTGTTCTCTAATAAAATGACTGCAGTAGCTGTTCCTTTAAATGCATCAACTACGGCATACACTTATATGGTAAATGGGGGCAAACAAGATAATAAGGGAGTGGAAGCATCTGTTAAGTATACTGTATATAAATCAGAGAAAGGATTTTTCAGTACCATAACTCCTTTCTTCAATTTTACTTATTCAGATTTCAAATACAAAGACTACGAGTACCAATCAGTTACCGGTAAAACTTCTTCTTTACCAGTAAGAGATTCTGTAACAGTAGTAGATTACAGTGGCCACCAGGTAGCTGGTGTGGCTAAGGTTCTTACTTCATTTGGTGTGGACCTAGTAACCCGTCCAGGCCTTTATGCCAATATCAATTATTTTTATAAAGATGGCGTACCGGTTACATCTAACGGAACACTTACCGGTGGTGCACCTTCAGCAACAAATATTGATTACCATGCAGGTAGTTACAGTTTGCTTAATGCAAAACTGGGCTTTCAGCAAACCTTTGCAAAGCATTTTGGTGTAGATGTTTATTTTGGTGTAAATAACATTACCAATTCAAAGCATCCAATCATGATATTTGTAAATCAAATACCTGATGCATATATAGCAGGACCTAAAGACGCTAATGTGTATGGTGGATTAAACCTTAAGTACATTTTTTAAGCATCACTATAAAAGGGCAGTTTTATTAACTGCCCTTTTCTTTTAAAATAAACGCAATGAAAAAAATACCTGTTATACTATTACTGCTAACAATTGTTATTGTCTCCTGCGGCAGGTTTGGTAATAAAGAAATTGATGGAACAAAAGATATGCGTATTGTTTGTTTATCCAAACATCTAACTGAAATGGTTTTTGCATTGGGTAAAGGCCATGATATTGTAGCTGTTGACCTGAGTAGTACTTACCCGGACAGTGCTAAACTTTTAAAGACTGTAGGTTATCACCGTGCATTAAGTCCCGAAAGTATTATTGCAATGAACCCCGACCTGGTGATCCACAGCAATGATATTGGGCCTGAAAATGTATTGCCACAAATAACAAAGGCCGGATTAAATATTAAAGCATTTGGCGGAGCTAACACAATTGACAGTGCAAAATTGCTATTGAAAGAATTAGGTAGATTTTTTGGCGAAGAAAAAAAAGCAGACTCTGTAATTATCAAAATGGATGCAGGTATTGCCAGAGCTGCAGATAGTTTAAAGATGTTGAACATCAAAGATTCCTTAAGAGTAATGATCATTCATTTTGGCTTGAGAAACAATAATTATTTTGTAATGAGTGGGAGAAACGGAGTAGGTGATAAAATGATGCGGCTTGCAGGGTGCACACCCGCTCTTTATGATGGAAAAGGCGCCAGGGAGATGAGTGCTGAAGCAGTAGCACTGGCAAACCCTGACATTATCATTGCTACCGATTTTGGTTACGACCGCATGGGAAACATGGATAAATTTATTACAGGTATACCAGGTGTTTCATTAACTAATGCCGGCAAAAATAAACGCATTGTTCGATTTGAAGAACATGACCTGATATATTTTGGACCCCGTACAGGAGAGAATGTCATTAAATTAATTAACCTTCTTTATCCATCAACAAGTGCTGAGAAAAAATAAGTTTTTCTTTCCCATATTATTGACCTTGCTTATCGTAGTGTTGCTTTGTGCAATTGCATTTGGTGCCGTTCATATTTTACCTGGAGATATGTTTTCGGCTGTACAACATTTTGTGCAAGGTAAGGGCCCTGCAAATATTTATGAAGGCGTGTTTATCCAGTTGCGTTTGCCCAGGGTTTTATTATGTGCCATTACAGGTGCTATATTAGCGGTAAGTGGCGTATTAATGCAGGGATTATTTCGCAATCCGATTGTTGAGCCAGGATTGGTAGGAACGAGTTCCGGTGCAGCTCTTGGGGCATCAATTGTTTTTGTAATGGCACCAAATTTCAGCCCCACTCTAAAAAGTATTGCCGGCCCGCTGCTTGTACCCATTGTTGCTTTTTTGGGAGCACTACTGGCTACCTATATTGTTTATTCATTGGCAAAAAATGCAAAGAGGGTTTCTATTATGTCTTTACTGCTGATTGGTATTGCAGTAAATGCCGTTTGCTTAAGTGGTACAGGTTTTATGAGTTATATAGCCCGTGATCCACAGGCAAGAAGTATTACCTTTTGGAATTTGGGAACTTTTTCAGGTGCGTCCTGGCAACAGGTTTTTATTGTAGGGGCAGTTGCGGCAGTTATTTTTACTCTTTCGCTTCGTTATTCAAAGCAATTAAATACTTTGTTGTTAGGAGAAGAAGAAGCCGGTTATTTAGGTGTGGATGCAGATAAATTGAAACGAAGAATAATGCTTTTAAATACAGCCATGGTTTCTGTTGCTACTGCATTTGTTGGTGTTATCAGTTTCATGGGTTTAATTGTACCGCATGTATTACGTTTATTAATCGGCAGCGATAATAAAAGATTGCTGCCTGCGTCAATGATCACCGGCGCAATGTTACTGGTACTTGCCGATATGTGTGCAAGATTAGTATTGGCACCTGCTGAGGTTCCTATTGGCATTATTACTTCATTGGTTGGTGCTCCTATCTTCATTATCCTGTTAAAGCGATTTAACCTGGTGCAAAATAAAGGAGGGTACAATGCTTAAAACAGAAGAAATATATTACAGCATTGGCAAAAAACTGATATTAAATAATGTCAGCGCTGAATTTCATCCCGGAGAATTTAATATGATACTAGGACCTAATGGCTCGGGTAAATCAACTTTTCTGAAAATATTCAGTGGAGAAATCAATGGATATGATGGATCTGTTTTATATGCTGGTGAAAAAATAAATCACTTCAAAAAAGAACAACTGGCAAAAACCCGGGCAGTAATGAGCCAGCAACCAGAATTGAGCTTTCCATTGACGGTTGATGAAGTAGTAATGATGGGGCGTTACCCTCATTTTACATTCAATCCGGGCAAAAAAGATGAAGCCATTTGTAATGAGGTTATGGACAGAATGAATTTATTTTCATTTAAAGAAAGAAATTATTTAACGCTTAGTGGTGGCGAAAAGCAACGGGTACAGTATGCAAGAGTATTGGCACAGATCTGGAAAAAACCTGAGCATGGTTTCCGTTATCTTTTTTTAGATGAACCGCTCACCAATCTTGATATTAATTACCAGCAGGAATTTTTACAAATTGCCAGGGAATTAATCAAAGAAGATATTATTTTGGTAGCTGTTATACATGATATTAATCTGGCCATACAATATGCCGATAAGTTATTCTTTTTAAAAGAAGGGGAACTGGTTAGTCATGGTAAACCCAAAGAAATTCTCAATGAAAGTTTAATTGAAAAAATATTTAATGTCCAAACTACCATCATCAATAATCCGGTAACAAATACTCCGCTGGTTGTTTACAATCGTGTTGATGAAAAATCCTAACCAGTAGTTTTACCCTTCATTTTTTTAATAAATGCTTTCCAGAGATTTATGTCGGTTAAAGGAATTTTCGGTAATCCTTTAATGGAGGCTTTAATAATCAATGGATTACCGATTTTATACCCGTTTTTCACTAAATACCAGATATGTTAATTTTCTGCTCTTTTTTTAATCATATGCAGCAAGAGTTTACACTAATTTGTCTATATTTATGGGTAAACTAAGCGTAAATTATGACAGAAGAGCTCATGCTATCTGGCTGTATCAGGAATAATGCCACTGCGCAAGAGGCATTATATAACCGATTTAGCCCCAGAATGCTGGGAGTATGTTATCGGTTTGCAAAAAACCGGGAGGATGCTGAGGATATGTTGCAGGAGGGTTTTATTAAAGTTTTTACACAAATACACCAATACAGAAACGAAGGTGCTTTGGAAGGATGGATAAGAAGAATTGTTGTTCATACCTGTATCAATATTTTGAAGAAGAATAAGAAGTTTGCTGACAGTGTAGACATTATTCATGCAACCAGCGTTCATGTAAAGGAGGAAATGATTCCATCGATTATGCAGGCTAAGCAGGTTGTTGAGTGTATCAGAACATTGCCCTTAGGCTATAAAACAGTTCTTAACCTTTATGCAATTGAGGGGTATTCACACAAAGAAATTGCCAGTATGCTGGATATTGAAGAAAGTACGAGCCGAAGCCAGTACACCCGTGCCAAGGCGATGTTGGAAGAAATATTGATCAGGAAAAAGATTATTCAAAAGCAAAGAAAAAGATCAGACTTCTATGGAGCTGTTTCGCCGAGCTAGATTTATATAAATTGATTTTGGATAACCCGATAAATTATATGTTTTTTTAAAAATGGATAGAAACTTTTATAGCGATGATTTTGAGCAACTGTTGAAGGAGAAAGCTGACCAGTTCAGAATGTATCCTTCAAAACGGGTTTGGCACAGCATATACAATAACCTGCATCCCAGCCGCAGATGGCCTTCTGCAGCTATGAGTATGCTGTTAATTATAAGCTTACTTCTTACCGGGTATCTAAACACAAGCGATAACAGCATTACCAACCAGTTTGTAAAAAGTTCCGATACTGAAAATATTAACAGTTCACAAAGCACACAAAAAACAGGAACACAAAAAACGGTTTTTACAAATACTAAGCATCAGCAATTACCCAATACAGGTGCTGACTATGTTGCAAAAGCATTTACTACAACTGAATCAGAATTATTGACCTATACAGATGTAAAAACTCCTGATCCTAATACAATAGATGCAACTATACAGAATAATCAGAAAGAAGAGCAATTTGCAGTAGAGAATAAAACAGCTAATTCAGATAAAGACGTTTTTCAAACAGCTGAAAATACAGGTAAAGGTATTACCCAGGTAATTGACACATACATTAAGACTAATCAAATTTTTGTTGATATAGCTAATGCAAATAATAAAACTAAAATAAAAATTTCTACTCCTGCTGCAAATAATACAAAAGAAGAAGAGTTTACCGGTGCTGATGAAAATGACCTGAATAAAACTGGCAACGAAAAAGCTTCTACAAAAAAATCCTTAGCAAGCCCTGCAAATTCAGTTGTTTCTAACAAGCCTGTTGCTGTTAATGAAAATTCAGTTGTAAAAAAGGATATTAATCTGAATGCTAAATCTTTATCCCCTGAGGAAAAGGCATGGATTGATAATTATGCACTACAAAATAAATCAAGAAGCAATAAATGGAAAGACAAATTAGATTTTGAATTTTATATAACCCCAGCCGTAAATTACCGCAAATTAACTACCGATTCAAAAGGTTCAGCCACCCCTTTCGCTACAACCGGCGATATTAATAAATTTATAAGCCAAAAGCCTGGTTTAGGGGTTGAAACCGGTGTTGGGTTATCTTATGCATTTGCAAAAAACCTGAAGCTAAAAACCGGTATTCAGTTTAATTATACAAATTATAACATAAATGCAGATCAGACAAATCACCCGGTATTAACTACCCTATTGCTTAATGACCCTACTACGGGCTATTCTTACCTTGCTTCCAGAACATCAACTATATCTAACGCCTATAATTCTTCTGCTCTTCAGCCTATACAGATACATAATAGAACATATCAAATTTCCATTCCGGTTGGCTTGTCATATAAACTATCAAGTACTAATAATGTAGAATGGTTTGCCGGAGCTTCTGTTCAGCCTACTTATATTTTTGGTGGTAACGCACATCTTATTTCATCCGACCTAAAGAGCTATGTATCAGACCCCTCTTCGATCAGCAACTGGAATCTTAACCTGGGCTTTGAAACATATATGAATTACAAACTTGGCGGCTATAGGCTGCAAGTAGGCCCTCAGGTTCGCTACCAGGTATATTCAACTTACCGCAAAAATGTAGCACTGATTGAAAAACCTTATGCCGTAGGGCTTAAGGTAGGTATTATAAAAGGGTTCTGATCTCCCTAATCACTCCCCCATTTAGAAATATTTAAAGAACATTCCGCATTATTGATTGTTGCTTTTATACTTTACCGAAATCATAAACTTACAGCAAAGTATAGTGCCCATGTTTTGCAATACCACAGTTTCAATTTAATTTTGGCAGATGAAAATCTTATTTTCGCTATTTACATCTATAGTTATCTTATTTTCCTGTACTAATTCTCCGGATTTAAAAACAATAAAAAAAGAAAAAGAGGTCCCTGAAAAACAAAGTTTCTTTCCGGTTACTTCCTATATAAAAGGTGAATTATATAACTTCAAAAAAGATGGCGTAAATCCTTTAAAGTATACTACTATAAAAAATCATACAGATTCCGTATGGCTGAAAATAGAGGAAATTGATGAAGCAGTACAAGAATTTTTACACCCTGAAATTGATTCCGTTAACCTGATTTCCCTTTTTACAGAAAAAAGTTTTCTCGATCAATCTATTGGCACTTTTACCTTTACTTACGATGCCTCAGGTCCTCTTCCGGATACAATGACCCTCAAGCACTGGGACGTATATATTGACCCTGCTAGTGGTAAAGTAAAAAGGGTATATATGATAAAAGAAATCAGCAAGAATAAAATGTTGCAATTAACATGGTTGAGCAGAAAATGGTGTAAGGTTACCACTATTGTTACTGATCAAAATGGAGCATCCTCTGTTGAAAAAGAAGAGAAAGTCACCTGGGATTTTTAATAACAATGACACAAAAAGAATTTTCGGCTATCGCTTCTACTATTCCCACACAACCGGGTATTTATAAATATTACGATAAAGCCAATGAATTATTATACGTAGGAAAAGCCAAGCACCTGCGGAAAAGAGTAAGCTCCTATTTTTCAAAAACTTTTTCAACTTACAAAACACATGAACTTGTTCAACGGATTCATCACATAGAGTTTACCATTGTAAATAGCGAACAGGATGCCTTTCTGCTGGAGAATACACTCATTAAAGAATTTCAACCCAGGTTTAATATCAGTTTAAAAGATGGTAAAACCTATCCCTACATCGTTATCAAGAATGAACGTTTTCCCCGGGTATTTTTTACCAGGAGAAAAATAAATGATGGTTCACAATATTTGGGTCCGTATACTTCTGTGGAAAAAGTAAAGGAGTTGCTGGATTTTATTAAGCAAACAATTTTATTAAGAACCTGTAAATTAAATTTATCTGAAAGCAATATAAAAAAAGGGAAATTCAAAGTCTGTCTTGAGTATCATCTGGGTAATTGTAAGGGTCCATGTGAAGGTTTACAGACAGTTGAAAATTACAAAGAGGAATTACAACAACTGGTTAACCTGTTAAAAGGAAACCTTTCATCAGTTATGCAGCATTTTAAAAAAGAAATGCAGGAACATGTGAAGAAAATGGAATTTGAAAAAGCAGCTCAGTATAAAAATAAAATTGAACACCTCAAAAATTACCAGGCCAGGTCAACCG
>JBDTUK010000120.1:0-7990 GCA_040007795.1 Ferruginibacter sp.
GAAATAAAAACCAAAGCAGCTCTGGGCAAAAAATTATTCTCCGAAAAAATACTCTCCAAAGATTCGTCAGTAAGTTGTGCCAGTTGCCATATTCCAAAATTTGCTTTTGCTGATACCGTTGCTTTCAGCATCGGCATTGGCGGAAAACTTACCCAAAGAAATACCCCATCAGTACTGAACATGAAGAACCGGCCTTATTTTTTCTGGGATGGCAGGGCAGCTTCGCTGGAAGAACAATCATTAATGCCTGTTCAAAATCCGGATGAAATGGGGTTACCCATAGCAGAAGCGGTAAAACGACTAAATGCATCTGCAGAATATAAAATGCTTTTTCAAAAAATATTTAGAAAGGCTCCTGATGCAAAAAACCTGGCCGCTGCATTTTCGGCCTTTGAACAAACTTTGGAAACAGTAGACAGTAAATTTGACGACTGGAGCAATAACCTGAAAAAATTGACTGCATCAGAAGAAAGAGGAAGGCAATTATTTGTTGGCGATAAAGCAAAGTGTTTTGATTGCCACCGCATGGAAGATTTTACCACCGATGAATTTAAAAATATCGGTTTGTATAATGAGAAAGACTTAAACGATGCAGGCCTCTACAACATAACTAAAAAAGAAACCGACAAAGGAAAATTTAAAACGCCTGGCTTACGCAACATTGCGGTTACAGCTCCCTATATGCACAATGGCATATTCAAAACACTGGAAGAAGTAGTTGAGTATTACAACAATTCCGGCAAATTTGTAAAAGACCCGATCAATATTGATGATGCATTAAAACAACCGCTGGGCTTAACAGAGAAAGAAAAAAAAGACATCATTACTTTTCTGAAAACACTAACAGACAAAGCCTATCTAAAAAGATAGCTTTCTGTGCTTCTGCGCCTTTGTGGCAAATACGCAGCTGTGGCAAACTATCTACCTTTAACAAAAAATTAGGCACTATATTCGCTATATCAAAACTGAATTAATTTTATTTGCTAATAAACAAAAAAAAATGGAACCAGTAAAACCCCAAATACTACTTTGCGAAGACGATACAAACCTTGGCATGGTACTGAAGAACTACTTAGAGTTGAATGATTACGATGTAACACTGGAAAGAGATGGTAAACTTGGCCTGGCTGCATTTCAACGTGAAAAATTTGATATCTGCCTGCTTGATGTAATGATGCCCAACATGGACGGTTTTACACTGGCAGAAGAGATACGGGATGTAAATCCTGATGTGCCTTTGTTTTTCCTGAGTGCCAAAACCATGAAAGATGATATTATACAAGGCTACAAATTAGGCGCCGATGATTATATCACCAAGCCATTTGACAGCGAGGTGTTACTGCATAAAATAAAAGCAATTCTTAAACGCAATGAAGAAATGCACCGGGAAGAAGTAAATGCTGAATATGACCTGGGCAGGTATCATTTTAATCCACGCCTGAGAGAATTAACCATTAATGGAAAAGTACAAACACTGTCTCCAAAAGAAAATGAATTACTCAAAATGCTGAGTGAATACAAAAATGATCTGTTGAGCCGTGAAATTGCCTTGAAAAAAATCTGGGGAAGCGATACTTACTTTAACGGGCGCAGCATGGATGTGTATATTGCCAAATTGCGTAAATACCTGAAAGAAGATTCTGCCATTGAAATTGTAAATATCCACGGAAATGGGTTCAGGCTGGTGGTTGCAGAATAATAAAAAAAATAAACCTTTAATAAGTGCTGCTGTAAAGCGGCACTTATTTTTTTTCTATTGTTTGTAACTAAGCGTCACCAAATAATAAATTATCTGTACCACTTTTAAACCCTTTTTTTCCTAAATGTTCATATGCCTTCGCAGTTGCCTCCCTTCCTCTTGAGGTACGTTGTAAAAAACCTTCCTGAATCAGAAAAGGTTCATACACTTCTTCCAGTGTACCCACTTCTTCTCCAACAGCAGTGGCAATGGTTGTGATACCTACGGGGCCTCCCTTAAATTTTTCAATGATGGTAAAGAGGATACGGTTATCCATTTCATCCAATCCATGCTTATCTACATTCAATGCTTTTAATGAATGCTCTGTAATACCCAAATCAATTACTCCATTACCTATTACCTGTGCAAAATCTCTTACCCTGCGCAACAGGCCATTGGCAATACGTGGCGTACCACGGCTTCTTCTTGAAATTTCATCAGCAGCATCGCTGGTAATTTTTGTGCCTAATATTTTTGCTGAACGAAGAATAATGTTCTTTAAAGTAACAGCATCATAATATTCCAGTCTTGACTTTATTCCAAACCTTGATAACAAAGGAGCCGTAAGTAATCCACTCCTTGTAGTTGCACCAATCAATGTAAATGGATTCAGGCTAAGTTGTACACTTCTTGCATTAGGACCGCTGTCAATCATAATATCAATGCGGTAATCTTCCATAGCTGCATATAAATATTCTTCCACAACCGTACTCAGCCTATGTATCTCATCAATAAAAAGAACATCATTGGTTTCTAAATTGGTGAGCAATCCAGCCAGGTCTCCGGGTTTTTCAATTACCGGGCCGCTGGTTTCTTTTATGTTTACACCCAATTCATTGGCAACGATCCTCGATAAAGTTGTTTTGCCCAATCCCGGCGGGCCGTGAAATAAAATATGATCCAGCGCCTCGCCCCTCATTTTTGCAGCCTTGATAAAAATGGTAATGTTCTCAATGATCTGGGCCTGGCCAGAGAAATCATTAATTGCTGATGGCCGGATGGTATTTTCAAATTCCCTCTCTGCAGGGTTTAAAAAATCCGCTTCGTTATTTAAATTTGGGTTAGCCATGAACAATTTTTTATCAACTTTGTAAAACTAATCATTAATCACTAAAAAATATTTTTATGAAAATAGGAATTATCGGAAGCGGTATTGTTGGCCGGGTTTTAGGAACCGCATTTATAAAGGAAGGCCACCAGGTAATGCTGGGTACAAGAGATATGAACAAAGAAGATGTAATAAAATGGAAAGCAGAAAACAGTGGTGCCCAGGCCGGTACTTTTAATAACACAGCAGAATTTGCAGATATTATTGTGTTAGCCATTTCGGGCCTGGCCACAAAAGAGGTAATTGAACTTGCCGGAGTAAATAATTTTACCGGTAAAGTAGTCATTGATGCTACTAACCCCATTGCCAATGCAGCACCTGATAATGGCGTGCTCAAATTTTTCACCAGCCCCGATAATTCGTTGATGGAGCAGATACAAAAACAATTGCCTGGTGCATTTGTGGTAAAAGCATTCAACAGCGTGGGCAATGCTTTAATGTATAAACCCGATTTCAAAGGCATACAGCCAACCATGTTCATTTGTGGTAATGATGATGCAGCTAAAAAAACAGTAACCTCCATACTCACCTCATTTGGTTGGGAAACAGCTGATATGGGTAAGGTGGAAGCAGCCAGGGCAATAGAGCCTTTGTGTATATTATGGTGTATCCCCGGGCTTATCAGCAACCAATGGACACATGCTTTTAAACTCTTACGTAAATAGAATATAGGGGAGGCCAATGGTAATTGTCAGGCCCGGCTGACAATATTAACCTCCCACCCCATCATTTCGCCATTAATCAAAACAGCGCTTAAATTCACTATATTGAGTGGTAATTTTGCAGCATGAGTAAAACGAATATCAGATACTGGCTATGCCAGATCACAGGTTGGGGTGTTTGGGGACTGATTTTGCTATATTTTAATTTTGTTGTTTTTGGCGACAGGTTTAAAGAGCAGGGAGGCCAGAATGAATACATGGTTAGCCTTGCTATTCTTTTAGTTTCGGGGATATTGGTCACACACCTGCTCAGGTATATTATAAAAAAAACAAACTGGCTCAAATTTTCATTTAACAGGATTTTATTGATGTTTATCATATCTGTTGGTGCAACAGGTACTTTGTTATATTACGGCAGTAATTACATTGAGTCCCGGTCGGGTTATTCTTATGACAAGTATTATACCAACCAAAAACTGGAGAAAGCTATTAAAATAGAAAAGCAATTCGGGCTTGATTCCATTGCTTATTACAAGAACAGTAGTTTTGCAAAAGACAGTTCATTTAAAAAAGGAATTTCGGAAATAAAAAAGGCGACTGGCTGGGCCAGGAATAAAAAAGGTGAATGGGTTTATGAAAATAAGTCGGACCTGGTTGGTATTTATTATAACTTATTGTTAATAGCTATCTGGATGCTCATCTATATTGTTTATCATTATGTAGAAAAAAACAGGAACAACGAACTTGACCGGCTGAAACTGGAAACCACAGTAAAAGAGCTGGAATTAAAAACTATTAAATCGCATATTAATCCGCACTTTATTTTTAATTCCTTAAACAGCATCCGTGCCCTGGTAGATGAAAATCCTACAAGAGCAAGAAGGGCCATTACCGAACTGAGTAATATCCTGCGAAGCAGTATGCAGGCCGAAAAATCGGAAACTGTAACATTAGAAAGTGAATTGGATATTGTAAAAGATTACCTGGCGCTGGAACAAATGCGTTTTGAAGAAAGATTAAAAATTGAAATGGATATTGATAAAGATACTTTAACACAGCAGGTACCGCCAATGATGTTGCAGACACTGGTTGAAAATTCAATAAAGCACGGCATAAGTAAATTGGTGAACGGAGGTGTTGTTCGGGTATCTGCAGACTTTAAAGGCGATCATCTTGAATTATCGGTTCAAAATACCGGCCAGCTTAATGGAAGTATAAATGGCAACGGTTTTGGAATTAAAAGTACCCAGGATAGATTAAATTTGATGTACCAGGGCAAGGCTGTTTTTGAGATCAGGAATATTGATTCAAATATGGTTGAATCAAAAGTTTCACTTCCTGTGGCGGTGTAAAATAAATTTTCAACCTGCCTGCCGGTAGGCAGGCTCAAATTTTCCATATTATGCAGAAGGCTTTAATAATAGACGATGAACGGTTAGCGAGGAATGAATTAAAAAAATTGCTTTTAGAATTTCCCGAAATTGAAGTGGTTGGCGAAGCAGCTAATGCCGCCGAAGGGTTGGAGAAAATTGAGAACCTATCTCCCGATCTTATTTTTTTAGACATTCAGATGCCCGGCAAAACAGGATTTGATATGTTGACCGAACTGGATAGCGCCCCTCACGTGATCTTTACAACCGCTTATGATGAATATGCCCTGAAAGCTTTTGAAGTAAATGCATTGGATTATTTAATGAAGCCTGTTGAACCCAAGCGCCTCTCGGAGGCTATACACAAACTGCAATTGGCCGATGAAAAAGAAATGGCAGCCACAATGGCCGGCATTAACAGGGGTATATTATCAGACAGTGACCAGATATTTGTAAAAGATGGTGAACGCTGCTGGTTTGTTAAGCTTGGCGAAATTCGCCTGTTTGAAAGTGTAGGTAATTATGCCAAAGTATTTTTTGGTGCCTACAAACCGCTGATATTAAAATCGCTTAATGCATTGGAAGAAAGGCTGGATGAAAAAGTTTTCTTCAGGGCCAACCGCAAACACATTGTAAACCTGCGCATGATAGAAAAAATTGAACCGTATTTTAATGGCGGACTTTTACTGGAACTGCATGGTGGTGAAAAGATTGAAGTGAGCAGAAGACAAGCAGTGAAGTTTAAGGAAATGATGAGCCTGTAATAATTAAAAATTGATAATTAAAAATTAAAAATGAAGAAAATACTTTTAACACTTTCAGCAGGCTTTTTGAGCCTGTTTTCTTTTGCCCAAAACATTGATAAGATAATAAATGCTGCAGAAGTGGAACGTATTGAAAAAATACTTTCGGCAGATGATATGCAGGGCCGCAAAACCTTTACCCCCGGCATTGATAAAGCTGCAGATTTTATTGCCGCTGAATTTGCAAAAAGCAAACTGAAGTTTTTGGGCAATGCAAAAAGTTATTTCCAGGAATTTGCCATGACCAAAAGCAAGCCGGTGGAAATAAAAGGTATGCTCGATAATGAGCAGCTGATAGCAGATAATATTGCAGTCAACACAACCGCTGCAGAACTAAACATCAACTCACTGAAAGATTATGAAGTGATAACAGTTAAAGCAACAGATACCTTTAATAAAGTGGTTTTTCCTTTGTTTGACCTGGAAAAGAATTTACTGATACTGGTAGATACAGCCCATTCCCGCCGCTTTAAAAGCATGCAGCGTTTTGCAGCTAATGCAAAATTTCCTTCTTCCGTTTCGCAGGTAATGATCTTAACTACCAATCTCAACCCTTCTTCTTTTAACCTCCATATTAAACACGAACAAACTTTGCAGCAACTGAAAAACATAGTAGCGGTGATTCCGGGTAAGAGTAAGAAAGATGAGTTTGTTGTTTTTAGCGGCCATTACGATCATTTAGGTATTGGCAAACCGAATAAAGACATGGACAGCATTTACAATGGCGCCAATGATGATGCAGCCGGCACAACAGCCGTGATGATGCTGGCCAAATATTTCAGCGTAGCAAAAAATAATGAACGCACTTTAGTATTCGTTGCCTTTACTGCCGAAGAGATCGGTGGCTATGGCAGCCGTTACTTCAGCAAGCAAATGAATGCCGATAAAGTAATGGCCATGTTCAATATTGAAATGATCGGTACCGACAGTAAATGGGGTTTCAACAGCGCCTACATTACCGGCTACGAAAAAAGCGATATGGGAAAAATATTGCAGGCTAACCTCGTTGATTCAAAATTTCATTTTGAACCCGATCCTTATCCCAAACAAAATTTATTTTACCGCAGCGATAATGCAACCCTTGCAGCATTGGGTGTACCTGCTCATACCATCTCCACCTCTAAAATGGAAGAAGCGCCAAACAACGAACCCAATTACCACAAGATGAGTGATGAGATTGGAACGCTTGACATGAATAATATGGCCGAGATCATCAAGGCCATTGCATTAAGCAGTAAAACCATTGTGAGTGGAAAGGATACGCCGACCAGGGTGGAGAAGGAAAAAAGGTAATTGGGAATTGGGAATTAGGGTTTACCGATAAGGTTTTTATCAGAAAGGAAGTGCTTCATGCTGAAATTATCAGGCAGCAATATCATTTTTCTTATTACTTACCACCTGCTTTAATTCATCTTTTAAAAACCCTTTTAAGCTTATGTCTTCATCCAAAGCAGGCCAATGTATGCCGGTACCATTGCCGATAAGTTCATATTGTAAAAGTTGCTCTGCATCAGCATTTGCAAATGTTGGATAAGCAGATATTTTTTGCTGTAATATGGCTTTAGTGTTTAAAACAATCAGCATTAAATCCAGTTCTTTATGGAAGTCAACAGCCTGAATACGTAACCCCTCGGTATATATCAGGTGTTCTATAGTATCGTAATTATTTGGTGAAGTATTCATTCCATTTCGTTTTTATAATTTCAAGATTATCGTTCACAATTTCAAGTATATCTTTTTGCTCTGCGTTGGTAAACCCGTGTAAAAAAGCAATTTAGCAAAAGTTACACTAATAATATGGCCGGGATCATCAAGGCCATTGCATTAAGCAGTAAAACTATTGTAAGTGGAAAGGATACACCTACGAGGGTGGAAAAGCAGAAATAAAATAGTAATTGGTAATTAGTGTTAAGGTAATTGTCAGAAAGGAAGCAAGTGTATTGGCAGACGAATTATTATATTTTTCTTTATCAATCCTTTTTTAAGAGTACGGTAGCTGATTCGCTTACCTGAGCCTGGTAACCTGTATACCAGGGAGCCCCTATACAAAGTAACCCGTAGTTTAACAGGAGGATTATTCAGCAACCAGACATTTCTTATATCTTCTACCCCAATATTATAACCGGGATGAAAGTATTTAAGAATAATCTCTTCAAACATGTTTATTTTTTTTATAAATTTAAGAAAAGAAACTGGCACATTTTCTCATTGATAATCAGTAGAAAACTGTGCCGGGAGTTGCGTATATTTATGTGTTATACAAAATTGGGTCAACGACCCTTCGTTCGCCGGATGTTTTTGCTGTTTAT
>JBDTUK010000121.1:0-66058 GCA_040007795.1 Ferruginibacter sp.
CCCGGCAGCAAAAGGGGTTACACTGTAATCGGGTATAGAGAGTACAAAAACATTTTCTTTTTTTCCGTTGGCCAGCTCAATGGCTTTCGTAAGTAAGCCGGTAAAGCGTTGGCGATAGCCGGTAGTATCGTGCCGCTGGTACTGATCGTTTACACCAATGAGCAGGCTTACCACATCATACATGCCCGGATCTTTTGTTTTTATGGCGGCATCCAGGTTAATGGTTGTCCAGCCGGTTGTGGCAATATAATCCGGCAGACCGATGTTGATGCCTGATTGTTTTAACAGGTTGGCCGTTTGTGCCGGAAATGTTTCTGCAATGGTTACACTCTGCCCGATGGTATAGGAATCGCCGAGGGCCAGCCATGTTTTTACCGGGCCACTTGCAGAAGGAGCTATATAACCATAACCCGCCGGTTTATCCTTAACACAGGCAAATAAACAGCTACAAAGTAATACCGTAATTATTGATTTCATATTTCAATAAACGAAAAAAACAGGTAAAAGGTTTATTTTTTTGCAGCCTGCTTACTGTGACCCTGATGGCCAGTATAAAAAAAATATAAGAATAGCTATATTCATTACAGGCATGAATTTAGTTGTTTTTTATTAGGCATCCTTTACCTGCAAAAAAGAGTTGTATTAGTTTGAATGTTATTAATAGCAAGATGAAGCCGGTGAGAAAGAATTGCCGTTGCCTATTGGGGTAATAAAGCAAAAGGCTGACATGCTGTACACTAAAAAAATTGGGCCGGATAAAGATCCAGCCCGTTTAAGTCCAATATCCTATGAAAACCTAAAGGTGAAGTGAGTGCCGGTAAACTATACTTGTTACACAATACAATTATTGGTTTATATAATTTTCAAACCGCTATCCTGCCAGGCATTCTTGTGTAAGCATGTATTCTTAATGCTTTATAATCCCTGGCCGTTACCCCGGTTACTTTTTTAAACTGGGCAGAGAGGTGGGCAACGCTGCTGTATTTCATCTGGTGGGCTATTTCACTGAGAACCGCATTCTCTGAAATAAGCATTGATTTTACCTTTTCTATCTTTTGTAAAATAATATAACGCTCTATACTTATCCCATTCTCCCGTGAGAACAGGTTAGACAGGTAGGTGTAACTATAATTTAATTTTTCGCTTAAGTAACAGGAGAATTTAATAACCAAAGATTCATCGGGGTAATATATTGTTTCGAAAATGATCTTTTTTATTTTTTCAACGATCAGGCTTTTTTTACTACGAATTATTTCAAGGCCCGTTTCTTTTAGTGCTGCATCCAGTTGCTTCAGTTTATAGTTTGGTAAATTCTCCCTGAGCATAATTTCACCAATGGTTATCTGCACTGCTTCCAATCCCAAGTTTTCTAAAATAGTATTTACTACAATTTCGCAACGCTGGCAAACCATATTCTTAATATTAATGATCATATAGTCGTTTTTATTTAGAAAATAATGATGCCAAAAATATTTGTTTAAAAATCGTGCCAAAAATAAACAACCGGGAAAATTTTTTATTTTTTTTAGGCTTATAGATACACAAAACAGGGGGCATCATTTATATTATATTATATTAAACAGCTTTATAAAAAATCTAATAGTCACAGTTTTGTAAAAAATATTTAACACGCAATAATTCACGAACTGAATTTATAACCCAGGCCCCATTTTTTCCCTGCATCCGCTCACCCCCTCATTAAAATTTTGGCACGATTTTGTTACTTCTTTGATGAACACAAAACAGATGGAATGAAAAAGAAAACCAACAACACAGCAGGCAGCAAAACACAGGTTGTTTCTGCTAATGATTATTTACGCAGGGCAGGTAAAACCACCGCACAGCAATTCAATACGGGTAAATACTACGGAAACAGCGGCAGGGGTTATGGCAATGATGGAAATGTGTATGGTGAGCATGAAGAGGATTTTTACAGCCATGCCATGAGTGCCTGAATTACAGCCGGGCCTGTTTTATTTACACAATTATTTAAAAGATTTGCATAATTATTTTATGTGCAGGATGTTTTATAAGCTCTTCTTTTTTGAATTGATACAAAACCCAACCTCCACTTTATTTATATTTATTCCGGGATATAATCGATAACTTCATCAATAAAATTAAACTTAATGAACACTGATAAAAAAGCAGCACCCGTTGCGGAGGAAATGGATGCAGATATCAGCCCGGCAGAAAGGTCTTTACTGGATGAAAGTATTGAGAACAGTATGTCGGTTGATAACGATAACCTGAGAAGATCAGCACTGGACACAACCGATGCAGACGGCGACATGATAAATGAAGGCAGCGTTAATTTAACCGGTGAAGACCTGGACATTCCCGGCTCCGAACTGGATAACGCAATGGAAGAGATCGGCGAAGAAGACGAAGAAAATAACGGGTATAGCGAAGCTGATACGGAATAGCCAATGCTTACTCATTAAGCAGCAGAAGGATCGGATCAAGTTCGTACATCTTTTCATCGAATGGTATTAATGATTTATTCTGGAGTACCGTACCCAATTTTCTGAAATCAAATTTCTCTTTGAATTTATTATAGGTATTTTTTATCATGGTCTGCAGCTCATTCTTATCAATGATATCGGCCAGGTCTATTACATAGGAGTCGGCCGCTTCGTATTCCAGGATCGTTTTCTTTTCAAAAACAAATTCGCAGCTGAACCTGCAGGCGATCCCTTTTTTTGTGGGCGCTCTTTTCTTCATCACATCTAAAGTAATGTAGCTGGTCAATTGTTCTTCTGCCTCAATGGGGTTCACCGGCGGATGATATATCCATTTACTCACAACAAGGTCAGTTTGTTCTATCATCTTTTTTGTTTCTGTTTAGCGTAGGTAAAGTAATGCAACCGCCATTGTACTGTATGTACACAAGGTACAATTTTCAAATCAGGGTAAAGGCGCAAGAGATAGAAACACTGAAAACGCTGATTGATACGGATGAAACGGATCGGTGAAAATCTGTTGTATCCGTGTCGTCCGTGTTTCTATTTCCTGGTACAAAAAAGATTGGCCAATTACTCAGCCAATCTTTTTTCACGCCTGCCTGTTATCAAACCTGCGGGTCTTTTACCAGGCTACCTGTCTGCGTATGTATATATGGAGGTTCGTGTGTTTATTTTCGCCATAATGGTTTTTTGCCCGAAGGCCTTATGGAGCCCTTGCCGTTTGAAGAGAGGTGCAGCTTACTGTGCGGATCTCCCTTGGCTGTTGCTTTATTAAATACTGCCTTGTCAAATGTTGTAACAGGGTCTTCTGTTTTAACCAGGGCCTCATTCAATCCATCACCCGGCACCATCATTTGCGGCCTGTCGGTACCATTGGTATCAGCCGCCTTTCCCACCAGTTCTTCCGGTATTTCAGAAATAACTGGAACCACTGCTGCAACAGGCTTTGCTGCTGGCCTGGCCTTTTTCACAGGTGCGGCTTTTTTCTTTACAGCAACTTTAGCCTTTACAACTTTTACTGTGGCAGTTTTCTTCTTTGCAATAACTTTTGCAGGTGCTTTCTTTTTTGCTGCTACTTTTTTTGCCGGCGCTTTTTTCACTGCCGGTTTTTTGGTAATGGCTTTCTTAGCCACCACTTTCTTTTTTGTTGCGGTTTTTTTAGGCGCCGCTTTTTTTACTGTCTTCTTTGCTGTTGCTTTTTTTGCGATCGCTTTTTTAGGGGCAGCTTTTTTTGCCGGTTTAGTTTTTTTTGCCATTATTTAATTTTTAGAAAACGTTTGTGAAGAGAATTATCAGTTTAAGATAACAATACCAAAACTGTGCCAGTACAAAAAAACGGGCTTGTATCAAACACAACTCTTCATTTTGTTTGCAAGGCATAAAACAACTACCTTACTGCAATGCTTGGTTTGATATGGAAATTTTACTGGAAATTATTTGGCTGGAAAGTTGTTGGCCGGTTTCCCTACCAATATAAAAAAATGGTGTTGGCCGTAGCGCCGCATACCAGCTGGAAAGATGTATTGGTTGGCTTTGCTGCCCGCCATGAATTAAAAATAACCCACGCAAAATTTTTAGGAAAGAAAGAATTATTTGTGTGGCCCCTGGGCTGGATATTGCGAAAGCTGGGCGGCACACCGGTTGACCGCCATAGTAAACAGGGTATGGTAGAACAGGTAGTGGGCCTGTTTGATGCCAATGAAAATTTTTTACTGGGCATGGCGCCGGAAGGAACCCGTAAACGGGTGAATAAATTACGCAGCGGATTTTATCATATTGCAAAACAGGCAAGGGTACCCATACTTCCGATTGGTTTGGATTTTGAAAACAAAAGATTAGTAGTTGGGCAGGCTTTTTTTACCAGCGATGACGAAGCTGCTGATTTTAAAAAGATCATTGCATTTTATGCTGACATAAAAGGAAGAGAGCCTTCAGGAGATCTGCGACACCTTAAGGATGTTTAATAATTTTATAGAAACACGGATAACGCTGATTGATCCGGATAAAACGGATCGGTGAAAAATCCGTTATTCCCGTGTCATCCGTGTTTCTATTTTCTTTTTGCAACATTTTAATCACCTAACCGGCTGGCCATGCTATTACTCCCTACAATAACAGATACCAACTGGCGGCCATTAGGTAATTCGCTGGATGAATAATACAGTTTGAAAACATTGTCATTAGATTTTTTCAGGCCTACTATATCTTTTATGCTGCAGCTCATGCCGGTCATGGCATCGGCGGCATCACCATAGTGCCATTCTTTTACAATTTTATCCTGTTTGTCTTTAATGATAACGATCCTGTTTTTGCCCGGCCTGCCGCAATGGTAATAGCGGATGATCAATTTGTCACCGGGTGAACCGTCGTTAAGTTGCAGCGTTTTCAATGTGTTCATGTCCTTGCCGTATTGCTGCAGCAGCACTTTTCCGTTGAGGGATATTTCAAAACCCTCTCCGCCAAAATTGGGCGAAAAAGAAAGAAGTGCTGCTGCAATTGCAACCAGCATCATGGCTTTACTAATGATCGATTTCATGGCTTTAATTTTTTATTAAGAAATAGAGAATTTGCATTTCCCTTTTATCAACACAAAGGAAATGTTCCTGCATTCAGCATAAAAATCAGTTTGACGAAAGGGTGGGGATGCTTGATGAAAAGAAGTAAAACAGGATTATTATCCATTACCCACTCTTTCCATTTCATCGCCTGCGCTGCCATTGGAACGTTTGATAGTTTTATAAGCTTTACCAAAACGGTAAGTAAACGACAGGTTAAAGACTCTGCTGTCCCGGCGAACAATAAAATATTCGGTTGCTTTTGCAAACTGGGTAAGGCCTTCCATCGCATTGGTGTAAAAAATATCCCGGGCACTGAATTTTAAAGTGCCTTTCTTTTTAAGTACCTGCCTGGATACGCCCAATGATAACTGGCCTGTTGGATATAATAATTCCTGCAGGTCATTTCTTGCCCTGCTGGTATAGAAGCCGGAAATTTCTGCTGTATATTTTTTTGCAAAACTGAACTGGTTATTGATATTGATGTTTAACTGGTTGATATCTGATTTGAAATTTACATTGCCATTAAACCCTTTCAGTTCTTTATGGTTATAATTTGCCTGTGTTGTAAGTGTCCACCATTTAAATGGTGAAATTACCAGTGTAGAAGACAATCCAAAATTATGTGCCCGTCCTACATTTCCTTCAGAATAAAATAATATGCCTTTTGCAGTATCGGTTAAAAACAGTTGCGAAAAATAATTTTTGATGATGCTGTATGATACGGTGGTGGTCAGTATATTTTTATACTGGTGGCTCAGTTCAAGGTTCCAGCTGTATTGTGGTAAAAAGAAAGGGTTGCCTGTTTGGTAAGTATATTTATTAATGATGAAGGTAAATGGGTTTAGCTTTTGAAATGCCGGCCTGTCTATCCTTCTGCCTGCAGTAAATGTTAAGCTGTTGGAAGAATCAAGTTCATAACTGATATAACCACTTGGAAAAAGCCCGCTATAATTACGGGAGAACGCAGAATCTTTTTGTTGAACATTACCCAACTGGTTGGCATCATAACTTGTGTATTCATACCTTAAGCCGCCCTGCATGGAGAACCGTTTATGTTTTGTTTCAATACTGCTGTATAAAGCATGGATATTTTCCTTGTATAAAAAATGATTGCTCTTATTATAATCTTCTTTCCATACAGATCCATCAAAATTCTGGTAAGCCGCAATATTATCTGTGCTGATATGTGATGATTTCCATCCGGACTGCAGCGTATTATTCTTTCCAAAGCGAAGGGTATGATCGATCTTCCCGGAAACAATGTGAATGGCTGAAGGTATATTGCCACGGGATGCCTCCTGGTATCCTCCTGCAGCAAGCAGTTCATTATTAAAATGCTGTTCACTGCTGATGTCATAGTTCAGCCAGTCTATATCTGCTGCAAGGTCCTGCTTTGCAGAAATAGTATGCCTCAGATTAAAATTTACTGAACCGCTTTTAAACCGGTTGTTACTGCTGCTCGTTGTTGAAATTGCAGAATCCACTGTATTAAATGCATTCAGCCAGGTGGCACCGGCATAGCCACTTCCTTTACGGTGAACGGTTGTTCCGTTAAGCACAATACCTATTGTTGTTTTTGGGGTAACATAATAATCTATCCCTGTTTTTACTGTGTTATTAAAAAACGTTCCTGAAAAATAAGTTGGCTGATCAAGTATGGAAGTTAATGTGCCGTTGTTATCATAATATTTTCGCAGTGCATAAATATCGGTGTAGTATTTAACCATGTTCATACTATAAGTAAGAAAAGTATTGAACCTACCTCTACGGTAATTCAATACCAGGCTGTTATTGTTCTTTGGATAAACACCCTGTCCCGCCAAAACGGTAAAAGAACCATTGAAACCCTTTACCTTATTCTTTTTTGTCTTGATGTTGATGACACCTGCGTTTCCGCTGGCATCGTATTTGGCAGGAGGGTTTGGCATCAGTTCTATTTGATCTACCTGCGATGAACTCATACTGCTTAATAAATTATTCAGGTCTGCCCCTGAGAGATAAGTTTGTTTATCATCTATCAAAACCAACACTCCTGTTTTGCCCTGTAAAGCAATACCTCCATTCCTGTCCACAGTTACTCCCGGTGATTTTTCCAAAACCTCCAGTACAGTAGAACCAACATTGGTAACTGCTGCATCAACATTCAGTATTGTCTTGCCCTGTTTATTTTGTATGAAGGGTTTCTTTGCCGTAACAATCACTTCCTGCAGGTTTTTGCCGGCTGGTGCTAATATCAAAGTGCCGGAATTTACTGCAGAAGGAATGTGATAGACCTCAGAAGTTTTTGGCTGATAGCCGCTAAGTGTAACAGAAAATATATAAGCCCCACCGGCAATTTTTTCAAAACGGGCTACTCCTTTGTGATCGGTAATGGCAACTTTAACCAGTTTATTATCTTTTAATAATTCCACCGTTGCTGCCTCTGCCGGCTGCGATCTTTCATTTAATACCATCAGTGTAAAACCAGGTATCTCTTTTGCTGCCTGCTGGCAATTGGCTGCAAATGCGGTAAGTAATAAAACAATTAAACAATTTATCTTTTTCATGAGCCGCTAAATTAATTAAAGGGCCAAAGCTTACCGGTTCATTAATGTTAAGCGGCTATATGACAAATACAATGGCGGGCAGGTATAAAAGGGATGGCACTTTTTTACATGGCATAGCCGGCAGCCTTAATTTTTATTTCCTATTTTCACTTTAACTAAAGCAGGAAGGATAATATGCCCATCATACAAAGTATAACCCGGTTTTTTCAAGGTTCCTTGCTTCCATTCACTGTTATTGCCGGTATTAAACGGCAAAAAGAATTCATTCAGAAAAATATAGCCCCCCAACTGGAAGAAGCCAGGAAAACAGGAGACGGTAGCTTTGATGAAAACGATCTTAAAAAAATAACCGGTTATTATGGCCTGGCTGTTCCAGCTATTTTAGGAGAAGCTTTTTGTGCATTGCGTGGAGAGGGTATGACAGACAAAGAACGTATGGCCAGCACCTGCCAGGGTGGAATGACAGGCCTTGGTGATGACTTTTTTGATAAACAAAGATTATCGGAAGCGGAGTTGAAGGATTTTATTGAAAGGCCCGAATTGTTTAATGGCAATACTGCCAGTGAAAGATTATTTCTGAATTTTTATAAGGCTGCATTAGCTAATGCACCACAGCCAACACAAATGCAGCAACAGATCTACCGGGTGTTTCATGCACAACTGCTCAGTAAGCAACAGGCTAACCCGGGTTTATCATACGAAGTAATTAAAGACATTACTTTGCGTAAAGGAGCTGAGTCGCTACTTTATTACAGAACGGTTTTTGAAAATCCATTTAAAAATGGAGAAGAAAAAATGGTGTATTGCCTTGGTGGTTTGATGCAACTGAGTAACGATATTTTTGATGTATATAAAGATCATAAGAATGGAATAAGCACTCTTGTTACAACCGCAACAAAAATCAAGGAGTTGCGTTTTCTTTATTCAGCGCTGTTGAAAATTGGAACGGAAGCTGCATATAAATCGGGTTACCCTAAAAAAAATGTCAGGAAATTTATGGGTATTATTTCTATCGGCATTTTCAGTCGCTGTTATGTTTGCCTGGACCAGCTTGAAAAAAATGAAAAAAAATCGGGCAATGTGTTTGACCCAAAACAATACCAGCGAAAAGACCTGATATGCGATATGGATACGGCGGCTAATAAATGGAGATCGTTAAAATATCATTTGAGGATAGAAACACGGATGACACGAATTTAGGCGGATATTCACTGATCAGTATTAAATCTGTTTTATCCGTGTCATCAGCGTTTCTATTAAATTGTTTTTATCAGATTATTCACCAGGTTTGCCTCAAATCCTTTTTGCAATAATTGATCCTGTAGTTTTCTTTTCTTGATAAAAATATTCTTCTCTGTCTTTAATGTTTTTAATTTTTGATCAAACAGTTTTTGTAATATTCGGTCGTAATCTGTTTCATTAATAACCGCCAATGCTTTTTTTATACAATACTCACTTACCTGCTTTTGTTTAAGGGAATATTTTATTTTTATCCTGCCCCATTGTTTTATCCTGAATTTTCCTCCGGCATATTGAATCGCAAAGCGTTCTTCATTCAGGTAATTTTCTTCAATCAGCGTTGATAATAATTCGTCCACATCCTTTTTGTGCAAGCCAAAGCTGTACAGCTTTTCTTTTACTTCGCTGTGGCAGCGTTCCTGGTAGGCACAATACTGCTTTGCTTTTTGTAATGCTTCGTCTACAGAAATATATTTGTTGTTCATTCCAGGTCAAAAGTAAAATTAATATTGCCACGGAAGCACAGAAACACGGAAAAATACAAATACATTTCTGTGCTTCCGTGTCTCTGTGGCAAATCAATTGACCAGCGAAGCTGCCAACTCTAATTTTGTTTTTGGGGTTTCTTATTTTTATTGGGGTCTACAAAAAATATAAGCGGCTCACTCCTTGCCTCACCATTACCATCTGTTTGCGTTACCGGCACCCCGGCTTTGTCAAGCGATTGAATGGTCCATATGAATGTGGGAAGTTTTTTTGTTTCGTTATCAGCAGAAGTAGAAAATGATAATTGCGGTTGCCATATATATTGAGTTGCTGCAAATATTTCTTTGTCTAATAAAGGCTGGTTACTCCGCAATGCCTGCACAGGGCTTTGTGTTGGCAATACCTCAAACACCTGTAGGCGGTAAGTTACGGGTGATGTTTGCCGGGGCACAACCGGTGTCCACCTGAAAGTAATTGCTGTTTGTGCCATTTTTTCATCCAGCACTTCCTCATTATATGGTTTCATTAAAATAGGTAGCTGTGTGGTAGCCAGGTAAAAGTTTTTGCATTGCACTTCGCCCATTGGTGCATAATCAGCCGGGCGAACCGGCTGTACACAAAGCGTATAATTATCGGCTGGCAGTTTACCCGTTCTTTGTAAAGATGTTTTGTATTTGCCGGTAAACATGATAAATTCCAAAGGCATAGCATCATTGGCAAATAAAATGGTTGTGCCGTTTGGGTTACTTGTAAAAATTGTTGTTTTAGACAGATCGGCAGAACCAATAACTGTACCGTCCAGTGTTTTAATTTCTGTTTTTAATTTAAACTGTCCGGCTACTGCCCCGGGGGCACTTAAAATTAATCTAAGCACTTCTCCCCGGTTGCCCCATTCGCTTAATTGTGCAGGGGGCTGTGCAGCTAATATCAGGTTGGAATTTATTTGAATTTGAGCTGTTACTGTTGATAAAATAAATGCCGTTATGATTAAAGAAGTTATTTTTTTCATCCTGTTTATTTTTTTGTGTCGAACCTGTATTGAAATCCTGTTCTGCATATGCTCTCTAAGTAATTAGCACCATTGGGTACTATCTCATTGCCGTATTTAAAATAGTTGGTGGTTAAATAAGTGTTCCAGCTGAGCTTCTTTGTGATCTTATAATCAATATTGCAGGAAGCAATAAGGTTGTTGTTGCTGCTGAAACTGTTGAGCTTGCCTAATGTGTATTGTAATTGCCCCCTCAGCCTTAATTTCTTTTTTGCGGCCTGCATACTTAATGCACTGCTGATTGTAAAGAGTTTTATTTTTGCTAAAGGCACATCATTATAAAAATACAATACGCTAAAATCGGGTGAAACATCTTTTGCAAAATACGTGGGTACATAAGTAAGCAGTGCTGTATGTGTATTATTTGATGTGGTGAGGCCTGTTAATACATCCCGTTCATCGTACTTGCTGTAATTATAACTTAAACTTACCAGGTGCATCATTTTTGAATTACTCCATGTATATGTTGGATTAAATCCCAGGTCATTACTTACATTTTTTATGCCATAAGGATTTGTGCCGCTGGCTGATTGAAAACCAAAATTATTATAGTTCACATTTACACTCCAGTGTTCATTAAATTGTGTAAACCAGTTAAGGTTACCGATGAACTGGTTTGCTTTAAGCGCTGTGTTCTTTACATTATTTACTCTTCGGCCTGCACTCGCCACTACATTCATTTTATAACTGCCTGATTTATTTTTCCAGGCATTGAACCTTGTGTTGATAGTATAATCAAGCCTGTCGGATTGTTGATAAGGATAACCAACCGTTTGAAAACCTGCACCCAGGTATTTAGCCATTATTCCGAGATCGAAGTTTGTTGATTTTTTTCCGGCAGAAACCTGTCCGGCAAAATCGGTAATGGTAGAAGTGTGTGCTTCAACAAAAGGCTTAAGCCCTTTTAAGATAGGAGATAATGGTGTAGCTACATCTTTGGTAAATGTTGATTGTGCGCCTTCGGCTTTAAAATAAATTCCGTTCTCTATATAAACATCCGATACAATACTGATCACAGCACCTTCCTGCGGACGTATAGTAAGTGGTGGTGGTGCTGATGATGTTGGCACGTCTCTTCCTTTAGCAAAATTTATTGCAAATAAATACTGACCTTCTTTTTCTGTACCTAATTGAACCATCCAGTTTTTACGTTTGTATGCCCCGGTAACTGTTGGCGGACCTGCTAAATAATTAATGCCCTGTTGGGATATGCCTGTAAAGAATTTAATGAGATAAGTTTTTGGTTTAAGATCAAAGCCGATACCAAACACACCAATATCGCCTGTAGATAGATCAGAATATTTTAAATACTGGGTTCCTAATTGTAACTCGGCCCATTTGTATTTTGGATTCACGCCAAAATTGTTCATCGGGTTAGTGATGAACTGTCCGAAGTTTTGATTTTTAATGCCTGCATAAGGCCCGGCAAAGTTTGTAGGTATGGCTGCAAAATTAAAATTGAAAGGCAGGCTGAAATTTTTTCCAAACTTAAATGTTGGTGTAAAATTAAACCGCACCTGGTTCCATGGTTTTCTTGGAGTGTATCCTGTCCATCCTGATGGGCTACGGCTCAAACCATATCCTTCATAAGTTACGCCTGCTGTGCCACTCACCGAAAAGCTTATGGGTTTTGTTTGCGCAAATGAAACATTGCAACAAACAAACAAGGACAATATGATCAATCCAATTTTTCCGGGTTTCATAAATAATTAATTACTGTACGATCACCGTCAGCTGGCAATTACATGGCTTGCCTCCGCAGGTGCCCGACATATTATATGTATAGGTTCCCGACTGCAGGAACGTGAAACTATAATTAGGCCCTGTTAAAACGGAAGTGACCCCTGTTGTATTGTTTGTGATCGTTACTGTTAATCCCGAAGGCACGCAGGTTTGTGATGCCGGTGTACATTGGAAATTCGGATTTAGTGTAACGGGTATGTTTCCTTTCATCAATGTTATAGATCCTCCACAGGCCACAGATTTTTGTCCGCCTTCGTATTTGAATATTGGATCCCAATTGCAATTACAAGGTTCGCCGTTATTTCCGCCACTACTGGTTTCTTTACAATCTTTACCATTATAAGTTTTATAACAAATAGTAGTATCGCACATTACGCAGGCTGTATCTGTAAATGTATAGCGCAAACAATATTCAATGGTATCGCAGCAACAGGCTATAGGGCTGCGTGGTGGTAATGGAATTTTAAAACTCAGCGGTACCCCATTGGCAAAGCTGTAACCCAGGCTGTCTTTCCATTGTATCAAATGTGAGAAGGGTACTGCAGCCGGAACCGGATTAAAAGTTAATCCTCCTGAAGGGTTTGTTATGTTTCCAAACAGCTTTGGATCTTTTACACAAACATCGCAATCTTTAGGATGCTTCACTTCAAAGTTTACCAGTGACACGGTAACTTTTGTAAGTTTTCGTGGGCCGGCAGTAAGCGTTGCATTTACAGTAAGCACATCATTATTTACACTTTGTGTTGTTGCAATTTTTTTCAACAGGTCTTTACAACATCCACCGGGTGGCACTTCGGGCACTACCACTTCAATACATACCGGGTTACTTTCAACAGGGTTAATGGTATAACCCCCTGTTGTTGATTTTGCAATAAAGCCAACAGTATTGCAATCAACCAATCCATTTGCAGTACCGGCAGGTATCTTGGTTTGAAAGGTATAAGTATAAGTTCCGCCAGGGGCTAAAGTATATGTTGGATTGAAAGTAAACTTGACTCCCCCATTTGATACAGCACCGGTCCATACACCTGTATTACATGGCGTGCCTGTTGCCGGCCAGCCTGTACATATATTTTGAGTAGCCGTGTATAGGGCTGTGTAATTTATATTTATCGGGGCAGTAAGCATCTGCATACTAAACTGATTACTTACCAGTGCAGAGAGCGGGCTTCCTAAAATGGTCTTGTTGGCTACCGCCGGAATCCGGTCAATCACCACTAAATTATCAACTGCAATGGTTCCTGTATTACGGACTGTTATCTCCCAATCAACAGCGGTATTAGGATTTCCGGTTCCACTGTTAGCAAAACTTCCATTCAAATTTCCTTTTACTTTTTTATCAATGCCAATGGCTGCAAATGCACAAATATTGAAAGAAGTGTAGCAGGTGTATTGTGGATTAATGAGATTACCTCCCGACATGACAGACCAGAAACCATTTGGCCCACCTACTGCGCCACTCTGCACTACGGCTTTAAAACATATTTTATAACTATTAGTACCAACAGGTATGTTGGGCAAATTAAATTTTATGTTCGATGCCGGAACAATGGTCGGGTTTGGCGAAAATCCGGTGTACACTACACTTGATGTAATTGCCTGTAACCAGGCAGGCAATGGTATAGTATACATTCCGCCAATGAGAGTTGCATCACCATTGTTTTTAAATTCATAGCAGAGGTCAATAGTATCGCCAAGATTTTTACAGCCCGGAATATAGTTATTGTTGACGCATATCATATTGGGCTGCGGATTGTAAATGATAACAGGATTCTGGTTTCCTCCGGGTCCGCATGGAACACAGGCAAGCGGCGGTGCCACACAATTATAAGAGATAGACAAACTGTCCCTGTAAGGCGGGTTGCCCGCCGGGCCGCTGCAGGATGAAGTGAGATCATAGTATAAATACAAGCCAACAGATTGGCCGGGTAATAAATTATTTATAGTGTGATCAAATTTATTGGTGTTCGTTGCAGGTGCATTTGCATCATTAGCTCCATTACCGATCAATGGATATGTAGATGTTGGTGTGAGTGAACAGTTATAATATTTAATGCTACAACTCAACCCTGCCTGTGAAGTGACCTGTGTAACTGAGTTGGGTGAATTTTTTAAATGCACCAATGGTAAAAAATTAGTAGCCGTTAAGTTTAACGGTGTATTACCACTATTATAAATACTATAATAAAAATAGGTTGCGGTTGATGTTGATCCAAACGAGATAGATGAATTGGCTGCTGGCAATGCCGGAATTGTAAACGATGCAGGCACTGGCCCCTTTATTATGCTATTAGGCACATTACAGTTTGTTCCTTTTAAGGTTACGTTACTGGTAAGTGTTTGCCCAAGCCCTGAGTTGCAGGGCAGTTTGACCACATAATAAAAACATTCATAAGTATATTGATTAAATGATGTTGTGTTCGGCGTAATTATATTTCCTGCAACTGTATAGGTAAAACTTCCTCCGTATGCCGAAGTTATGGTTCCTAATGCAGGCGAAAGTGCAATAGTGAAACTTGGATTTTTAATTTTAAAACAATCGGGGTTATTATAACAAACCCTGAAAGTTATTTCGGCGGTCATTTGGTTGAACGAATGAAAATTATGCGACAGGAAAACATTGTTGTTTAAAATTCCGTTGGAAGAACAGGAGGCATTTTGTGTTGTCGCCAGGTTATCTGTCAGTACGCCTGTAAATGTGGTTGGTTTTGTTACACCGGTACAGGAATCAGGGCAGTTATACCTGAAACATACATTAAAACTTATAGCACCAGTATTGGTGCAGGAAGATAAATTACTTATTGTAATGGTTAGTTGTGAGCCAACATTTGATAAACTCATACAGGCCGGTAAACTGGCTGCACAACTGGCATCATAACTAACCAGACTTGCATTATAATTAATAACTACCGTGGCGCTTGTTGTTGTCGGTGTCCAGTTAAAAGAAACATTTATAGGAAATGTAGTTCCTAAATTATGTGCCGTCGGAAATGTTGGATCAGAAATGGTAAACCCATTTACCTGCGCCTTTACACTGTTACCGAAAACAACTGCTGTAATTATTAAAAAAAGTTTGAAATATTTATTTATCTGTTTCATAATAATTTTTTTTGGCTTTAAAAGGATCATTGTGCTTTTCTTTCTATTACATAACACTTAATTACATCACAGGCATGACAACAAAAATCCCAGATGGTATACCGGATACAGACCTTTATTTTATCGCCACAACATTTTAAACTACTTCCCGGCGGAACGGCTATTGGTAAAGAAAAACTATTGGCCTTGGGTGTTGGGTTTGGATCAGGGTTTGGAATAACAATAATTCCCTGGCCTGTATTTGCAACTCTTGCCATATTGCTTTTCGGATCAACGGGAGGTGGTGGTGGTGAAGTGGTGCCACAGGTTGTACATTTTTCATTAAGGTTAGGATTACCATTATCTCCATGCCCGTCTCCTCCATTTCCATTCCCATGTCCATCACAATCTTTTTGTACAGTTGTAAGCCAGGTCCATTCCCTGCCAAAATTTATTCCGTTCAACAACCCGGTACCAAAACCCGTAAAAGCAGCGCTTGATGGCTTTATAAAATTTCCCCATTCCTTATTCTCTGCACATTTCACACAATTACTGTCGCCGGTTTGTTCAATGTTATAATAAACCAGTTCCATGGTTATTTTCTTAACCACGTTGGGGTTTAATCCATTTAAAATACCTGATAATAAAATTTGTCCGCTGGTACTTGCTGTAGTTGTAAGCGTATCATTCTTTATAGTAACGCCCAATGTTCTGCAGGGATCGCAGGGACAATTCAACGTGTCGGTTTCTACTTCGGTCTCAGTAATTGCATTATCCAGTGCATCTTCTGCTCTTACAAAAAAGCGGATCGTTCTTGCAGTATCAATACATTTAATTGTTCCGGTAAATACCTGCGAACCGAGTCCGGTTATATTAACAGGTAATATTGGCGAAAGGCCGGTAATGGAAATAACATTGGTAACTCCGTTTACCTTATCAATATTCAGGTTGGTGATCTTAACTGTGTTGGAAAGATTGTTCTTGATCTTAACATACACATTCTGCATACCATCGCTTCCACAACAACTTACATATACACTGTCAATCTGGATATCAATATCATTACTGGCAATTTTAAATGTAGTGGGTTCGGTGCTGCAGGATACATTACCATCTCTTGTTATCATCTCCACGTTCCAGATAAAATCACACATGTATGGAGGCTTGCAGGGGCCGGTGATTACGCCTGTTACTGTTGTTTCTGTTCTGTTTTTTATTTCTTTTGTTATAACCGGCTTATTAGATCTCATGGCTTGTGTACCATTTTGCCCCTGCATCAGTTGCCATACTTTTAATCTATATGTTGGCGATTCCCCGGGAACCGGTTGTGTCCATTTGAATGTAATAGCTCCCTTTGCTTCTTTTAAATTAAATTTCTTATTGTCTTCGGGTAAGAGATTATCCGGACATTTTTTATTTTCTTCAGTAATACTGAATGCGGTTGATTCGCTGGTGCCTGCTATATGACCATCTCTTGTAATTGCCTGAACATTCCAGACAAAATCACACATGTATGGAGGCTTACATGGGCCAGTTATTAAATTCATTATTATTCCGTCTGTAAGTGCGTCTGTCGAACCATTTCCATCTATATCCAATAAAGCAAGAGGCTGGTTTGTTGCAATCGCCTGTCTCCCCGTTTGTCCCTGCATCAGTTGCCATACCCGTAATTTATATTTTATGCCCGTTTGATTTGGTAGAACCGGTTTCCATTTAAAGGTTATAGATTTTTTTGCATCATCAAGACTAATGCTTTTATTATTTTCCGGGAAGACATTTTCCGGAGGTCTGATTCCTCCTGATTCATTCACAGTAAAAGTAAAAGGTTCGCTGGTGCCTTCATTTCTACCCATCGGTTTTCCTTCCCTGTTCAGCGCCTGAACATTCCAGATAAAATCACATAGATAAGGAGGTTTACATGGCCCGTTATATATTCCTGTAATAACGGCCTGGGTAATATTATCTACATCTTTTGTAATAATGGGCTGGTTTGATCTCATCGCCTGTGTACCATTTTGTCCCTGCATCAATTGCCAAACCTTTAAACGATAGGTCACCGGTTCTTTAGGTTTAGGCACAAGCGGTGTCCAGCGAAACATCACCGGTTTTTGTATATCTGTTTGTAAAAATGTTTTTCCGGTTTCCGGAGTTATTAAAGTTGGTGGAGCAAAATCAGTTTCCTTGGGTGTTTCAACTGTAAACTCTTTGCATGCCTGGTTACTGATCTCTCTTCTATCTATATTGAAGAATTGTGCACAAATGGTATAGCTGCCGTCTTTCAGGTCGTGGCAACCGGCAAAAGCGCCCGTAAGTTCGGCTGCGGAAAATGTTCGGGTGGTGAAATTATCAACAACAATCCCTCCCGAAGAAGCATTACTGCAAACAATGGCACCATTGGCTTTTATCTGCAATACCAGCCTGATGTCCTTGATCTGGATTGTTGGTGGTATTTGAGCAACCAGCAAAAGTGATCCCGGAATACTGTTCCAATTATCAATAGCAGCAGGTAGCTGGTTCTTTACAGTGAAGCTTACGATCTTTATTTGTTGTGCCTGGCTATATACAGTTATGCAAACAATGGCTGACAAAAGCAGCAACAGGAGTTTTTTCATAAATAATAAATTTTGGTAAACCGGTCTTAAGCATATCGTTTACAATAAACAATATAGACCTATTAAATATTGTGTACAAGCAAAACTTATAAAGGGCTGTTAATTACTTTGACGCTACCGGAATACCGGATTGAGCCCGAAAATGCCCGGCTTTTATTTATATTGAATGGCTACATTGTTTTACTGATTAATTGTTATGGAATCTCAAAGCCGAAAATGCCCCAACAATTTAACCATTCAGCAGTTTGACCATTATGCCTGTAAAGACCACTGTTAGAAGCCAACTTGAGCCTGCATTAAATTTGTTCAAAAATTGCCCGTACATTTAGGGCGGTTAATTTTATATTTGCCAACTAAAGATATAATTATGAAGTTCATCGTTTCGTCATCGGCTTTGCTGAAACAGTTACAACAGATCAGTGGTGTTATTAATACCAATACCGTGCTGCCCATACTGGAAGATTTTTTATTTGAAATTGAAAAGAACAAGCTCACTGTTGTGGCTACCGACCTTGAAACAGTTATGAAGGTTCACCTGGACATTGAGGCAAAGGATAGCGGTAAGGTTTGTATCCCTGCAAAAATATTGCTTGACTCTCTTAAGAATATAGCCGAGCAGCCACTCACTTTTAATATTGATAAAAATTTTTCGGTTGAAATTACCAGTGATAATGGTAAGTATAAAGTAATGGGCGAAACACCCGACAATTTTCCGAAAGAACCGGCGGCTGATGATGCCAATTCGTTTACCATGACTTCTTCTGCATTGGTAACCGCCATTAACAAAGCCATATTTGCAGTAAGTAATGATGACCTGCGTCCGGCTATGACGGGTGTATTTTTTGAACTGGATAAAAAAGGAATGACCTTTGTTGCAACCGATGCTCATCGCCTGGTACGTTATACCCGTAGCGATGTAAGCTGCCCGAAAAAAGATTCTTTTATTGTTCCTAAAAAGCCATTGAACTTATTAAAGAGCGCTTTGCCCGATAATGAAGATGAGTTGAATATCTCTTATAATAGTAATCATTTGTTTGTGGTACACGGTGGCACCGAACTGGTGTGCCGCTTGATTGATGCCCGTTTCCCCGATTATAAAGTGGTGATACCGGCTGATAATCCTTATAAGATGACGGTGAACAAACATGATTTTCAAAATGCATTACGCAGGGTGAGTGTGTTTAGCAATAAGAGCACCAACCAGGTGGCATTAAGCATCAGCGGAAGCGAATTACAATTAGCTGCACAGGATGTTGATTTTAGTTTTGAAGGTAACGAACGCATGGCCTGCCAGTATGATGGCGAAGATTTACAGATCGCTTTCAATGCAAAGTTTTTAATTGAAATGCTTGGCGGGGCCGATACGGGGGATATTGTTATGGAACTAAGTACACCTACAAAAGCCGGTATTATAAAACCAACCGAACAAGGCGAAGGAGAACAGTTATTGATGCTGGTGATGCCGCTGATGTTGAATAATTAAACCCCCTCCGTCCCCTAAAGGGGGAACTTAAAGAGTAAAATAACTTAAAGCCGAATGTGATATACTTCGGCTTTTTTATGTGTATAATCAATATGAATCTTTCTGATTCTTTTATTGAACTTACAGTTCTAAACTTATAAGACATGTTTTTAATTATAATTGGAATTATTGTTTTGGTCCTTTCTGCCATCTTACTTAAAAATAATCCTGCATTGGCAAAATTTAAACCCATTGGCCGAATCCTTGGTCTTGTTTTTATTTTACTGGGCATACTAAATGCCTGTATAAAACAAATTGATGCCGGTGAAGTGGGCGTAAAAGTATTGTTTGGAAGTATACAGAATGATATAATGGGCAGTGGCCTGCATTTTATTAATCCATTACTTGATGTAAGAAAATTAGATGTAAAAACGCAGAACTATACTATGAGCGGCGTAAATGATGAAGGTAATAAATCAGGAGATGATGCAATAAGGGTATTAACCAGCGATGGCCTGGAAGTTACCATTGATCTTACTGTTTTATACCGGGTTGTATCATCTGATGCTCCAAAACTATTGAGAGAGACCGGAGATGATTACCGGGATAAGATCGTTCGGCCCATCACCCGTACAAAGATTCGGGATAACGCCGTGTACTACCAGGCTGTAGACCTGTTTGGTAATAAAAGAGATGAATTTCAGCAACGCATTTACCGGAGTATTGAAGATGATTTTAAAAAACGCGGCCTGATGCTTGAGCAGTTATTGGTAAGAAATATTACACTGCCCAATTCTGTAAAAGCTTCTATCGAATCAAAGATCAATGCAGAACAGGATGCAAAAAAAATGGAGTTCGTGCTACTGAAAGAAAAACAGGAAGCAGAAAGAAAAAGAGTGGAGGCACAGGGTATTGCCGATTATCAGCGCATTATTAATACAGGTTTAACCGATCAGCAATTACAATACGAACAAATTAAAGCTATGAAAGAACTGGCACTGAGCGCCAACGCCAAAGTGATTGTAATGGGCAAAGGAAGTACGCCGATAATTATTGACAGCAAACAATAGTCAACATGAATTTTAAACAAATAGCTTCCTACGATAATTACATGCTGGCTAATATGACCTTGGGCATGTTACAGGAAAATGAAATTAATTGTCATTTAAAAGATGAGCATATTGTAACGATTGATCCATTGCTTAATCCTGCCGTTGGCGGTATTAAAATTTTAGTAGCTGAGACTGATTATGAAAGAGCACTTGAAATAATAAAAAAAGCAGAAGAAGATTATATCAAAGATATCCCCTGCCCCAATTGCCAAAGTCATTCATTGTCTGTAGAAGAAAAAATAAGTAATCCGGAAAATTTTTGGGGCAAACTAAAGAACCAGATTGCATATGGACAAACATCTACTTACAGAAAGCAATACCGCTGTAAAAACTGTAACCGGATTTTTACTGAACTTCCGGCTTCGTTTTAAAAAATAACCTGCACTTTTGTTTCATGAAAAAAATTGCCATGATACCGGCACGATATGCCGCCACCCGTTTTCCTGCCAAGCTCATGCAGATGCTGGGCAATAAGACTGTCATTCTTCACACTTATGATAATACAGTAGCTACAAATTTATTTGATGAAGTAATGGTAGTTACCGACAGCGAAATTATTTTTAATGAAATAACATCGCATGGGGGCAGGGCTGTTATGAGTATTGCAGCACATGAAAGCGGCAGCGACCGTATTGCAGAAGCCGTTACGAACTTAAGTGTGGATATTGTAATGAACGTACAGGGCGATGAACCCTTTGTGCAAAAAGAACCGCTTGAAAAATTATTGAAAGTATTTGAAGATTCAACTGTACAGGTGGCTTCATTAATGCAGGTATTAAATGAAGAACAGTTTATCAGTGACCCTAACTATGTAAAAGTTGCTGTTGATAAGAATATGAACGCTTTGTTTTTCAGCCGCAGCCCGATACCTTACCATCGTGATAAAAATATTGTTCCTGTTTATTACGAACATATTGGTGTGTATGCCTTTCGCAAACAGGCTTTATTAAATTTTACCACCTGGCCGATTACTCCATTGGAGGCAGCAGAAAAAATTGAATGTCTTAGATATCTTGAAAACGGCGTGCCGCTTAAAATGGTTATTACCCGATACATGGGAATTGAAATTGATACTCCTGAGGACCTGGAAAGGGCGGCGAAGTTATTGTAACTATTTTAATGTTTCCACCACATTATTTATTTTATTTCTTACGTCTTCCAGTTTTTTTGTGTCTGTTGGGGTTTTATTCGCAATCATTTCTTTGATTATTGCCACTTCTTCTTTTCTTAATTGAATATACTCCAATACAGTGTTGGCCTTCTTATGCATATCATCACTTACATCCATCAGTTGCATTTCCTTCGCCAATGTTTCAGCCTTTTGCCATTGAGGCAATGACGTTTCGTTTAATTGTTGTTGAAGTGCTTCATCCGTAAGTGTGGTATCAGAAAGTACAGCAAGTGCTTTGTCCTGTAGTTCAATAAACTGGTTGTATCTGTTGTTGAATTTTTCTCCATCAGCATACGACGCTCCTTTTATTTCATTCAGCACGGCATTTCTTTCACTTGCGGGCACTTCGTTTTTCTGTAAATAACCATAAGCGCCTGCTAAAGTGACCAGCAAAACCAATGGCAATATCCATTGTATTTTTTGCTCCTGTCTTTCTTTTTTTATTCCATATGCATAGATATATCCGATAATAAAGCCGCTTAGCAATCCGCCAACATGCGCCGAATTATCTACGCCCCCCTTCATTCCATAAACTAAATTATAAACCACAAATATCCCTATGCTTTGTAAAAGGGATTGTCTCACCTGCTTAGGTATCAGGTTGGTTGTAAGCAATGCCAGGAACAAACCATACATGCCGAATATTGCACCAGATGCACCGGCGCTGTTTACCGCTTCTTTGTGCCACCAAAGACTTGCAATGCTTGCCAATATCCCGGTGCATAAATATGCTGTTGTATATTTTAGTTTTCCAAGCATCGGTTCCAAATAAACCCCCGCGGTGTACAGGCAATACATATTCATTGCTAAATGAATAATCCCAAAGTGAATGAACACATTTGTAATGAGTCGCCACCAGTCACCACCTAAAGTAAGTGGGCCATAATTGCTTCCCCATTTCATATGTACATACCCATTCGCTTCAAAAATGCCTGCCCCGTTTATTGCCATTAAAACAAATACAAGGGTATTAATAGCTATAATGGCATAGGTAACATATAAATTGCTCCCCGATAAATTCATGGCCTTATCAACTTCCTCGGCGTTCTTATTTTCCTGTTCTATCGTTGTTTTGGTTGCAGCCCGCAATTGCTCTATAGCAAGTTTATTGCCTTCTATGGCATCTATGTCTGTATTGTTTTTTGCAGCTTCAAATGCATTTATAAAAGAGGCTATGTTTTTTTTGTTCTTCCCGGTAATGTCAACCAGCTCATCTTTTATCATTTCGCTGCTGACATTTAATTCACTGCCGTTTGATGAAACAACAACATGCTGAGGATTGCTGTTCCATTTTTTTGGGGTTTGTACTATTATATTTTCATCGCCTGCAAATAAAATTTCCCAGCCAAGGTTTTTAAACGCCTGGTAACATATTGCAAGTGTGGTCTCCCTGTTTGAGTTTGTAAGTGTAATGGTCTGTTCCTGCTTCGGCATAAGGACAATTTTATAACAAGATGGAATTTTTTTCTGAAATTCCCTTCAGTAAAGTTTATTTTTTTAATCCTGTACCTTCGCTAAAAGAAAATTTATGTCGTTCAGGAATTTTAAAATGGTTGGCTATGTTATTTATGGCCGTGGTTCTTTTAATCAGTTAGATGAAATTATTGCGCCACACCGCAAGGTTGGTTCTCCAATGGTTTTTTTAGTTGATCATTTTTTTAAGGGGAAGGATCTGGTTAGCCGAGTGCCTGCGAAAGGAAACGATAAAATCATTTTTTTTGATGTTGCTTACGAACCCAAAACAACTTATGTTGATAGTCTTGCCAACCAATTAAAAGAAGAGTTTAAAACAATAAGTGGTGTTATTGGTATTGGCGGTGGTAGTGCAATGGACCTTGCCAAAGCTGTTTCACTGATGATGAACAATCCCGGCAGCAGCGCCGATTACCAGGGTTGGGACCTGGTTAAAAATCCCGGTGTTTATAAAGTAGGTATTCCAACACTAAGTGGTACGGGTGCCGAGGTTAGCAGAACAACTGTACTTACCGGTCCCACAAAAAAGCTGGGTATGAATTCTGATTTTACACCTTTTGATCAAATTGTTCTGGATCCTGAATTAACAGCAAACGCCCCGGCCAATCAAAGATTTTATACCGGTATGGATTGTTATATACATTGTATAGAAAGTTTAAATGGTACTTATTTAAATGAGTTCAGTAAAAGTTATGGTGAAAAAGCATTGCAGCTGTGCAGAGATGTATATGTAAATAAAGATAACTGGGATGCAAATAGTGACGATAAACTAATGATGGCTTCTTATGCAGGCGGTATGAGTATTGCCTATAGCCAGGTGGGTGTGGCACATGCGGTGAGTTATGGTTTAAGTTATTTGCTGGGCACCAAGCATGGCATTGGTAATTGTATTGTGTTCGATAAGCTGGAAGATTATTATCCCGAAGGTGTGAAAGAATTTAAATACATGGTTGAAAAAAACAAAATTGATATTCCTAAAAATATTTGCGCCGGTTTAAGCGATGAAGACTTTGATAAGATGATCAATGTATCGCTTGGCATGAAACCGCTTTGGGAAAATGCATTGGGAAAAAACTGGGAGAAAATAATGACTAAAGAGAAACTCAGAAATTTATATGAAAGATTATAACAGATTAATTCGTTCTTAAAATTATTGTTTGATGAAAAGTTTATTTGATAAAGATTGTTACGAAGAAGTTACCCGGCGCATAAATGGATTAACCCCATCTTCGCAAAGGCAATGGGGCAAAATGGATGTGGCTAAGATGCTGGCGCATTGCAAAGCAGCTTTTACCGTACCGTTGAGCGATAAAAAAATGCCAAGAAGTATTTTAGGTTTATTGGTAGGCTGGGCTGTAAAAGCAAAACTGTATAACGATGATCCCTGGAAAAAAAATTTACCTACAGCGCCACAGTTTATAATAAAGGATGAAAGAAATTTTGATAAGGAGAAACAGGAACTAATGGGTATGATCAATCAATTTTACAGTGCAGGCCCGGGTAATGTGGGCAAATTTCCACATCCCATGTTTGGTACGTTCACGCCGCTACAATGGGGGCAGGCTATGTACAAGCACCTTGATCATCATTTGATGCAGTTTGGGGTTTAGAGAGTTTTTACCTGACTACCACATTAAGCTTGCTGAAAATATTGTGTATACTCGATGTTATCTCTTCCGGTGTAATGCGGCTGTAATTTAAATCATCCGTTGTCCATCCCTGCCATACTGCTTTATCCGTATTTGCATCGGTTAATGTAATGGTAATAGTACCCTCTGTAAGTGGCACTTCATAATTGTTATATCCTAAAAATTGCGAAGGGTAATTAATATTGCTCCATCTTTTTAACCGGGGATTGTAATAAGAACGGCTATAAGATTGTGTGTATACCGGATCTGACCTGCGTACCGTTGTATTCTGCACAAGCACATCATAGCTTATGAGGATGTCGGGGTCATTTGATACTTCTGACCATCCTGCATTTTTTAACTCTGCATTCGCTGCGTTTCTAACACTGATGTCTGCATAAGATGTTGGCCTGGTTGTATTGTCGTTTTGATTGTAGCGTGTATCTACCCACATATATGTTTTGTATTTGTTTAGATCTACAGAATCGTCTTTTGCCACATGAACTGGTGCAGAACACGCTGCCATAGTAAATACAACCATTAAAGCAGTACATATATAATTGACTGTTTTCATAATCTTATTATTTTTAAAATAGATTCAAAAAACGGTCCATATTAAAAAAGTACGGCAGTAAATAAGATAATGTAGGAATTATGTAACCCATTTTGTGGGTAGTGTTTTACACGAATTGTTCTTTTACAAGGGCTGTAATGCTGTAGCCTGAAGATTTTTTTTTGCAGCGTTAAATTTTCATCAGCCTGTTTGCCGCTTCTTCCAGCGTTGCTTCTTTTTTTGAAAAACAAAACCGCAATACTTTATTATCCTCTCCATGTTTATAAAAAACTGAAGTAGGTATGCTGGCCACACCATATTCTTTTGTTACCCGTATAGCAAAATCCTTTTCGCTTTCATCGCTGATACCGGCGTAACTGTATAGTTGAAAATAACTGCCATGGGATGGCAATGGTTTAAATTTTGTTTGCAGCATCAGCTCTTTAAAATAGTCTCTTTTCTTTTGCAGGATACTGCCGAGTTGTAAATAATTTTCTTTTTGCTTTAAAAATTCAGTGAGCGCATACTGTACAGGAGTGCTGCAGCTAAAAGCATTGAACTGGTGTACTTTCCGGAATTCTTTCATCAAAGCAGGCGGTGCTACACAATAACCCATTTTCCAGCCGGTGCAATCGTACACTTTTCCAAATGAAAAGCAAACAAAACTTCTTTCATACAGATCCGGATACCGCAACATGCTTTCATGTTTCATGCCGTCGAATATCAAATGCTCATACACTTCATCGCTTAAAATAAAAATGCCTGTATCTTTTACAATTGTTTGCAGTTGCTTAATATCATCGGCGCTTAACACGGCCCCTGTTGGGTTGTGTGGTGTGTTAAGCATGATCACTTTTGTTTTGGACGAAATTTTTTGCTTCACCAGCTCCCAATCAATTTTATAATCGGGATAAACCAGTGGAATTAAAACCGGAACGCCTCCGTTGATTTCTATATTAGGGATATAACTATCGTACGCCGGTTCAAAAACTATTACTTCATCGCCGGGTTGCAGTATGGAAGTTAATGCTGTATAAATAGCATAGGTTCCGCCTGGTGTAATGGTAATTTCTGTTTCGGGATTAATAGTTGCAGCATAAAGGCCTGCAATTTTTTCCGCTATTCTTTCTCTCAATGCCGGAAGGCCGCACATGTGTGTGTATTGGTTATATCCGTCCTTCATCGCTTTGTTCACCAATGCTACCAGCGCTTCATTCATCGGGTAATCAGGAAAACCCTGGCCAAGGTTGATGGCCTTGTGTTCGGCTGCCAGCACACTCATTACCGTAAAGATGGTGGTGCCTACATCAGGTAGTTTGCTTTTAATGGCAGGTATCAACAGAAGATTTATTTATGATGGGGTTATATATATTTATCGCCTTTGTTTCTTTTGATCTCGGCAACATATTCTTTTATTTCCTGTTCTTTCTCTTTTTTGCAGATGAGCAAAACGTCTTTGGTATCTACAACAACATATTCATCCAGCCCCTGTAAAACAACCAGTTTTTTATTATCGGCATGAACCATATTGCCGGTAGCATCAATGATCATTACATTATTGCCTGCAACCGCATTGCCGAGATAATCCTTTTCAAGGTTATCGTAAGTGCTGGCCCATGTACCTAGGTCGCTCCAGCCAAAAGAGGAAGGAATGATATATACATTGTCTGCTTTTTCCATTACACCATAATCAATAGATATGTTTACACATTGCGGATAAATCCGCTCAATGGCTTCTTTTTCGTGTTTTGTATTGAAGTTGTTCTTTTCTGCTTCAAACACTTCGGTTACTTCGGGCAGATATTTTTCAAATGCTTTAATTATATTTTTTACCTGCCACACAAAAATACCTGCATTCCATAAAAAATCGCCGCTGGCAATAAATGTTTTCGCCAGTTCCAGGTCTGGTTTTTCAGTAAACGTTTTTACTTTATATACATTTTCACTAACTGCATGTTCATCGTATTGTATATAACCATATCCTGTGTTTGGGTATGTAGGTTTTATTCCCAGCGTTATTAATGCTTTTATATGAGCCGTAAATTGTAAAGCATCTGTGCATACTTTTTTAAATCCTTCTTCATCAGAAATTAAATGATCAGAAGGTGCACAGATCAAATTGGCATTCGGGTTTAGTTGCAACAGTTTATAAGAAATATAAGCAACGCATGGTGCTGTGTTTTTGCGGGAAGGTTCACATAAGATATTTTCCTGGGGTAGCTCCGGCAGCTGTTTGGCAACAATATCTTTGTATTGCTCAAAGGTTACCACATAAATATTTTCAGCAGGAATAAATTTTGCAAACCGGTCGTAGGTTGCCTGTATAAGTGTTCGGCCAGTATTCAATATATCCAGGAACTGTTTTGGAAAATCGGTACGGCTGATTGGCCAAAACCTGCTGCCAATACCGCCGGCCATTATGGCTACGTAATTATTTTTACTCATGGTTAGTTATATGATGCCTTCTTTTATTAAATCGTGTAAATGAATAATCCCTGCGTATTTCCCGTTTTCTTCCACCACAAGCTGGCTTATATTATGTTTCCGCATTTCATCCAGCGCATTTACTGCTAATACATCCGATGCAATTGTTTTTGGATGGCTGCTCATAATATCTTTTGCTCTTAGCTTTTCAAATGTCTCTGTTTTCTCTAACATTCTTCTCAAATCTCCGTCGGTAATAATCCCTAAAATATTTTCTGTTTCATTAACCACCACCGCAGCTCCCAATCTTTTATGTGTCATTTCTACAATCACTTCTTTTATTGTTGCACCAGGCAATACTTTTGGTCTTGCATTTTGTGCAGACAATTCTTCTACCCGTAAATATAATTTTTTCCCAAGGGTTCCGCCGGGATGAAATTTTGCAAAATCATTGGTATCAAATCCTTTTAATTCCATTAAGCAAACCGCCAGGGCGTCTCCCATTACCATTTGAGCTGTAGTGCTGCTGGTAGGTGCCAGGTTATTGGGGCAGGCCTCCTGCTCAACCGTGGTATTTAAAACAATATCGCTATGCTGTGCTAAAAAAGATTGCATATTGCCAACCATACCGATCAATGTATTTCCAAAGTTTTTCACCAATGGCGCTAATACTTTTATTTCGGGGCTATCGCCGCTTTTGCTGATCACCAATACCATGTCATCCGGCTGTATCATACCCAGGTCGCCATGTATGGCATCGGCAGCATGCATAAATATTGAGGGGGTTCCCGTACTGTTTAATGTAGCAACTATCTTTTGAGCAATCACGGCACTTTTACCGATACCGCTTACTATCAATCTTCCTTTTGCAACAGCAACCTGTTCCACTGTTTTTACAAAATCTGCATCAATAAAAGCCTTTAAGCCACTTACTGAACGGGCTTCCAGCTCAATTGTGCGAAGTGCAACAGCTATGATATTTTCGTTATTCATTAAGAATGGCGCAAACCTACTTTAAATCAGCCATAATGCAAAGAACGGCATTTGCGGTAATCCGGCTGTTGCTTTTTGTCAAATTATTTTAAGGATTGATTTTTTGCAGGTTGGCTTTTTTGCATTAACTTAAGTGATTGAAAAAATTAGTTAAATAACCGTGTTTATCCCGATTGGGTTTGATTTTGCGGCAGCATTGAGTTAACTTCGCTACCCCTTAAAAAAACCTGTTGAAAAAGATAGATATAGATTCAAGATCAAACCACAGTGAGAAGGAAAAATTATGGCAACAGCTAAAACAAAAATAAAATCCAATAAAAAAGAACCGGCTCTTAAGGCCCTTTCGCAATCTGCAAAAAAAGTAACGGCTAAAAAAGATCAGACAGATCTGTCTGCCCAGCTACATCACCAATTTGGCTTTGATGGCTTTAAAGGGCCACAGGAAGAAATTATACAAAGCCTGCTGGCTGGCAATGATACTTTTGTCATCATGCCAACCGGCGGAGGTAAAAGTTTATGTTATCAATTGCCGGCCATCATCAGTGAAGGTGTAGCTATTATTGTTTCTCCTTTAATTGCTTTGATGAAAAACCAGGTTGACCTGGTACGAAGCTACAGTAGCAAAGATGACGTAGCCCATTTTTTAAACAGCACTTTAAATAAAGGCCAACAAAAAATTGTAAAGGACGATCTGACTACCGGTAAAACAAAAATGCTCTATGTAGCACCGGAAACAATGACGAAGGAGGAGAACATTGCTTTTTTTAAAGATCTTAAAATCTCTTTTTTCGCAGTTGACGAAGCGCATTGTATTTCGGAGTGGGGACATGATTTCAGACCCGAGTACAGAAGGTTAAGAGAGATGATGGACCTGATTGATGAAACGATTCCTGTAATTGCACTAACTGCAACAGCCACGCCAAAAGTGCAAAGTGATATTGTAAAAAATCTTGGCCTACGCAAACCAAAAATATTTATCTCTTCCTTTAACAGGCCTAATTTATATTACGAGATCCAGCCAAAAATAAACCTGGAACAAACCAATAAAAGTATTGTTCGTTTTATTCAGCAACACAAAAATAAAAGCGGTATCATTTATACCCTTAACCGTAAGACAACTGAAGAGCTTGCGAAAATGCTAATGGCAAATGGTATAAAAGCAGTTGCTTATCATGCCGGACTTGACAGTAAATTAAGGTCTGACAGGCAGGACCAGTTTTTAAATGAAGATGTGGATGTAATTGTTGCTACCATTGCATTTGGAATGGGTATTGACAAACCAGATATTCGTTTTGTTATTCATTATAATATTCCAAAATCAATAGAAAATTATTACCAGGAAACGGGCCGGGGTGGAAGAGATGGCATGGAAGGGAAATGTATTTTGTATTACTCCCATAAAGATGTGGCCAAGCTGGAACATTTAATGAGAGACAAACCGCTTAGTGAAAGAGAAGTTGGCGCACAGTTAATAAATGAAACTGTTGCGTATGCCGAAAGCAGTGTGTGCCGCAGAAAAATTCTTTTACATTATTTTGGTGAGCACTACGATGATAAAAAGAGTTGTGGGCATTGTGATAACTGTTTGCAGCCTAAAGAAAAAGTTGAAGCAAAAGACAGCGCCGTAATCGTTTTAAAAATTATTAAGGCGCTTGGTGAGCAATTCCCGGTTGAATACACTTTACTTATTCTTGCAGGCAAAGCAACACCCCAGGTAAAAATGTACCGGCATGAAGAATTGGATGTGTTTGCAAGTGGTAACGATAAAGAAAATCATTTTTGGAACAGCCTGATCCGCCAGATGTTGCTGGCCGGGTTAATTGAAAAAGACATCGTGGAGTATGGTCTTTTAAAAATTACAAAAGCCGGGGCAGCATTTTTAAAAAAGCCAGCTTCTTTTAAAATTGTATTGAACAATTTATTTGAAGAGGCTAATGCAGACGATGAAGAAAGCGAACAGGCGGTTGCAGAATCTGCAGCAGCTGATGAACAACTAATGGCATTGCTCAAAGACCTTCGCAAAAAAGTGGCTAAAGAAAAGAACCTGCCGCCTTTTGTTATCTTTTTAGAAAACAGCCTGGAAGATATGGCTACCATGTTCCCAACCTCTATGGCTGAACTGGAAAAAATAAGTGGAGTAAGTAAAGGAAAAGCGATACGGTATGGCAAACCTTTTATTGATGTGATTGCTAAATATGTGGAAGAAAATGATATTGTACGTCCTGATGATTTTGTAATGAAGAGTGTAGCAAACAGGAATAACAATAAAATTTTTATCATTCAGAATGTAGATAAAAAAATACCGCTGGAAACTGTTGCTAAAACCAGGGATCTGCGTATTGATGAGTTATTGGAAGAAATGGAAACTATTGTGGCAAGTGGTACAAAACTAAACCTGGATTATGCCATAGATGAAATGGTAGATGAATATGAGCAGGATGAGATAATGGACTATTTCAAAAGTTGTGAGACCTCCTCTTTACAGGTGGCCCAGGAAGAACTGGCTGATAGTAATTTTAACTGGGAGCAGTTAAAACTTATGCGGATCAAGTTCTTGTGTGAGTATGGGAATTAGTGTAATATTTTAGATCGAATATTTAATATTTGGCAGAAACCCTTATTTTTGCTGCCCAAATTGAACTGGTAATAAATATTAAATAATACCTATTCAATATTAAATAAAAATGGTGCGGTAGCTCAGTTGGTAGAGCAAAGGACTGAAAATCCTTGTGTCGGCGGTTCAATCCCGCCCCACACCACAAAAGGCAAATTGATGTTACTTCAGTTTGCCTTTTTTATTTATCCTCAATTTGCCTGCCAGTCTTTGCCTGTACTCTTAACAATAATTTACATGCTGCCTTTATTTCTTTAGGTTTCAATTATCATCATAGTATTGAGCGCTAAATAGCTCAGATATGAAAAAGATAACCACCAACCAGGAAATATTGCTGCTAAGCAACAGCAGTTTCTTTAAAAGAGATTGGTGTGAATTGAACAATCGCAGCAACTCCAAAAAGCTTTCTCAAAAAGAACAACTCATTCAGCTTTGCTGGAATGGTATGCTAAACGAGATGATACCTGAAATATATCAAACAGAACCGGGTAAAAAACCGCTTACCCTTTGGGAGATCAACGAAACCGAAAAACTCCTTGATCTTAGATATGGAGACATTGACCAGTTAATAAATGATGAATGGTCTGTTAACCCCTATGTGGTTTTAGAACTGGCGGTGATGAACTGATGCGCCTATAAATAATCATTAATGCTTTTTAAAGCTGACCATCTCTTTTAAATATAATAACCTATTTTTTCAATGGTTTTAGCAAATCTTCAAGTCCGTTGATCTTTATCTCATACAGTGTTTCCAGCAATACACCCAGCTTTCCTTTTGGGAATCCTTTGCGCTGAAACCATTCCAGGTAGGACACAGGCAAATCACAAAGCAGTCTGTGTTTAAATTTTCCAAAGGGCATTTTCATAGTAACCAGTTGTATCAGCAGGTTGGGATCGGGTTGATTTGGTTCAATAGATGTCATACCGCAGCGTTTAAAATAGCAAAGTAATAATAACAAGGTTATACACACAATATCCCGATTAATCCACCAATCAATAATAATTGGTAATAATCTTTTTTATTAATCAATGCTTTTATACATTTACTATATATAACTGAATACTAAAACTCAATTTTTAAACTATTTTAAACCATTACAGGTTATTCCATTCTAAATTCGCATGATAACAACTACTATTACTACCCCATCCTCGGAAGTTATCAGCCATCACATTTTTGCAAATGTGTTACTGAATAATTCTTCCAATCAAAAATCATTGCACGCTACCGTTAGCTTTGCTCCCGGAGATATTATCTGCGATTTTGGCGCAGGTATTACACAGTCGTATGCAACTTACTTAACCGTGCAAACCAGTGCTGACAGGCACATTACGCTGATGCCGGAGTTTTTGCAATACATTAATCATAGTTGTGAGCCCAATGTTTTTTTTAACACCACTACTATGCAGCTTATGTGCATTACTCCTTTGCAACCAGGGGATGAGCTTACATTTTTCTATCCAAGTACTGAATGGGAAATGGCACAACCCTTTGTTTGCAATTGTGGAAGCAGGGAGTGTTTACAATTAATTAATGGTGCTTCACATCTTTCTGTAGAAACGCTGGCTAAATACCGGTTGACTGATTTTATTAGATCACAGGTAAAACAAACGCTGTCGTTGTAATACATTTTTCCCTGTATGGCTCCATCTAACTCTTTTTTATCCGCTGTACCATTAAACCAGCTATATGTTTGGGTTCTGGCTCCACATTTGGAAACCAATGACCCCAATATTGATTATTACTACGATTTTTCTCAAAGCATTGCAGAGTATACAAAGACTTTCAATGAGCTGGATGTAGAGTGGAAATGGCAGCCCGTTACCATAAACAATTACAGGACGGTTATAGAAAGTATTGCAAAAAAAAATGAAAAGGATAACAAGATCCACCTTGTCTTTAATCTTTGCGATGGCGATGAAGTGAATGGCACTCCCGGAATATCTGTGGTTAAGCTCTTGGAAGAAAAAGGGCTCTTGTATACAGGCTCTGATGAATATTTTTATCATATTACCACTTCGAAAATACCCATGAAACAGGCTTTTGATACTGCTGGTGTTTGTACTGCGCCATGGGAAGCAATAATGACAAGGGAACAAAATATTAATGATGTTCTCGCCAAATTGGGTTCTCCGGTTATTGTAAAGCCTTCTGTTTCGGGTGGCAGTATGGGTGTTGGCGTTAGAAATGTTGTATGTACCGTAGAAGACCTGAACAAGCAGGTGCAAAATATGTTTGATGGCTATCGTGGCTGGCAATTAACCAGCGATGGTATTGTTGCCGAATCTTTTATTAATGGACCGGAATATACTGTATTGATCGTTGGCTCTTATGATAAGCCCGGAAATGCAAAAATATATGAACCCGTAGAGCGTATATTTCATCCTTCTTTGCCGGATAAAGAAAAGTTTTTAAGCTTCGACAGGCTTTGGGAAATTTATGAAGAAGAAAAGCCAATGCCTAATGAAGGTAATTTTTATGAATACGAACTTCCGGATGCTGCTTTGATTGATGAGATAAAAAGGATCAGCTGGGAAGCTTATGTTGCTACCAAGGGCAAGGGCTATACAAGGGTTGATCTTCGTATGGATAAAGAAACCGGGAAAATTTATGTACTGGAAGTAAATGCACAATGTGGTTTAAGCGAAGATGAGGATTATACTTCTATTGGCGCTATATTAAGATTAAGTGGCAAAACATTTACTCAATTAGTTGTAGCCATTATAAATGATGCTTATCAAAGAAAGAAGGTAACCGCAAAAGCGCTAAAACGCAAGGGTTCGCTGGGTATTTCTTAAAAGACCAGCGAAAAAATAATCACTATGAAAGTCTGTGTTCTTCAGCCCGATTACTCCACATCTGATGTAGATTATAAAAATTATGACCCTGCCAGGGACCTGAGCCACCTGATACCAAATGCAAGTTTCGATCATATTTTGTTGAATAAACTGTCTACCTATAAACAACTTAAAGAGTTAAAGAAAAAGAACTACGACATTTTCGTAAATCTTTGTGAAGGTTACCTGGAATGGAGTATCCCTTCGGTTGATGTCATCTATTACATGGAGTTGCTTAATCTTCCTTTTACCGGGCCAACATCTATCTTGTATGATCCCACAAAAGATCTGATGAAATATGTGGCTTATACCGTAGGTATAAAAACGCCGGCTTTTGCTTTGATCGAGTCTGTTGATATTATTGAGAAAGAATGTGGTCATTTGCAATATCCTTTATTTGTAAAACCAGATAAAGCCGGAGATAGCCTGGGTATTGATGAAAATTCGTTGGTTCATAATAAAGAAGAGCTCATAAATAAAGCGACGTCAATAATAGATGAATACGGTCCTTTGTTAGTTGAAGAGTATATTGACGGTAGGGAATTTACCGTAATGGTTGTTGCTAATGATGAAGGAGATTGTTCTGCCTTTAAACCTGTTGAATATATTTTTCCAAAAGGTTTTCAGTTTAAGACATATACATTAAAAACATCTGAACTTCACCCCGAAGCAAATATCCCTTGCAACGATCCGGTTCTGGAAGAACAATTGAAAGAAGCGGCATTGCAAATTTTTCAGGGCTTTGGCGGAGTTGGTTATGCCCGGCTAGATTTCAGGGTTAATGATAAAAATGAGTTGTTCTTCCTCGAAATAAATTTTACCTGTTCTGTTTTTTATAAAGATGGGTACGAGGGGTCGGCTGATTATATATTAAAATGTGACGGTATTGGCCAGGCCGGTTTTCTCAAAAAAATCATTGATGAAGGCATTGGCCGTTATCAACGTAAGCAAAAAAAATACACTATGAAGGGAAATGCAATTGCCGGCTACGGTATTTATGCAACCCAAAATATAGGAGCTAAAGAGCTGATCTTTAGAGGAGAAGGAATGGCACAGCCTATTATTACCCGTAATTATGTAGAGCGTTATTGGAATGTTAAGGAAAAGGAAACTTTTAGAAAATACGCTTATCCTCTTAGCAAAGAAGTATTTTTGCTGTGGGATAACAATCCGTCCGGCTGGGCTCCTCAAAATCACAGTTGTGATCCGAACACCACTTATGAAGGACTAAATGTAGTAGCCTTAAGGAACATTGAAAAAGGCGAAGAACTAACCCTCAACTACGCAACCTTCCTGGATGAAAACATGGAGCCTTTTAACTGCCAATGCGGTTCTTCAAATTGTTGTGGCTTAGTTACAGGAATTGTTAATAATTCTGTAACTGAAAGGGAAGGCCTCCGCAGCAATTAAACGTAAAACCGTTTTTCCCGTCTTATTAACCCCGTTACAAATTCAATCAGCCTATTAGGCTTTTTATTTAGATGATTTAAGAATCAAAAGAAAAAAACTATGTCCAGATTTCAGATTTTACGAAGTTTGATGATGAAGCATAAATATCAGTTGATATTTACTTATTCTCTTTTCTCATTGGAGATGTTGGGGGGCTTATTACGCTTTTATTTTTTTGGGGAGGCTATTAACGATCTTATTAAGGGAAGCTACAGGGGGTTAATTGTTTTAACCATCGTTCATCTTATTTATTTAATAATTGGCACCCTGCGACATATGTATGACACCCGTACCTATACCGCTATTTACACTTCTCTTGTTACAAAATTTTTGAGCCGCAGGTACAATAAAATTGAAGTCTCTAAATTAAGTGCCCACTCAACGCTTGCCAGGGAGTTTGTTGATTTTTTGGAACATGACCTGGTTTATGTTATTGAGGCGGTGTATAATATTTTGGGCTCTTTGATCTTATTATTTTTTTATGATAAGACCGTTGTTGGGATTTGCCTGGCAATTTTAGTTCCTGTGATAGTGATCAGTTTTTTGTATGGAAAAAAAATGAGGCGGCTTAACAAACTTAAAAATGATGAACTGGAAAAGCAGGTAGATATCATTTCTGCCGGAGATAATATAAACATCCGTCATCATTATAATAATTTACGCAAATGGCAGGTTCGTATTTCGGATAAAGAAGCCTGGAACTTTGGCTTTATGGAAATTATGGTACTTTTGGTAATTGGTGTCTCCCTGATTGTATCTAAAAACCTGCACAGCACAACCATTATGGCCGGAAGCTTGTTTGCTATTTACAGTTATATTTTAAAATTTGCATCAGGGCTGGATACTATTCCTTATACACTTCAGCGTCTTTCTTCTTTGAGTGATATTACCCGGAGGATTGAATTGCAGGTTGAAGATTTTCCGAAAGAGCCTAAAACAGAACCGGCAGGGTTCGTTATTTTCCCAAAGAATAAGACTGCAGAATTTTCAATACAATAATTGCTATTATCTTATTATGACAACCGTTCCTTGTTCAGATCGATTGAATCGGCCCTTGTATGTATAAGTAGCACTCCAAACAAAGCTACCCGGGCTGTTTAGTTTCGATTTATAAAAACCATTCCATCTTTCAAAAGGGTCTTTGCTGCCGAACACTAATTCCCCATACCGGTTATAAACCAGTAAATGATAATTACTGATTGCGGCAATATTTCCAAGCGGTCCAAAATCATCATTCTTTGTATCGCCGTTTGGTGTGAATGCATTGGGGAAATAAACTTCACCACAAAAGCCATTTGGTGGTTCTGATATTTGAACTGATGTTATTGCAGAACATCCATTATTATCTGTAACAGTTACAGAATAATTTCCTGCAGAAAGATTTACTACGGTAGCTGTGTTTTGTGCAGGTATTGTATTCCAGCTATAAGTATAAGGAGGATTACCCCCCGTAGCCAGTGCTGTGGCTTTGCCATCGCTTAATCCAAAACAACTGGCGTCTTTGCTATTAATAATACTGATATTAGGTGGCGTTGCGATTGCAATATTTATGCTGATGTTTTCTTTACATAATTTACTGTCTGTAACGGTAACTATATAATTTCCCGGAGCAAGTCCACTTGCTGTAGCTCCTGTTCCTCCCGAAGGAAACCAGGAGTAGGTATAAGGAACTGTGCCACCACTCTCTGTTATAGTTGCCGAACCGGTTGCAACTGCACAGCCGGGTTGAATAATATTTACGCTATGTGTTAATACTGCAGGTTCCGTTATTATAGCTGTAGCTGTAGTGGTGCAGCTATTCAGCGCATTTACGGTAACCGTATATGTTCCTCCGGCAAGGGCTGTTGCTATTGCTGTAGTTTGTATTGGTGTAGTATTCCATGAATAAAAAAAGGGTGCAGCAGAAACAGGAATAACATTTACTGATGCAGATCCGTTTTTATCTCCAAAACAATTGTTATTAGAAATTACCGATGTTGTTAAGCCTAAAATATTTATTGTTTGCGTCGTAGTTGATGGTGCATTAGAAGGGCCTGTGGCAGTTAAAGTAACAGTATACTTTCCGGGACCTGAAAAAATATGTATTGGATTTTGCAGCGTTGAGCTGTTGTTTGGTATTGATGCAACATCGCCAAAATCCCATGACAATACAGGACAAAGTGCTGAGGTGTTTGCAAAATTTACCGTTGTGTTATTGGTACAGGAATAAGTAAATGACGCATTATTTGGCGGTGCTTCTGTAATCTTTATATCATCAATAGCAAAACCATCATAAGCATTACATTGTGTTCCTGCTCCAAATGTAAATCTGAAAATTACATTCGGTATACCTGCTAAATTAGGCATACAATGTTGGGCATTTACCCATCTTCCGCTTCCTCCTCCTCCCTGGCAACTTCCCGAAGTGCTCTGTATATTGCCAGACCAGCCATCTCTTACCGATGCTAAAGTTGAAAGATAAGTAACGGGTGTATAATTAAACCAGTTATCATTTAAGCAATTTACAGGATCTGCTACACCTCCAACATTTGTCCAGGTTGCGCCAAGGTTTGTAGAATATTGAAAATTTGCGCCGTCAAATCTTCTTTCCATTTCCCAAAAAACACTAAATGATATGTATGGATATTGCAGGCTTGTAAAATCAAAACAGGGGCTTTGTAACCAGGAAGCCTCCCCATCATTATATTTACTAGCAGTTAATCCACCGATGATCCAACATTTTATACCAGATGCTGCACCTGTAATTACAGGTTTGGCTGGTGTGCCCCATATCCAATCTGATCCTGTTCCTCCCGGAACCCAGTTTCCGTTGGTTGTTTCAAAATCTTCATTATATGGAAAAACAGAGATAGGAGTAGCGCATTGTGCATTGGTTTTTTGAATTATGCAAAATGTAGTTACAATAAAAAAAATAGTTCCTGTAATTCTGTTTAGTAATAATCGCAAATTCATTAATTAAGCCTGCAAAAATACTTTAAATAATCCTGCATACGTACAGATTATACAATTGTGTATATTGTTGCTTTTAGGAACCTTTTTTTACAACCAGGGAAAGTGCTTATTCTTCGTTTCTCTTTACAACCAAAAACCAATTATTCTTCAACGGCAAATATCCATACTCATAACAAAAATGATATACATTTCCTTTTTGATTGGTATAGGTATGTGTCATATATTTAAATTGAAACCCCAGTTGAAGCAATTTGTCCCGGTTTGCTTTACGCATCTGTTCTCCTTCATGCAACAGGCCTTCCAGAATACGCCTGTTTTTACCCAGGGCATTATTTACATTCCTGATAAAATTATTGGAGGCGCTTTTAAGGTCATTATTATAGGCGGCACGGCAATAATCGTCGCAAAATTTTTTATCGCTTCGGCCTTTCAGCACTTTATCGCAAAGCAGGCAGGTTTTATCTTCTTTTTGCTTTAACATATTACTGGGTTGAGTTTAGCTCTAATTGGTGTTTTTGTATTCTTCACATCCGATTACAAACGCTTATATAGGTAAGTAAAAGGATAATCTCCGGCTATAGCCTTTCTGTCATCGCATATTTGTTTGTCAGCCGGAAATGATGTTTGTCCCGGTTGATTGAAATAAATTAATAATCGCCTCGCCTAAGACGAGACACAAATTTTAAAATATGTACGCATTAAAAAACAAAGTTCAACTCATTGGTAACCTGGGCAACGCCCCCGAAATTAAAAACACTCAAAGCGGAAAAAAACTGGCCCGCTTCACTATCGCCACAAACGAGGTGTACCGTAATGCCAAAGGTGAAAAAGTTAAAGAAACAACATGGCACAACCTTGTAGCCTGGGGCAAAATCGCCGACATTGTTGAAAAGTATTTAAACAAAGGAAGCGAGGTAGCCATAGAGGGCAAACTAATTAGCCGCAGCTATACAGACAAGGAGGGCATTAAGAAATCCATTACCGAAGTAGAGGTAAATGAATTACTCATGCTGGGTAGTAAGGCCACTGCTTAATTTTCCCTGATAAGATAGATTAGATTTCACATCGGAAATATTGTGAAAACTTTCTATCTTTTTTTTATTCCTGTAACGGAAAACAATGATATAAAAAACCGGATTAGTCACAAACGGAAAAAAAACAGTTTTTAGTGAGAAAAAAACACTGACTGAAAGTCGGACTGGCATGCCTATTTAAATGGCCTGGTTTCTTATTATCCTCTTATCTTTATTGTAATGCAATTTATTGAACATAACGAAGTTTTTGACCTTGCCTTTCGCTTTATTACAGAAACAAGCGAAAATATTTTTCTAACAGGAAAGGCGGGCACTGGAAAAACTACTTTTCTAAAATACCTGAAAGATAATTCTACAAAAAACATTATTATAGCTGCTCCAACCGGGGTGGCGGCAATAAATGCAGGCGGTGTTACGCTACATAGTTTATTTCAGTTACCTTTTCATCCGTTTCTACCTACTAAAAACAATAAGGAAGATCTGCTTGCAAAAATCCGGTACAATAAACAACGGCAACAGTTGTTACGTAAAATGGAATTGCTGGTGATTGATGAAATAAGCATGGTTCGCTGCGATGTGATGGACGCTATTGATACTATTTTAAAACATGCCAGGAGAAATTATCATTTGCCGTTTGGTGGTGTTCAATTATTATGCATTGGCGATCTGCACCAGTTACCTCCTGTAGCACAAAATCATGAATGGAATATTTTGAGTGAATACTACGCTTCCCCTTTCTTTTTTGATAGCCTGGCTATTAAAGAGCAATCTCCATTATTAATAGAGCTGAATAAAATTTATCGCCAGAAAGAAGAAAGCTTTGTACGGCTGCTTAACAAAGTTCGCAACAACCATATGGAGGCAGATGATTTTGAAGATTTGCACCTGCGGTTTGATCCTGGTTTTAATCCTTCTCCAGATGAAAAATATATTACCCTTACCTCACACAATAATCAGGCTGACCTGATCAACCAGCAGCAATTATATAAAATTGACAGGGCAACATTTACTTACAAGGCTAAAATTGAAAACGATTTTCCGGAAAATATGTACCCGGTAGAATTTGAATTGGCTTTAAAAGAAGGGGCGCAGGTAATGTTTTTAAAAAACGATCTGATTCAAAAACGATATTACAATGGTAAAATTGGTGTGATAAAGTCCCTGGAAAAAGAAAAAATAATAGTTGAGAGCGATGGCAATGAAATTGAAGTTGGGGTGGAAACCTGGGAAAACAGTCGTTACACACTAAACCATGCTGATGGAAAGCTTGAACAGGAAACATTAGGCACATTTACACAGTACCCTTTACGGCTTGCCTGGGCAATTACCATTCACAAAAGCCAGGGTTTGACTTTTGAAAAAGTAATGATTGATGCCGGTGCCGCATTTAGCAGCGGACAGGTATATGTTGCGCTAAGCCGTTGCACAAGTTTAGAAGGAATAGTTTTATTGAGTAAGATCCCTTCTGCAGCTATATATAGCAACGAAAATGTAATTAAAGGTCAACAATCTCTTTCTTATAAGGGTTCTTTAGAAGATAGGTTTTCGGGAGCAAGACAATTGTTTACAAAGCAGTTGTTGGAAGGCCTTTTTTCTTTTGCCGGCATAACAACAGCTGTTGAACAATTAGAATTTCAGATAAAACAGCATACCGAAAAATTAAATAAAGACGCTGTTGAATGGATAGAAAATTTTAAACATCATATATCTGCAGATAAAGCCGTGGGTTTAAAATTCATCGGGGTGATTGTCGGGCTGATGAAAGATGAGGCTGTTATAGAAAATAACGTATTACTGCAAAAAAGAATTTCAGACGCAGCCAATCATTTTATTCCAAAGCTGGAAGGCTATATTAAGGAATTAAAAGATCATCCATTAATAACAGAACACAAGGAAACAGCTTCGCCAATTAATGAAAAGCTTAACGATTTTGTTTTGGTTCTATACAACAGTAATTTTTATATGCAGTTTTGTAAACAACCTTTTTCTATTACCGGATTTTTACAGCACAAACTAAAATACGTGCTGCCCAGATTTAATATTACCTGCTATGCCAGCGAAACTAAAGTTAGCAATACAGATGTATCCAACACGGAGCTGTTTGAAACCCTAAAGCGCTGGCGCAACCTGGTTTGTTCCGAAACCGGCCAGGCTATATACATGGTGGCCAACCAGGCTTCTTTGCAGGAAATTTGTACTTACTTGCCGCTTACAAAACAAGAGCTGATGCAGATCATCGGCTTTGGAAGAGCAAAGGCAGAAAAATACGGTGATGAGGTTTTAGAGGCTGTGCAAAACTATTGCGAAAGAAATGGCCTTGAATCCAGGATGCATGCAAAAGCTGATAATCCAAAAAAAGAAAGAAAATCAAAGTCAACAAAACCCAAGACCGGTTCTAAAACCCTTTCTTTTGAATTATATAAAGCCGGAAAAGGAATTGCAGAAATTGCCAAAGAAAGAAATTATGTAACCAGTACTATTGAGAGCCATCTTTCTTATTTTGTGGGCACAGGAGATATAGGTATTGATGAAATAGTGAGTAAAGAAAAACAGGCTCTTATAAATGAGGCTGCTGCCATACACGGCACCCTAAATCTAAAAGCGCTTGTAGACAATCTACCCAAAAGTATCAGTTATGGCGAAATAAGAATGGTACTTTCGGCAAATAAAATAACAGAGGCTTAGTTATTTTAAATAGATCAGCCACCGTTTATAAACGATGGCTGATCTATGACGGAAAAAATATTTTACTTCTGTATATTTAAAGGAGAAGAGAGGAAGTTAAATGTAAGTTTTTGATACCTGTTATTTACCACATCATCCTGGTAAACAGAAAACTGAATTTTTACCTTTTTCCCCGCCACGTCCGGCATTTCCTTGTAAGGGAAAAACAGCTCAAGATTTTTTTCACCGTTTTTATTATAGCTGGTTTTAGAACTTGGAAGCAACCTCATTTTAACATAAGTGGCAGCCATTTTATTCCAGCTGTAGTTTTCATTGGTTGTGGGTAAAAAATACAGCCCGTCTTCGGTTGTGAGCCTTGCAACAAAATATACATTTCCCAAAATGGCGCTTGTTTTTATATCAAATGATGGATAGATCAAAACTCCTTTTTTTACATTGTCTGTCTTCACTTCGCCATATCCAATATTGGTAATTTCAATCTTAGGTACTGCCAGCATTGAAACTTTTTTATCTTTTGGATACAGGGCTGCTATTATTTTTTTATCTCCTTCAGATAGTTCAGTATTCGACCCAACAGTAAATCCGTCAACAGTTTGCCATGCTTCCACCGGGTAATGCATAATAGAAAGCGGGTCGTAAGCGGTGCCATTTGTGTAAAAAAAGTCGCTTGCACCCAGCACATTAAAATCAACCATTTCTTTATCCCATCCCTGGTATTTGGCGTAGTATTTATATACTGTATCTGTATTCCACTTTATGCCCTTAGGATAGCTTTGCTCATGAAGCAAGCCTAAAGAATGGCCAAATTCATGCATGGTTGTTCCCTGCATGGAACTGTAATTCCACTTCACATTGGGATCTTTAAACAGAATCACGTCTTTATACAGATCCTTGTAGGTATAATTTTTAAAATCGGTTCCTTTATTTCTAAGGTATTGAAGAAAGGGGCCTCCACTCTTATACTGGTTTACATATTCCTTATAATCTATAAAGTCTGATGTGTCCAGGTTAAGTGTTTGTTGATATTGAGGAATATCATTGCATTGGATACCCAACTGAGAGTTATGTCCAAGCCTGTCTTCCCTGCTTCCAAGCTTAACCCTGATATTTGTTGTGGGCGTATTATCGGGCATAAACTTAAAGGTGATATTGGCATATTGTTCCCAGGTTTTTGCATAGCGCATGATTATATTACGTAACTGATCACTGCCAACATTGTCCATAAACTTTACCAGTATCACATCGCCATTTTCCCACGCTACATCATTATTTGCAACATTTCTTCCTTTCGTTGTGTCTACCGCTACAGGCAGCATTGCGCTACCCATAAGTGTTGTACACGGCGCCTTAGAGGGTGTTGGGCCCAGTGGCAATTTTTGTGCATTTATTTCAGAAACCAGAAAAACAATAACAGCCAATAGCAAAAAAACCTTTTTCATAAATGTTTATTTATTTGATTAAAATTAACTTCTTAAAAACTCTCTTACATACCCTGCAGCGGGTATTTATCTCCAATCGCCATATAACACAAATGCACCCCAGTAATTAGGATGGCTAAAGCGTGGTACCTGGCTCAGCTTTATTTGCGCCTGACGTAACGCTTCTGCTTTTTCCATCGGTACCGGTAGTGAAAGGTTCTCGTAAAAATATTGCATGAGCAGGCCTGTGGGCTCGTCAGCAACTTTCCACAAACTGGCAACAACCGTTTTAACATTGCTAACCAGGAAAGAATTGGCCGGCGAAATATTCCAGCCCTTTACCAGCTGTTTGCTTACTGCTGTCTGGCATGCCGACAGGATGACCATATTGCAATCAGTAATACCAATACTTTGAATTTCTCTCATGGTTAATTGCCCGTTGTTGCCATTGCTGGTGTCTTTATCGGGTAATAGTTTCAGGTATGATTGCGAATAATCTGATGAATAGTTCAACACCCCGTGTGTAGCAAAGTGTATATACTTTTTATTTCGAAGGCTTTGCTTTGCCATGCTTTCGGTAGCCCTTGCATCGGAATACACCGTTGAATCTGATCCCAGAATTTTTCCAATTTCTTTTACTTCATCTATATTAAAACTTAAAGTTGCATCAGGCACTCCAAATGCTGCAAAGGAGCTCATGTTTGTTGTTTTTGGAATATCTTTTTCGCCTGTATTAAATACCGACATTTTGTTAGTATAAAAAATACTGTAATCTTCTATCAAAAATTTAAAGCCTTTATTGGAAGTTTTAGTACCCAGGCACTGAAAAGGCATATTGCTGAAAACTCCCGTGGGAATGATGCATAATTTTTTCTTACCGTTTATTTTATCGGCAACTGTGGTGATAAGCATATTGTATAACTGACCAGACAAATCTTTAAATTCAATATTGCCAGCGGGTTTTTCTTCATCCACCGGTTCAGACCTTACTGCCAGCGCACCGGTACCGGTTTGTTTTGATGTGTTTTTTATCGCTTCGATAAATGCATTTACTTTAGCGGTCACATCAACCGTCATCGTATCAACCGAAAGTTTTTCTTTGGTTAATGAGAATATCATTAAGGTATTATTGTTGAGCAGGTATAACAACACTGCTACATCTCCGGGCAATTTACTTTTGTAGTTATTAAATTCATCTGCATTAGAACGGGTAAAGTATATACTCAGCTCCGGGTATTTTTCCACAACGTCCTGCAGGAAGTTGTTGTAATTGGCTTCTACAATCTCTATCTTCTTCAGGGTTTCTTCTTTTGCCAATCCTTCCTGTTTTTCAAGAGTGTTTTCCAAAGCCTTTTTAGATTGTTGCATGGCCAGCAGCTTTTTCAGTGCTTCGTTTTTTTCTTCGCCGTTTGATGAAGCAGATAAAGAACCGGAAAGCTCTTTTATACCTGCGATATTACTTCTGTTGGCATAAGCCCATGCTTCTTTTATATTACCAAGATTGTAATAAGCAAATGTGATCTTGTTGTAGAGGTCAGATTTTTTTGGATCGTTGTTAAAAATTTTTCTTGCTTCTTCTCCGCCGTATAGATTTTCGGAATTTTTATCAAGCAGTTCTACCGCTTTTTTAAAGTACCGTAAAGAGCTATCGAACTTAGTTTGTGCAAAGTATAAAAGTCCCAGCTGATAAAATGGTTCCCAGCCTAAAGCAATTTTATATTCGGCAACAATGGCTGTGGCTTTTCTGAAATCATCTTCTGCTTTTTCTATTTTGCCTTTGTCTTTATCAATCTGTCCCAGAAAAGTTAATGCTTCAATGGCTTTTTCTTTTTCGCCGCTGCTGTTGGCATATTCGGCCGCATATACAAAATAGTCAATTGATTTGTCTGTTTGCTTCGTCTCGTAATACAATTTTCCCAGGCTAAGTGCAATGCCTGATGCAACACGGTGTAATTTTTTTTCTTTTGTTATTGGATATACTTCAAGCAATTCTTTTTCTGCTTCGCTGTATTTTTTTAAATAGAATAAATCTTCTCCAATATTTCCCTTGCCTAATAGATAGCTTTCATTAACAACATCTTTTTTAAGTTGAGACAAAGCAAGTTTGTGATACTTCAGTGCATTTACATAATCATATTGGGTAAAATAAGTAACGCCGATATCGGTTGAAACAACGCTCCTGCTTTCTATAGATTGCTGATCTATATACAAACTATCGGCCGTTAAAAATGCATTAATTGATTTGCTATACTCACCCATACTTTTATACAAGGTTCCCCTTGACAGGTATGTGTTCCCCAATCTTAAAATATTGCCCGATCTGCTGAATATGGCAAGGGCGCTATCACTGTTTTTTAATCCTTCTTCAAACTCGCCATTAAGGCCATATAAAAAAGAAGTGGCTTCCAAAGTTGCGCCCAATGCAATGCTGTTGTTGTTTTCCCTGGCAAGCTTAATGGCTTTACCAAATGCTTCTTTTGCTGCAGGAAAATTTCCCATCGAGATATTTACATCGGCAATACCGTTAAGCTGCCAAATTACGCCTGACGTGCTGACCGTATCAAAAACCTGTATTGCCCGGTTATAATAAAGCAGGGCGCTGTCTAATTGTGATTGTGTTTTAAAACCATTTGCTTTTAAAGACAGGCAGTCGCCATAACTGCTTGCTGTGTTTAATTGTTTACTAAGATCAAGACATGTATTATATAATTTATCGCCCCCCGCTATATTGTTTGTACGATATGCCAGGTTTGCAAGGGCTCTTGTTGCATCAAAAAGGTAAGATGTGTTTTTTGTGGTTTCGCATAATTGACTGCAGGCTATAAAATAATTACGGGCTTTAACGGAGTCCATATCATACCATGCATTTCCTAAATTATATAATGCCTCTACCGTGGTTTTGCTGTTAATACCTTTTGCTTTTTCAAAATACTCGGCTGCTTTTCTATTGTTCTCATCGTTATAAAAAACATTTCCCTTTTTATTATACGTTTCTGCAAGGCCTGAGCTGTCTTTAAGTTGTTGATAAAAGCTGGCCGCAGAATCATAAGCCTGCAGGGCCTGGTTTTTTTGTCCGCTTAATAAATACAGTTCGCCAATACTTTTCCACGAATGTGCCTGGCCAGATAAATTATTTGCTTTTTTTCTTAACGCTATGGATTCTGTATGTGCAATTACTGCAGAATCGTATTTGCCCAACTCCCAGTAACAACTACCCATCAGCGACCTGGAATATCCTGCATCATTAAAATCTTTTAGCGGTAATAATTTTTTCATGGCAGAATCTGTGTAAGCCATGCACTTACTATAATTAGCCAGCTTATAATAACTATATGCTATTTCATTTTGAGTTTTTGCCCAGTTAAGTGTATCAAAATTAACTTTATAAATATAGGCAGCTTTGGTAAAGGAATCCAAAGCATTGGAAGGCTTTCCCTGATCATTATTTACACGGGCAATAAATGCAAAATATTCGGCATTTTTTTTGAGCGATTCGTAGCTGTTTATTTCTTTGTTCAGGACAATCAATTGGGCGTAAGATTTTAATGCCGCACCATAATTACCCTCGGCATAATACATGGCACCTTCGTATTCAAATCTTTTTTGCCAGTTTGAATTATACACATCGTCGGTAAGGGTTGGCTTGTACGCTATAAGTTTGTTTTCGAAATCAATGAGCATTTTTTTTGTCCGCAATGTTTGAGCGGATTTATACAGGCAGTATATGGCTTTTGCCATAGCAGCCAGTTCAAATTCCTTATTGCCGGCGAGGGCCGCATAGGTAATTGACGAATCGCAAAGTGGTACCGCAGCTGCATATCTTTCCTGATCGTGATTTATTTCGGCTTCATACAACCAGTACAGTGCTTTGCCGGTAGTGTCATTTAAAGCATAGGATACTGTTTTTATAAAATCATTTAATGAAGCGGCTTCGGTATATTTTTCTGCTGCCAGCGAATCCTGCACATAGCCGGCAAAAGTGCGGCAGTGGCCATCCTTTAGAATTGTTTGTTTGTACTCGGGTAAAAGCTTCATAAAAAGTGCTTTGTTCTTATAAACCGGGTAGAGCGCCTTTTTAACTTCTGTTGGGCTTATGGGGGCTTCGTTAATTATCCAGGTGGCAAAAGTTTCATTAAGCTTATACGGGTGCGACATATACTTTGCCGGAAAATCTTTTACAAACAGTAAGTAGCTTTCGATATCTTTTCGGGTTGCATCACGCATAGCTTCTAATGCCGATTTACCCGCATACCTGCCCGTGGTCATTTTTGAGGTTGCGGTTTTAGGAAGGTTATCAATGGTTTTTAAAAATTCGTAAGATTCTTTCAGGTCGGCGATCATAACCTCATAAAGCGAGTCTTCTTTCTGTTTGTTATCGTTATAAAAAATATCATTAAGACTGTAAAAATTTTTATTGCTGGAGTTTGAAAAAATTATTTTATTAAAAACAAGATCCGAAAAAATGCTTCTGTATCCGGCTGCCGGTGCATTCATCTTAAGGGCAATCATATCGCCTTGGCGTAGCTTTTCAGATACTTTGTTCAGTTTTATCATGCAGGCAATCATACTGTCGGCCTGTACCACCCTGCCTGTGCCAATTTTTTTAAATTCCCGGTCGGGCTCCGATCCATCAGCCGGTTTACTATATGCCTGGTAGGCAGTAGCGGCCATGCCTTTTTTTATTTCAAGACCATCGGTACCTTTTAAATAGGCGATTACGGTGTCGTTTACAGGGTAAACGAAATACACTTCGAAAACAACTTCTATCTCTCTTGTTTTTGTTGCGGCTTGTGCTGATAGATAAGTACTGTAAAAAAGCAACAAAACCAGGTAACCATATTTTTTTATAGATACTTTCAAAGTGTATACATTAAGGTTATTTAATAATAAAGCTAACGCTAATTATTCCGATTTCTTCGGCTTTGATGTTTGATATATCTCCTCTTGTTGCAGCCTTCCCTTGCTTTTCATTAAATAAATCATCCATTACTGTTTGAAAAGACTGCATATTATCTCTGGTAATTTTTTTCTCAAAAACGCTTTTTAAATCCATGGGTTCTTTCGAAACAATTATTTTTAAAAACTCCACCCCTACAGGACTTCCTTTGCTTACAGCCAGTTGTCGCACAACCGGACTATTTTTACCTATAACATAATCGGCCGGTTCTTTTCCTTTGTACGGATACATCACTTCTATATTATTATCCGGGTAAATATCCAAAACGGTATAGTAAAGATTCTGGTTGCTGTTGTTCTGGATATGAAGGGCATAAACGTCTCCAATCTGCAACTCTATGCCGGCAGCTTTATTATATTCCTTTGCCGGCACAATCTCTGCCGAAACATACTGAGCAAGTTCTCCACCATCGGGCATGGCACGTAAATACTTTACTCTTAATTCTCTTTTTATACCTGCAATAAATTGTTTTTTCTGCTCTGCAGATAATGAATCTTTATTTAAAATACCGGCAGACCAAATGGTTTTATTGTTTCTGTCTGTGAGTATTGCCCGTTTTCCTTCTCCGTCTTTTTTTACTTCCAGCTGAAAATCTGCCTTATCTGCTATTTTTAAAAAGCTATAGGGCTTCATAAATTGTTTCACCTGTTTTTCCAGGGCTTTTGCCGGAGCATCTGACTCGATAAAATTAAGTTTAACCGCCGCCTCAAGGTTTCCATAACTCTCTTCGTCCATCCTTATTTCATATAATTCTGTTTTGGTCAGATTTTTTTCTGCAGCGCCGTAGCTTCTGAAATTATCAACTCTTTTTATAACAGCATTCGTATAAATTTCGTTGCTTTCTGCTTTATAAATTTTGCAACGGGTTCCGTTTGCAATATTATCCAGCAGACCTTTTTCAATACTAAATAATGAGTCTACGGTACTACCGCCTGTTTTATCACCAACCCTTATGTAAATTTTATCTTCCCTGGATTTATATTTTCCGTTAAATATAATTTGTTGTCCGTAACCCTCCATCATGGGTATTTGCTCAGGAATAAAAGCCTGCATGGTTGCTCTTATTTTTTCAAACAGCAGTTGATAGGTATTCTCTGCTGACATTTCGGTTAATGCTTTATAAAATGAATAAGAAAGCGAGCCTATCTCTTCGTTATTAATGATAATCTGTTTATTTACCTGGTGGGGCGATGAGGCGCTTATAACAACCATATTGGAAAGCGAATCCGCTGCAGCTTCAAAAAAACCCTGTTTTGCTTCAGCTGCCGATAAATTTATTACTGAATCCAAAGGATTTTCAGGATCAGGAAAAGGAACAGGTTCGCCGCGGGTTACTGCAAAACTTTCATCCCGGGTACCGGTTCCGGAGTGGCATGCATCTAAAAGTACCAACAAGCTTCCCTCGCTGCCAAGTTTTTTTCTTATGTTAAGAAGAAGCGGATACAAATCATCATCACGCAGGTGATTTTCACCTTTGTAACCGGTTGGGTTGTATTTAGGCATTGCATCGTAAGGCAAAAAGGCTTCATCATATCCGTCGTCTTCATCTTTTCCAAGCTCAATTGTTTTTTGATCTCTTATTTGCTGGCCGTGGCATGAAAGATGAATGACAACGATATCATTTTTCTTTGCCTTTTCTGAAAGCTGGGTAAGTGAATTTATTATTGCTTTTTTAGTTGCCTTACTGTTAATTAGTGTATCGATATTGTTTTGTTCAAACCCGTTTCGGCCTAACGCTGCCTTTATATATTTTACATCGTTTACAGATGCTATTGGTTTTATTTTGCTTGTTGCAGGATATTCGCCTACAGCAACAATCAGCGCCAGCTTATTTTGCGAAAGCGAGCCTATAGTAATAAAAACAGAAAGCAGAAATAAAATAAATTTCATCAGGTAATTCTGGTTGCAATGATATTAATTAAGGAGCCGTATACCAGAGGAAAAATAGGACTTGATTTCACATCAAACAATACCCAACAGCACCTATTTTGCAAAACGTTATCATTTGCCAGCTAATTTATTGCCGTCCGTTATCTCCCAAAATCATCTTGCACCCTAACAATATCTTCTTCGTCACTGGGGTTTTTTGTATCGGTATGTCGCCATATTTCAGCAACAATACCCCAGTTATTCAAACCAATCAATCTGTGTCGCTCGCCCTGTCTTAATTGAATAATATCACCAATATTTAAATGTTTGGTTTCTTTTTCTTCATCGGTATCGCTGGTTGCCACAGCGGCTGTTCCACCAATAAGTTTCCAGATTTCAGCTCTGCGGTTATGGTACTGCCAGCTTAATCTCTTTTCAGGCGCTACTATTAAAATTTTGGGGCTCAGTTTACCGGAAATATTTAGTTTTTCTTTTGTAAAACCAGAAAAATACAGGTTTATAAATTTTTCTGCTTCGGCTTCTTCAATAACAAAAAAACCACCCCAGGGCCGGGTATTATCCTGTTTACTAATTTTTAAATTTTTAAGATGCAGGTATTCTGTAACATGCTCAAAAATTAATTCCTTTGGAGTATTTTCTTTAAAATTCAGGCTCATACGTTTTAATTTTAGCGACCCATAAAAACCATTAATATTTGTACATCGCTTGGGTTAACTCCCGAAATGCGGGAAGCCTGTCCCAAAGTTCTGGGTTTTATTTTTGTAAATTTCTGACGGGCTTCGTTACTGAGTGAAATCAGTTTTTCATAATTAAAATTATCTGGAATAATCAGATCTTCCAGCTGACTCATTTTAGAAACCAGTTCTTTTTCCTTTTCGATATAAGTATCGTACTTTATCTGTATCTCTGCCTGCTCCAGCGTTTCGTTATCAAAGCCTGCAAGTGCCTGTTTTACTTTAGGAATATATTTGATCATTTCATTCAGCCCGACCATTGGCCTGAGTAATACCTGCGCCGCTTTCTGTTTGATTAATAACGCAGATGATTGTACGCTTTCTAAAAAGCCCGCTGTTTCTTCCGGATCCAGGCTCAGTGAATTAAGTAGGTTTTTTATATTTTCTACATTTTTTCTTTTCTGTTTTACTTTATCCATTCTTTCCTGCGACGCCAGTCCAAGCCGGTAGCTTGTTTCTGTAAGCCGAAGATCTGCATTATCCTGCCTTAATAAAGTTCTGAATTCGGCACGACTGGTAAACATACGGTAAGGTTCGTCTGTTCCTTTGTTGATCAGGTCGTCAATCAATACACCAATATAAGCTTCGCTCCTTTTTAAAATTACTGGTTCTGATTTTCTGGTTTTTTGATGTGCATTAATTCCTGCCATTAAACCCTGGCAAGCCGCTTCCTCGTATCCGGTAGTTCCGTTAATTTGTCCGGCAAAAAACAAATTGTTAATCAATTTAGTTTCAAGGCTGAATTTTAGCTGCGTTGGGGGGAAGAAGTCATACTCAATAGCATATCCCGGCCTAAACATTTTACAATTTTCGAAGCCAGTAACCATTCTAAGTGATTGATATTGAACACTTTCTGGTAAAGAGGTTGAAAACCCATTAACATATATTTCAATAGTGTTATTTCCCTCTGGTTCTACAAATAACTGGTGACGGTCTCTCTGAGCAAACCTGCTTATTTTATCTTCTATACTGGGGCAATATCTTGGACCTGTTCCCTGTATACGCCCTTGATACATAGGGCTTTGTTCAAAACCAGTCTTTAAAAGTTCGTGTACTTTATCGTTTGTATAAGTTATCCAGCAGCTTTTTTGTTGTATTGGCTTTATCTTATCAATATCAAGGTAACTAAATCCCACAATTTCATCATCCCCCTTCTGTTCTTCCATTTTAGAATAATCAAGACTTCTTCCATCAATTCTGGGCGGTGTGCCGGTTTTTAACCTGTCTGTTTCAAATCCCAAAGAAACCAGTTGCTCAGTTATGCCTGTTGAGGCCTTTTCCGCCATTCTTCCCCCGCCAAAATTTTTCTCTCCTATATGTATAACCCCGTTTAAAAAAGTTCCGTTAGTTAAAACAACCGCTTTAGACCTGATCTGGTGCCCTAATCCCGTCGTTACACCAACCGCCATACCCTCTTCAATAATAAGGCCTTGCACTGTATCCTGATAAAAATCAACATTGGGCGTGTTTTCAAGCATTTCCCTCCAGATAGCAGCAAAAAGCATCCTGTCGCTCTGTACTCTTGGGCTCCACATGGCCGGGCCTTTTGACCGGTTCAACATTCTGAACTGTATCATACTTTTATCTGTAACAATGCCACTGTAGCCGCCCATGGCATCAATTTCCCGTACAATTTGCCCTTTTGCTATACCGCCCATAGCGGGATTACAACTCATTTGGGCAATTGTTTGTAAATTCATGGTTATCAACAATACCTTGCTTCCAAGGTTTGCGGCAGCAGCGGCGGCCTCACATCCTGCATGACCAGCACCAACTACAATAATATCGTATTGGGGAAACATCTTAAGTTGCAAAGATAGGGGTTCGATTTTTTGATTTTTCTATATTGTTAGTAGCCTCTTGTTCCACGTGAAACTTGTTAAGATTCTTTTATGCTTAACTAATTCCAGTTAATCTTTAACATTAAAATACTCACTAAGGCACCTATTTTCTTTTTTTCTCATTCTTAATACTTCTACTATTTTTTTATCCTTATACCCACAAAGATGAAGAGTGCCATGAAAAATAACCCGATGTAACTCTTCTTTAAAAGAAACCCCTTCTTTATTTGCGTTATATACTACCCTATCTATACTTATATAAATTTCTGCTTCTATTGCACTGGGGGATTCCGATAAGTCGAAACTGATTACATCTGTATAATAGTTATGGTTTAAAAATTCTTTATTAATCTTAATTATATGATTATCAGAACAAAATATATAAGAAATACTTTTGGGGTTTAACTTTTCTTTTATGAATAAATTATAAATATAGTCCCTCAACCTATTTTTGTTGCTAAGCCTTGGGTTTCTATCGTAATCGAAAAACTGTATGATTTTCATTTGTTATTTTCTTATCTCGAAATTAGATAACAATATTGATTTGATACATTTGTATTAACACCAAATTGGTGTATAATCTAAAATGAAAAAAAGGCTATCAGAAATGCCAATTGGTTCGACGGCAATAATAAAAGAGTTTGAAAATGATGATCTTTTTTTAAAGCTTATGGAAATGGGCTTCATTCCCGGCGAAACAGTTAAAGTTGATCAAATAGCTCCATTAGGTGATCCTGTTTCTATCAGCGTGGCCGGATATCATTTAAGCCTTCGGTTAGATGAAGCAGAAATGATATGGGTAGAATAGGTTTACATAAATGTTTTATTTTTGTATTGTATTTATTTTTAATGTTTTATGAAGATTGGGCTTTATTTTGGTTCCTTCAACCCTGTTCACATCGGGCATTTAATAATTGCAAATTTTGCGATTTCCTTTTCCGATTTAAACCAGGTATGGTTTGTTGTATCCCCTCAAAACCCTTTTAAAGAATCGGCAGGCTTGTTGAATGAATACCACCGTCTACATTTGGTTAAATCTGCTATCGATGGCGAAAAAAATTTAAAAACAAGTAATGTGGAGTTTCATTTACCCAAACCTTCTTACACTGTTGATAGCTTATCATATTTAAAAGAAAAATTTCCAGAACACGAATTCTCTCTTTTAATGGGCAGTGATGGTTTTCAGAATATTACAAAATGGAAAAATTATGAAATTATCGTAAAAAATCATTTCTTTTATATTTACAAAAGGCCAGGGTTTGATATCAAAGAAACATATGGTGCAAATATACACATCCTCAAGGCCCCATTACTTGAAATATCTTCTACCTTCATTCGGAATCTTATTAAAGAAAAGAAATCTATCCGATTTTTTGTACCCGATATTGTTAAAGAAGAAATTGATAAATGGGGGTATTATCGTATGCAATTAAAAGATCCACCCAATTAACAAACAAAACAAAACAATGAATGGGGGGGGGGTTTTTGAAAGCTGTAGAATTAGAAAAGTTCCAACGATAACGATAATATTCAATAGACTAACGGTATTAAAAGAAGCAATCGTAATATCTTTTACTAAGTAAAGAGTCGCTGCAATCATAATCCCTACTACAGCTGCGTTAATTCCTTCTAGTGACCTGAAAACAACAACGAATTTTTTCAGTTGTTGCCAAACGGGAAAAAAAAACAACACTAGTAGTGCACTTGGAAGAAATATGGCTATTGATCCGATTATACAGCCCAGCAACTGTACTTTTTGGCCTTCTTTTTTTAGGGCTATTCCTCCTACAAATGAAGCAATCGAAAATACCGGGCCTGGTATTGCCCTTACCATCCCTGCGCCAGTTAATAATTCTTCTTTTTCAATCTTTATGATATCTGGGTTTTTCTTTACAACATTTTCAGAAGTAGGTCTCACAACATATTGATCTAACATTAATGGAATTAAAACATCCCCTCCTCCAAAAACAAAACTTCCGAAACGGTAAAAATTTTCAAATAAATTATACGATTTTTTATTCTCCCAATTTTGTTTTCTTGCTGTTTCACTTAAAAACCCAGCTACTGCGAAAATTAAAACAAAAAGCCAGATATTTGTCCATCGTATTTGTTTTGGCCTTATGACCTCCTTTTCGGGAATACGTTTATTACTAAAGTTTGTCACAACCCCTCCCAGTATAATTAAAACAGGAATTATCCATGGGGTTTTAAAAAGGAAATATGTGCCTACCAAGGCAAATAACATAATAATTCTTGTAATTAAATTCTTAATGCTTAACTGAAATGCTTTAAATGCTGCATATGCCAAAAAACCAATGGCCATTGGTTGAATAAACTGGAAAAGGCTTGTTTGGATATTTTCTTTTCGTATACCTCCTACAATAAAAGATAAGCCCCCCATTAATACACAAGCCGGTACTATCCAGATGATAAGAGTAAAAATTGCAAGCTTTACTCCTCCACGTTTATAGCCAATAAGCGTAAGTGTTTGTGTCGACGATGCTCCAGGTAAAAGCTGGCAGAAAGAAATATATTCCATTAGCTCCTCTTTCGTCAAATCTCTTCGGCGCTCCACAAATGTTTTTAGAACCATTCCAACGTGGCCTTGTGGGCCGCCAAATGCAGAAATACTATGTAAAAACACAGCCTTTAAAAACGGAATATGCCGCAGTAACTTATTCAAAAAGAAAATTTATAGTTATTTATTTTGATTGTTCTGTTTTACTTAAATTTCATTAGCTCGCACATTCTCTCAGATATCTTTATATTTATTTCTTACGAATGTAGTTTTGATTATCAAAAAATACAAAATAACTTTTTTACCCAGAAATCTTCTGTGTTGCAGTTTGATCACTTTGTTTTATGTTTCCAGTTCAAAAGGCAATTATTCCACTAATTCTGAATGTCAATTTAATAGGAAAACAAATCTACCTGATTACAGTAATCTTAACTTTTGGGCAGCTTTTATATACTATTTTACAGAATTATAATAATAACAGACCAATCATTATAGCGTCCCATAACCAGGACGAAAAACATGCGGCGAGCTTAATAAAATAGTTTTTTGACGGTAAGCAGACGTTCCGGGAAAGATATTTTTACCCGTAAAATTACCATGTTAGTGATATCAATTTATTCTACATGCATATCAGAGCAAATATTGCAGCCCGAATTAATGCATTTTTAAAAAGCTTACTGAAATAAATTTTAATCGTATGTATATGTTACAACAGTTTTTATTATTTGGTTTCCATACTCTTTTAAAGCATACTCCCTTAGATTTTTATACGTTGAAAATCCTGTTATAAAACCCATGTTTGATATCTTTTTCCATTCTTCGTTTTCGTATCTATATTTTTGAACCAGATATTTTATACTATCAACTGAATAATTTCCTGAAAATTCAACTCTTATTTTTTTTGAGCCTGCTTTTATTGGTTTACCAATCTCTCCGGTATTTTTAAAATAATGCATATCCGGATAATTCTCTGTTATGTAGTTTAAAGAAATAATTTCCAATTTATCGTTTTTATAAAATGATACCTTTCCATTTATATTAGCCGAAATAAACTCCTTTAAACTATCATTAAAATTTATCAGTTCCACATAATAAGTGTTATTTCTGTTTGCTTTTTCTTCTTCAGTACAGCTATAAAAAGAAAATAATAATAAACTAATCGTTAAGCTACGTTTTTTTATTATATAAAAAATATTACAATCCATATTGAGCACTAATTTTTAACATCCTATCAATTGGTTTCTTTGCGGCCAACCGTAAAGACTCTTCCATTTGAATTTCCGGTAGCTCATACTTTAAACATAAATATAATTTTTCAAGGGTGTTTAATTTCATGTGCGGACAATCATTACAAGCACAACTATTATTGGGGGGTGCCGGAATAAAGATTTTATCCGGATTATATTTTTGCATTTGATGTAAAATCCCTGTTTCGGTTGCAACAATAAATTCCTGGGTTTCACTTATTTTAGTGTAATTCAATAATCCGGTAGTGCTTCCAATAAAATCAGCAAGAGCTAAAATTGCCGCTTCACATTCCGGATGTGCAATTACCTTAGCTTTTGGATGACGTATTTTTAATTTTGTTATTTTTTCTAAACTAAAAATCTCATGAACCATACAGGCACCATTCCATAAGACCATCTTTCTTCCCGTCTGTTTGTTGATATAAGCCCCAAGGTTCTTATCTGGTGCAAAAATGATAGGTTGGTCTGCCGGTAAGCTTTCAACTATTTTTTGGGCATTAGAAGATGTACAGATGATATCACTCAATGCTTTAATTCCTGCAGAACAATTAATGTATGTAATAACAATATGCTCCGGGTATTTTTCCTTAAATAATTTAAATAGTACCGGCGGCGCCGAGTCACTTAAAGAACATCCAGCTTTTAAGTCAGGTAATAATACTTTTTTAGAAGGATTCAGAATTTTTGCAGTTTCGGCCATAAAGTGAACTCCTGCAAAAACTATCATATCAGCATTTGTATTCTCTGCCTTTTGTGCAAGCCCTAAACTATCACCTATATAATCAGCAACATCCTGTATATCCGGCTCCTGGTAATAATGCGCTAAAATGATTGCTTTCTTTTCTTTCTTCATCGATTCTATCTCAGCAAACAGATCAAGGTTAGGATCAATATTCACATCCAAAAACCCTGTGGCTTCAATAGATGCTTTTGCAATGTTAATATCTACCATAATATGTATTAATACTATTTATTTATATAATCATCTATTACTACTAGGACTGTTAATTTGTGGATAGAATAATTAATCAGTCTGTTACAAAATTAAAACCTTTAACTTATTAACGCTCATCCACAGGTAATTAACATTTAAATATTTGAATTAATAATTAAAATAATCAACATTGGTAATCTATACGTTAAATTATTTTAGTTTTATAAACACTGGTTAATAATTATTAAAGGGGAAAGAAAAAGGTAATATTATAAATTAAACCCTGTTAATACTAATTGTATAAATGACCAGTTTGTACCACAAAAAAGTAAGATAACGAAGGTTACCTGAACATTTACTCATTTTACGCATACTTTTAAGATTTAAATTATGCAGTTACCAACAGTAAATAAGGTTTATTAACAAGTATATGTTTAAAACCTGAAATATGGATAAATAAGTATTATTTAGGTAGAATAACAAAACAACAACAAACCTCATATTACATGTTAAGTATCTATTTTAAGGGGTTTAACCACCTTAAAATACCTAATCTATCTAATTTTACCCTATTTTTGCCCTCCATTTTAATTTTATTAATTAATAACAGATATGCAAATTATTCAGGGGATTCGTGAAAAAGGTGCTGCAATTGTAATTGTAGTAATATCATTAAGCTTAATAGGTTTTATATTAATGGATGCCAAACAGGGTAGTAATAACATGTTTAGTTCCGCATCTGGCAGTATAGGTAAAGTAAACGGAAAAACAATTGAGCTGGAAGAGTTTAATAAGAAAGTAAAAGTAATTGAGGCCCAGGAAGAACAACAATCCGGATCTAAAGTGACCACACCCCGGTCTGCACAAATACGTGACCAGGTTTGGAATCAAATGACTGTAGAAAGAATATTTTACGAAGAGGCTGCAAAACTGGGAATTGATTTTACTTCAAAAGAACTTAACGCTATACTAACCAGCAACGACCCCTCCAACCCACTCATGCAGGATAAACAAATGGTAGACCCTGCAACAGGAATGCTGGATATGAGTAAGGTAAGCCAGGCTATTAATAATATAAAGAAAATGACAGGCGAACGAAGAGATATGATTGATGCCCAGGTAATAGAACCGCAAAAAATTGCCAGTGTATCTACAAAATATCTGGCCCTTTTAAATGCAAGCGCTTATTACCCCACCTGGATGGAAGAAAAGGATATAACAGAAAATAAAAGCTTTGCCAACATAAGTTATGTTGCAATTCCATATAATATTATCAGCGACAGCACCATTAAAGTAAGTGGTGCAGAGATTGAAAAGTATGTACAAAAGAATAAAGACTTATTTAAGCAGGAAGAGGGCAGGATGATTTCTTATGTTGCTTTCAGTCAATTACCCAACGCAGTTGACAGTGCAAGAACAAAAGCTGTAATTGAATCTTTAAAAACAGAATTTACCAATGAAACTAATGTAAAAAGTTTTTTAGCAAGAAATACTTCAGCCATAGAATTTGATACTAACTATCAGCCGAAATCAAAAATTACCAGTATAGCTATTGATACAATTATAAAATTCTCTGTAGGAACAGTATACGGGCCTTATGTAGATAAAGGAAGTTATGTATTGGCAAAAGTACTGGGAGGTAAAACATTTCCTGATAGCTTAAGAGCCAGGCATATATTAGTCCCAACAACTGATCCACAAACAGGCAAGCAACTTATGGAAGATAGTATCGGAAAGAAAAAAGCCGATAGTATTTTAGCTGCAATAAAAGCTGGAGCTGATTTTGGGGTAATGGCTAAGGAATTTGGAACTGATGGAACAAAAGATAAAGGAGGTGATTTGGGTTTCTTTGGATACAGTGCGCCAATGGTAGAGGAATTTAACATGGCTCTTTTTGGTAAACCGGTTGGAACACTAGAAGTAATAAGAACAAGATTTGGGTATCATGTTATAGAATTGACATCTGAAAAAGGAAGTCAACCTACTTATAAAATTGGCTTCATGGCTAAAGAAATACTGGCCAGTGAGGAAACAATCAATAAAGCCAGCCTTGAAGCAACTAAACTTTCTGCAGAAAAAGATACTAAAAACTTTGATGCCTATTTGAAGAAGAATGGATTACAAAAAATAACAAACCCGGGCATAATAAAAGAGAACGATGCACAGGTTGGACAATTGCAGGATGCAAGACAATTGGTGCGTTGGGTATTTGGCGCAAAAAAAGGAGAGGTTAGTGACCCTTACAGCATCGGTGATCAGTTTGTTGTAGCTATCGTAGATAAGATACAGGAAGAAGGAACACAGGATACAGCTACAGCAAGGCCAATGGCTGAAGGAGCGATCAGAGACGAGAAGAAAACCGCAGAAATACTAAAAAAACTGAATGGTAAAACAACATTGGAAAGCGTTGCTGCTGTTTATGGCAAAGAAGTATTAACGGCAGGGCAGGATTCATCAATTATATTTAAGAGCCAGATAATTAATGGTATTGGTAATGAGCCTAAATTAATAGGAGCAAGCTTTAATAAAGCCAATATGAATAAAGTTTCTGAACCCATTGCAGGTAAAACAGGAGTTTATGTTTTTAAATTAAACAGCATTGCAGGCAAAGCTGCGAACACACCGGAAGAAACAGCGCAATTCAGAATTCAACAGATAAATACATTACGGGGCCAGGTTACGGGAAACTGGTTTGAAGGACTTCGTAAAAAAGCGACTATAAAAGACAACAGAAGTAAGTTCTATTAATAAAATTTTTACCAAATTAGAAAACGGCTGCCACAAAAGTGGTGGCCGTTTTGTTTTATCTTTACAGGATGGACGAAGTAATTGTAAATAAAGTATCTGAAAGCGGCCTTATTACTCTCGACCTGGAGGAGTATTACCCAAAAGAAGAGGTAGCTGTATTTGATATGAAAGATTACCTGTTCATGGGACTTATACTTAAGGAAAAAGAATTCAGGGAAACAATGAAAAGCCTGGATTTAACTCCATATAAAGAAAAGAACGTAGCGCTTACGTGTTCAGCTGATGCCATCATACCCATGTGGGCATATATGCTTGCAGCAAGTTATCTGGAGCCTGTGGCCAATGAAGTTGTTTTTGGCGATGAAGAGTTCTTACACAAAACACTTTTCTTAAAAAATATTTCAAAAATTAATGCTTCAGATTACGATGATAAAAGAGTAGTGGTAAAAGGCTGCGGAGATTTACCTATTTCCGAAACAGCCTATGTTGCTATCACCAGCCTGTTAAGGCCTGTGGTAAAAAGTATTATGTATGGAGAGCCATGCAGCACGGTACCAATTTATAAAAAACCCAAAACAACGGAAGTTTAAAACCATCCTCGTTTTCTGAATATCCTTACCATTGCAATCGGAATAAATAACATCAGGCCTACCGAAATAAAAAAGCCCCATTTATTATGCAGAAGCGGAATACGCTCAAAATTCATTCCGAATATGCCACCAATTACCGTTGCGGGAGCAAGCAAACAAGTTACAACAGCCATTACCTTCATCACCTCGTTCATTTTTAAATTTACATTACTTAAATACAGGTCGTGTAAATTCATCATCATATCCCTGTAGTTTTCTGCAAGATCATTTGCCTGAACAATGTGATCATATACGTCCTTAAAATATTTTTCTGTTCGCTCTTCAATTAAAAAACTATCGCTTCGTAAAATACCATTTACAAGTTCTCTCACCGGCGCCACGCTTCTTTTAAGAACGATCATTTCTTTACGTAATATATTTATTTTGGCAAGGCTCCTGGTGTCGGCATTGCGTACAATATCCTCTTCTAGCCCCTCTATTTTTTCTCCAAGCTTTTCCATTACCAGAAAATAATTGTCAACGATCATATCTAAAAGTGAATAAAATAAAAAGTCAGCACCATTTTGACGAATTTTTGAGTTATTGGATTTTAGCCGCTCTCTTAGCGGATTAAACACATCTTTGTCTGCTTCTTCCTGGAAGCTGATCACAAAATTTTTTCCCAGCACAATGCTGATCTGCTCTACTTCCACGGCAGAATCTTTTTCATTGAAGTATAACATGTTGAGCAAACAAAACAACAAGCCGTCTATCTCATCCATTTTTGGCCGCTGGCCAAGGCTTAAAATATCTTCTATAATTAAATAATGAATGCCGAAGTGGTTGCAAATAGATTCCACATCGGTTTTTCTTAAACCATCTACATTAATCCAGGAAACAGTTTGCTGGTTTATGTAAGGATAACATTCAGGTACAGAATTAAGCTCTTTAATATCTATATGGGTTGCATTATAATCATACACAAATAGCTTGGTTTCCTCAGGTTCCTGTTTTGGCGAAACAACTGTTGGATTTACCTGCAGTACTTTTTTAGTACGTAATAATTCCAGGGGATTTAAGAGATAAGAGAAATAATTGGGGGTTGCCATAGATCGATATTTAAAACCAATTACAGGTAGTATTTAAAGAAAAAAAAACTAATTGAAAGTAGTATTTTTATTTTAGAATAAATTGATAAAAAAAACCGAAGCGTCAACTTCGGTTCTATACAAAAAGTACTTTTTATTTTGCAGGCGGCGGAGGCGGAGGATTATCAGAGTTCCAGATATCCCTGTGCATTTTCCATTTTCCGTTTTCTTCTTTCCAAACAACAATAAACTTTCCTTTTTCAGCAGAAACATTGTCGCCAACAAACATTTCATATTTGCCGGTTTCAACAACAGCATCTTTTCCACCCATTACCTCTTCGGTAGTAAGCTTAATATTGCGGATCCCCATTTTATATCCTCCATTAAAAAAAGCAGTAATAGCCTGAGGGCCACACATCCTCGGCATGTTGGAAGGATTGATACAGGCATCACTGGTATAACAACCAACAAATGTAACAGAATCGTTTTTTGCAAAGCATTCGCCAAAAACTTTATTACTTGCTGCAATGGCTGCTTTGGCGCTGTCAAGGCTAAATGCAGGAGTTTCCGTTTTAGCAACCTCGTTATTACATGAGGATAAAAGCAGTGTTGCCAAAACCACCGAACAAAGGCTAAAAAATATTTTTTTCATATTTAAATTGTTTAGAGCCGTAAAGTACTAATATTAAATGGTGAAAAAATGCGGCTATTGGGTATTTTAATTTTTATGAGCCTGGCGCCTGCTATTAAAATTCCGCCCCTTCCCTTTGTCTGAAGAACCAAAACTCCTTGAACGTTGCTGATTTGGTTTTTGCGGAGCTGTTATTGGCCCCGAAAAAGATCCGGCATTTAATGCAAAAGGATGATCATTAATCAATGGGATGGTTTTTCCAATTAGCTTTTGAATATCTCTTAATTCGGTTCTTTCTTCCACATCACAAAATGTAAAAGCAATACCGCTATTGCCCGCCCTGCCCGTACGGCCAATACGGTGTACATAGGTTTCAGGAACATTCGGAAGCTCAAAATTTATAACATGGGAAAGGTCATCAATATCTATTCCTCTTGCAGCAATATCGGTTGCAACCAGCACCCTTAGGTTTCCATTTTTGAAGTTACTCAGTGCATTTTGACGTGCATTTTGAGATTTGTTTCCATGAATAGCAGCAGCAGTTATGTTTGCACGGTGTAAAAATTTAACTACCTTATCTGCACCATGTTTGGTACGGGTAAAAACCAGGGCAGTAGTAATAATTTCATCTTTTAATAAATGTAAAAGCAGGTTGGGTTTATTTTGCTTATCTACATAAAAGAGATTTTGGTCAATAGCATCAACAGTTGAAGATGCTGGCGTAACCTCAACCTTAGCCGGATTGGTTAATAAAACATTTGCCAGCTTTTGAATTTCCGGAGGCATAGTAGCAGAGAAAAAAAGCGTCTGCCTTTTTGCAGGAAGTTTGGTGATGATCCTTTTTACGTCGTGTATAAAACCCATATCCAGCATCCGGTCTGCCTCGTCCAGCACAAAGATCTTCAGGTATTTTAGATCAATAAAACCCTGGCTTATCAGGTCCAGCAAGCGGCCAGGCGTAGCAACCAAAATATCTATACCACGCCTTAAAATATTGGTTTGTTGTAATTGCGATACGCCGCCAAAAATTACCGTATGCGTAAGCCCGGTATATTTTCCATAAGCTGCAAAACTTTCATCAATCTGGATAGCAAGTTCCCTGGTAGGAGTTAATATCAATACTTTTATATTTCGTGGGCCCCGCTCCTGTTGTTTATCCTGATATAGTAGTTGTAAAATAGGGATTGCGAATGCCGCAGTTTTCCCGGTACCGGTCTGGGCACAGCCAAGCAGATCTCTTCTTTCTAAAATTAAGGGGATAGACTGTGCCTGTATTGGCGTGGGTGTAGTGTACCCTTCGGCGTCCAATGCTTTCAGGATAGGATCAATTAAATCTAATTTTTTAAATGCCATTAAATGGTTTTTTTAATAAGGCTGGCAAAGACGTTGCATTTTCTGAATCAGCAGGAAAATATTTGTTTACCACATTGGCTTGCAACAAGCGTATCTTAGTTAAGGAGTGGAATGTAAAATTAAGCTTTTGTTTTTTAATGAAGAATAAAACAGAAATCTGTACTTAAACAAGGCCATATTATATATCCAATTCGTAAATTAGCATATAATTCAACTTCATGCCAACCCTCACTATTACTACCATACAAAGTAATTTACTTTGGGAAGAAAAGTCAGCAAATCTGAATATACTTGAAAAAAAAATTGCAGGTATTGAGGATAAAACCGAGATCGTTGTTTTGCCTGAAATGTTTAGTACCGGCTTTAGTATGAAGCCTGAACAGCTGGCCGAAACCATGGATGGCGAAACTATACAGTGGATGAAAAGAGTGAGCAGAGAAAACGGTATCATACTTACAGGAAGCGTTATTGTTGAAGAGAAAAGAAATTATTTTAATCGCCTGATATGGATGCTGCCCAATGGGCAGTATGGGCAATATGATAAACGACACCTGTTTGCTTATGCAGAAGAGGATAAACATTACAGCCCGGGAAACAAAAGGCTGATAGCTTCTGTAAAAGGATGGAAAATAAATTTGCAGGTCTGCTATGATTTGAGATTTCCGGTTTGGGCAAGACAACAAATAAAAGAAGAAGGGCCAGAATATGACGTACTGATCTATGTTGCTAACTGGCCCGAAAGACGCAGCCATGCCTGGAAAACATTATTATGTGCAAGGGCAATAGAAAATCAATGTTATGTTGTTGGTGTGAACCGTGTGGGTAACGATGGAAATAATATTTATCACAGTGGCAACAGTTTAATAATAGATCCGCTGGGACAAGTACTTTATCATATGGCCGATGACGAAGATGTTTTTACTATCACTTTACAAAAAGAAAAACTGGAAGAGGTAAGAGAAAAGTTTCCGTTTTGGAAAGATGCAGATCATTTTAACATACAGTAACTTAATTCCCTTTTCTTTTTTCACTGATCATCCCCATTACTACCTGCATTTTTTTATCAACTCCTTTTAGCAGGGCAGTATAACTTGTTCCAATAAAAATATCAGGAGGAACACCCCGGCCATCTTTTACCACATGTTTATATTGTACTAACCTGAACAATGGAAGCCTTACACGGAGCCGGGTATTAGGCAATGTAATATCCGGAATTAAAATTCCATTGTTACCATACCAGCCGCCACCAGCCTCCTCGCCAACCAACGTAATTCCAGGCTGGCCTTTTACCGCATTGCAAAAAATAGCCGAAGCAGAAAATGTAGACCCGTTTATAAGCACATAAAGATCACCTGAAAAATGATTTACATTTTTGGGCTTATACAATTTTCTTTCCCAATGACCGAAATGATAAAGACCGTCTTTGTTTTTTTTAGTTAGAAAAAAAAGGCCAAGATTATTAATAAATCCATTCTTAATATGTCTTGTAAAAGGCCTCAAAGATTTTGTAACAGCAAAAGAAGTATCAGCTACTTTAAAAGGCCTTCGGCTTACATATTTTGTTAATAAAGTAGAAAGGTTTATTCTTCCGCCACCATTACTCCGCAGATCAAGAACAACATTGGCTATACCCGTCTTTCTGATATACCTGAAAGTTTGCCTGTAAAATTTACGAAGGCCCCCTGATGAAAATGTATTTAAGGTGATTATGGCGGTGTTGTTAGCAGTATCAATTGCCAGCGATCGCATATCAAGCAATCGCTTTTGGCGGGAAACAGCTTTATCTCTTTGTACAGGTTCAACAGACTTTGCTCTTTGGCCGCTATCCCTGCGCTGTTCAAACACAGGAATAGCTATAGTTTTTTCAACACCAAAGCTGTCAAGGTATTTCACCGCATAATTTTTACTGAGGCCGAAAATATTTCGGTGATAGTATGGAAAATTGCCGCTCAGCCGGATATAATTTA
>JBDTUK010000122.1:0-16542 GCA_040007795.1 Ferruginibacter sp.
CCAGCATACGCAAGCATTTTACATAGCCCCCAATTTCATTGGGTTGCAATTGAATGATGGCTTTATACATGGTTTCTGCTTCCTCAAAATGGCCCCATGTTTCATAAGCTGTTGCTATAAAATAATAATCCTCAATTTTTTTGTAGTAACGTGTCCGAAAATAAATTTCAAAACAGTCATGGGGATAGGGATACTTTGTTTTTTTAATTACCGAATCGCAATATTGATAAAATGAAGCAGTGTCAAGATAAAATTGAATGGCATATTTGAACATCAGTTCTGCATCTTCCCATTTTTTTTGTTCATAAAATATTTTCCCGAGGTAGTGAAATGCCAATGGGTTTTGCTTATCAATATCAATGACTTTTTTCAGTATCCTTATTGCATTGGCAATATTATTTTTTTGATACTCACTCATACCCCAGTTAAAAAAAGCCATCACATCATCTTTAAGTAATATTGATGTATCCATAGTGCAGGGTTTAAGCTCACTAAATGCGTAATCTAAAGGATTTATCCACCATAGCGGTTCTACACCTTTTTTAAAGTGCAGATCTTGCTTTCTCAAATCAGCTTCGTAAAAAAATGAATCGGCCAGTGCATATTGTGTGGTATTCAAATACACATATCCCAATCTTTCAAATGGTAAATAATGCCTTGAATTTAAATCAACAGAAGCCCTGTAATATTCTTCAGCAAAAAGTTGATTGCCTGAATTTTCGTAAAGTAAGCCAAAATTATTGCTGGTGCAGGGTAAGCCAGCTTGTAAACTATCTGCCTTACTGCATGCATCAAATCCATTTTCATTTCTGTTACTAACAGCATAGAGATAAGCCAAATTAGCCCATGGAATAGCCCACCTGGGTGCAAAACCAGTTGCTTTAATAAAATTATTTTCAGCAGAATCAATTTCTTTTTTTGCCAGATACAGTATGCCAAGCTCATTATAAATATAAGCGGCATGTGTTTCCAGCTCCAGGGCTTTCTTTTGTTCAGTAAAAGCCAGGGCAATCAGTGAGTCTGTGTTTTCAGTAAGAGGCAGCTTTAGCCGCATGGCCACACCGGTAAAATAATGGAGTTTAACCTGCAGTATTTTATAGAAAAAATTATCAGGCTGGGTTAATTTTAAAGCAACCTCAAACATTTTTGGATACACATCATACCCACTGCTTTTTACATTATAATACCTCCGCCTCTCCAGTTCGGCTTCATCGCCTTTTAAATATTGCCCAATCACTTCCTGCCCTTTATCATCAAAGGCAATGGTTAACATGCTGTTGAACTGGGCCAAAGCACCAGTATTGTTGATCAAATTATTTTTTAATTCGTTTATTTTATTAAGTCCTGCTGCTGCCTCAATACTATCTCTGGTCCGCAGGATTACGTCAGCAGGAATATCTCCGGTAAATTGGTTTAATAATGAAGTATCTGCTAAATCCTTCGGGCTCTGTTTTTTCAGTAACAAAATCCGGTTGATTAGTGCAAATGGAATTTCTTCAGCAGTTAGTTTGTCAAGTTGTAAACTATCCGTTAAAGCTTCCAGGCTCTGCTTTTTCAGTAAGGAAAAAAAATAATCATCAGGTTCAATACCCGTCATATCATCTTGAAACGGAGCCGAACTTAATACAAGCTGGTTTGAAATGGAATCATTAGTTACCATTTGCCTGGCGGCAATAAATTCTGATTGCACAACGGTTGATAATGGAAATCCATCATTGCCATTTAGTACAGGTGTTTGTATAGTTTTATCTTGCTTTAGTACCGGGTCGTTTGCCAGCGAAGTCTGGAGGTAATTTTTTATCTCGCCCAATGTTACAATACTATCCTTACTTTTATCTGCCAATCCCATTAATCCATTAACCAGGTAATAAGAAAAAATTCCCCGTCCACGGCCCCAATCTGATTTTTCATTCGAAAGTTGATCTGGCTTACAGGAAGCTATACGTATTTCTTTTTCTTTAGTTGCCATTAACTGTTCGCCAACCAGTAAATTTCCTTTAAAGCTGTTGCCTGCCAGTTTACCCGAATGACAGGCATCTGTAATTAAGACCACTTTAGCTTTTGTTTGTACCGACAGGGTATTGGCAATATCATTTAAATATTCTACGCTGAGTGCCATGCCAACATAATTTTGTGGCGGTGAATTATAGCAGATGAGATAGGCATTATTGTACATCGTTATATTTTCCAGGTCGCCGTGACCCGAAAAATAAAAGAAAACAACATCATCTTTTTTAGCATTTTTTTTTACCCAGTAAATGGCATTGTACACAGCTGCCGAAGTGGCGCTGGAATCTGTAAGTAAGCGGATGTTTTCCTTTGGTACCGAACCTCCGGATTTTGATCTTAAAAATCCGGCAAATACTTCCGCATCACGGTTTGCAAACTGCAATTGGGGTACATCCGCATCGGAATAACTTGAAATGCCAACTATTACTGCATAAACATTATTAGTAGGTGATTGCGAAACCTTAATTGAATTTATTGTTTGCGCTAAAAGCGAAAAAGAAAAAAAAGCTGATATAAAAAAGAAGAAGAAATATTTCATAAGCTATTTTTAATTTGTATTAATAGCAAATATTTTTACTTTTAGCGATATACTAAAAATAATATTTTATTGACCTATGCAAACTAATGAGTGCATTGCAAATTGTCATTCTGTATTTCGTTAGGTGGGGACACCAACCGAGGAGGTGCCGCAGTTTATGTTCCCACAGACCACTACTGAAGGGTACAACATTTTGAAATGCACCCAAACTAATTGTGTGTAAGTACATTTTCATAAAAATTTATTGGTTATAGAGTTGATTAAACAATAATTTAAATGTTCCCTGTGCCTGAGCCCTGAAAGTGATTTCGGGCCCAAAGGCAAACAACTTTCCTTTACCGACTGTGGCTTCAAATGCTGCTACTCCATTTTTTAAATATACCTGGCCCCAGGCCCAGCCACTTCTTAATGGTTTATCATTGGCAAACCAGGCAATGGGTTTTACAATTCCTTTAGTTACTGCATCAGGGTTCATTTTAAACACAGGGTTGTTGTCAAAATAAACATCCGTTTCGGTATTCATTCCCGAAGCTGATAGTAAACTGTTGTCTGTTGTAACCCTCAATATACTTCCCGGTGTATAGAATTTTTCTCTGCTCAATGGCTTTTCAACTCCATTCTCTATTTCAACCATCGCATCGGTAACCGGTAATTTAAGATGATACGCTAATTGTGTACTGCTTCCGATAGTAACAATATTACCACCCTGTTCTAAAAATATTTTTAATTGTGGTATTGATTTATCTGCAGTGATCCTGCCTGTCCTGTTTTTATATTCTACAGGTATATTGGATAAATTATTTTCTCCACCGCCGCCCCGGCTATTAACTGATGGGATAGCCCCTCCTACCAAAACTATAACATCATATTTTGATCTGAGGTTACCCGTATCAATATCCTTAGGATAAACAATATCATATGCATAATTGAACTGTTCCAATATCCATCTCGTCCATCCCGAAGCCATTGAGCCACCATAAATATCCCATAAAGCTATTCTTGCTTTACTTATTTTTATTAAGGAAGAAGGTTTTTCAGACATTGCTAAAAACTCAGCACTGTTCTCTTTCGAAATTTTTTCAACAGCTGTTTTTGTTTTTGCATTTTTGGAAATGAAAAATGAACCACTGGCATATAAAGAACTATTGCTAACATTTGTTATCCTGTAAACTTCAATTCCTTCGTTCAGCAAAATATTAACGGCTTTAAAAGATTGATTGGCCCTGGCATCTAAAACATAACCTTTTGTAGAAGCTGAGTTTACAACTGAACCATTTAATTTCAATAAAACACCAATCGGACTTTTTTCAAATGGCCCGTCAAAAGCTTCCATCACCCTGTCAAATTGCACACCCATTTGGTAGGCTAATGTCCATCCTGCAGCGTCATACGGCGGTACAGGTGGGCCACCGGGATATTGAAAATCATTAGGGTGATCCTGTGGTTCAAACAAATCCAAAATATGTGGCCTGAAAGCCTGGTTTGTTTTTACGATGTAGGAATTAGCAGGATATTTTTTCCCGGCAATAGTAAAATCTGCCGTTGCTTTTTGTACAACCACGCCGGTCTTTATTAAAGCATTTAAGAAATCAACTGCGGTAGCAAAATCGGGTTGGTCAGACGGAATAATATATCCACGGGCATCTTTATACACTTTATTTTTCATTACACTGTCATAGAACTTAACCGGTACATTAGTACTTTGATTACGACTGGATTCATTATTGCCTTTTATTCTTTTTAAAGAATCCTGGTACATTCTGTTCATCTCTTCTATTTTTGATGGAGATAAAGACCAGGTATCTTTATTTCCTTTGTCAATAGAATTTTTTCCCATTAAATAAATATTATACAATAGTTCATCTCTGTTACGTGATGCATAATTTAAAACTGCATAGTTCAGCGAAACAGAATAGTCAATGGATTGTTTGAATAACCATTTTTGCGGAAGGACGGGATTAGGTGTAGCTGCATTAGGAATTAATCTTGCCGTAACGAGTGGTATGTCAGACGGGGTTGGGTTTCCAATGATTTCTGTCAACAGCCCGATCATGTTATGAAAGTATGTTGTAGTGCGAAGGCCGCCATTATACCAGGTAGAAAAAGTAGAACCGGATTTACTGGTGTAACCGGGTTTGTTCTCTGCATTTAAACGGTTTTGCATGGCCGCACCAAGGGCATCAAGGCCTGTTATAATTAATGGATCAAAAACAAAGTTGAACGGGTCCCTGTATGGCGCTCCCGCTACTACCGAACCTGCAGGCCCAGCCTGGTGATGATTATACATGATCTGTGGGATCCACTCAATGAATAGTTGCCGGGCTATATTTTGCGATTCCTTCAGGTTCAGCATATAAAAATCCCGGTTATTATCATGACCTGCATACTTTTCATACAACCGGGGTAAGTTTGATAAGCTTCTTTTTTCTTTTGCAGTATCTCTCATATACCAATTGCTTACTAATTCCTGTCCATCAGGGTTTGCATGTGTTATAAGTATGATCACATCGTTCAATATCCTCATTGTTTCATCATCATTCCTGCTCAGCAGCTGGTATGCCGTTTCGATGAGTTGATGAATGCCTACCGTTTCAGTGGCATGTAATCCACCATCTATCCAAACAACAGCTTTGCCTTCTTTGGATAATTGTTTTGCTTCCTCTATACCAATATCAGCATTGCCTAATTTTTGTGAGATAAGTTTATACTGCTCCAGTTTTTTTTGATTTTCGGGAGAGGTAACGATCATCATAAATTGGTCTCTGCCTTCTTCGGTCTTACCAATAACTGTATATTTTGCCCGGTCAGATGCTGCGGCAATTTTTTTAAAATAAGCTTCGGTTTGTGTAAATGTCGCTAACTGGTAATTATCACCAATATTAAATCCAAAATGTTCCTTAGGTGTTGGTATTTTTTGAGCTATTGCAGAATTTACAATACAAAGCAGCAGGAGAAAGTAAAACAGTTTTTTGGTACCCATATTTCTTGTTTTGGAATACCTAAAATAATCATTTATTAATTTGAAGGCATGTTTTTTAAAGATAGTTTTATGAAAGGCGAAAAATCTAGCCGAAAAGAAAAAATTTTACCCGCCAATTCAATTAGTTATGAAGTAAATTTGCCATAATAACAATTAAACCCGGCATTCATGACTGAAAATGATATTCTACAGTTATCAATTTACATATTTTGCGGTTTTATTACCGGCCTGGTTATTTATAAACTCATAATGCCTTTGATCGCAAAGCTTGCGGCTAAAACCTCCATTAAATCCGACGACCTTATCATACGCACCATTAGCAACTGGGTCATTCCATGGTTTGTTGCGCTAGGTCTTTTTTTAGGCCTGAGGCGTATTGATATGGATATGCAATATCATACCTGGCTTGAGAACGGGTTGATGATTTTTTATATTTTCTCACTTACTATTATTACAGCCAAGGTTATTTCGGGTATGATCAGGATAAAATCTTCTCATTCGGATACCGTAATTCCTTCTTCATCTATTATCGGCAATATTGTCCGGATCATCATCTATATCATCGGGTTATTGATCATACTTCAGTCACAGGGTATATCGGCCACGCCCATGCTCACTGCATTAGGTGTGGGCGGATTGGCTGTTGCGCTTGCATTACAGCCTACACTCTCTAATTTATTTGCGGGGCTGCAGATGATCGCTTCGGGTAAACTAAACCCCGGCGATTTTGTAAAACTGGCATCGGGCGAAGATGGTTTTATTGAAGACATGAATTGGCGCAGCACTACTATAAAGGGAGAATCAGACCATACTATTATAGTGCCTAACTCCCGGCTGGCAGATATGATCGTTATCAATTATTATTTGCCGCACCGTGAATTATCTTTTTTAGTAGAGCTGAGTATTGGTTATGACAATAACCTTGACCATGTAGAAAAAGTAACAAAAGAAGTGATCAGGGAAACACTAAATGAAGTGGAAGGTGGTATAAAAGATTTTGAACCGGTGATCAGGATTTATGCTTTTGGAGAGAGCAGGATAAACATGCGTGCTATCTTACGAGTTACAGAATATTCTTACCAGTTTGTGGTAAGGCATGAGTTTATTAAAAAGTTGCACCGGCGATATCAGCAGGAAGGAATTAGTATCCCCTTCCCCATTCATACTGTGCTTATGAAAAATAAGGAAGATTAAATGAAGAAATACTTTTCGTATTAATTTTTCGTGCCTTTATTATTAACTTTCTTTTCCGGTAAGAGTTTAGCATAAGTAAGTTTAAACCGGTTATCAACTATTTCTCCCTGTACTTCTGCTTTCCGGATGGCATTACAAAATCCATCCTGTGCATGTGCATCGCCAAAGGAATCAATATCTGCACCGTCAACATAATATGCTTTGCCATCAATCCTAACAGCCAGGTCACAGGTTTTACCGGCCAGGCCAAATTTACATTTACCACAGGATATTTCTGCAACCCGGATCTTTTTATTTGGATCAGGTAATGCTGTGGCTGATCTTGTTGTCTGCCCCAATGCAATAGAAATAAAAAAGCTAAAGCACAACACAAAGAAAACAGGTTTCATAATTTTAGTTTAAACTGAAGAAGCAAAGGTAAGCCAAACAGAAACTTATGATCACCTCATTTTTTTTAAACAAATAACCCGAAATTTACGGTGAAGGAAACATCAAAACCCTTGCCTGTCCGGAAAATGAAATTTATTTTATTCTTCTTTACCGTTATATTATTTTCCTGCAACCAGTCTTCACGGGAAGAGCAGGATAATTCCATTGTGGTTGCAACCCCTAAAAAAATAGTTCAACCGGAGGATAGTGCCACGGCTAAAATCCGCAGCGTTGTATCATCTATTGTAACAGATGAATTGAAATTCACCAGTCCTGTAAGAACAATGACTATTGACAGTGTCAGGTATGAGATGACCTCATTAAAGGACTATTACCTTGTTCAAAAAGAAGAACTTTCCAAAGAGGCCCATCTTTCAACCAATAAAGAAAAAACCAACAAGGCACTTGCTTACCTGGATAAGTTGATTGCAAATGCCCCTGCTGAGCCGGTAGTTTATAAAGTGCAATTTCATCTGAATGCACAGCTTGCAAATGGTGTTATTTATAATGAAGGCCATACCAAGTACCTGAAGCAAAACCTGTCTGAGATACAGATAGTCTTTCCCTGAAAAAAATATCAGGGTTTGGGAACCTCTTGCCGGGCTTTAATGATTTTGCTCACCCGGTAAACCATAATTATATTTACTATGATTATCCCTGCAATAACATAGCCCAGCGTATCATAATGTAGTAAAGGGCTTACTTTGGTTTTTTGTACTACGATCATTCCACCGATTGCAGCGGCTACGCCACCGGCAATTTGCTGCAGGGAGGAGTTGATGCTCATAAAAGCGCCACGGTCCTGCATTTGAGGCAGTGCAGATGTAAGCGCCATCGCAGGTACCATCCTGCTCATGATACCGATCATCATGGCAATATTCATAATAATGATAATTGCAAAATGCACCGGACCAAGATTAGTGTATATGATTACAACGATCATCATCCAAATAGCGGCAATAGTGAATATTTTAAACTTATCTACTTTGTCACTCAGTTTACCTACCAGTGGCATGATGAAAAGAGAAGCTACTCCGCCAACCATAAAAAGAATGGGAAGCTGGGCATAAGACACGCCAAGATTATTTACCGCAAATGCACTGCCCCATGGCATCATCATAAAACCTCCAAGCGACATCATAGCTGTTGATAAAAAACCAATGCGGTAATCACGTAACCGGATCGTATGCCACAAATGTTTGATCGCCGTCTTTTCACTTTTTATTTCGAGGTGCTTTGTAATGGGTTGTAATTTGAAAATTACCGCTAACCAAATGATGGTAGCCAAACCTACGATCATAATAAATGGTGATTGCCAGCCCCAGTGATTTGCCATATAAAGACTGATGGGAATACCTAACACCTGGCTGGCACCAAAACCCATCTGCATAAAACCCATTGCCCGGCCACGTTGCTGCAAAGGAAAAAGATCAGCCACGATGGCCAGCGAAATGGAACCTATCACTCCGCCAAATAAACCGGTTAAAATTCTTGCTGCCATAAGCATGGGGTATGTGGTAGCAAGACTACAGAATAATGTACCTGTAATAAAGCCAATGTAAAAAAACAGTAATAGTTTCTTACGGTCGAACCGGTCTGCAAAACCTGCAGTTAATAAACCTGAAATGCCTGCGCTGAATGCATAGGCAGATACGGCAAAACCAAATTGCGAAGTGGTAAGCTCCATTGATTTCATCAGCATATCACCCAATGGCGACATGACCATAAAATCAAGTATTACGGTGAATTGAGTAAGGCCAAGTAAAATAATTACGAGGACCTGGTAGGATGTAAATTTTACTTTAACTGCTGAATTGTCTTTGGCCATTAGTTTTATATTCTTGTTTCAAAAGTAATTAATTGTTGATTGACTGCTTTTAAAAACAAGAATATCACTCATATCAGGCTATCTATATTTTACTTTATTTGAGTGACGACAATTTTTTCTGCTGCATTAATTTCCCTGCCGGAAATTATTACTGTATAAATTCCTGCTGAAAGATTTGGTTGTAAACGGATATTACCTGCAGGATCGTTATAACTCTGTTTATACATTTCTCTTCCTGCCATATCATGAATACGTATCGTCACTTCGCCTTTCACCGTTTCGTAGAAGAAGATATTTATGTCACTGCCTGTAACAGGGTTAGGAAAAATTTCAAACTTTGCTTTATCGCCGTACTTAACAGCAACAATATCGGAGTATTTGAATTTGTTATCAATATCTACCTGTTGCAAACGGTAAAAAGATCTTCCCTTAAGCGGCGCATCATCATAAAAAATATAATCACGGTAGGTTGATGTATTACCACTGCCAGGTACTTCGCCAATTTTTATAAATGTATTCCCGTTGACTGACCGCTCAATATTAAAGTGATGATTGTTTATTTCTGTAGAAGTTCTCCAGTTCAATCTTACTTTCTTTGCTTCGGGTGTTGCAGTAAATGTAATATAAGAAACAGGCAACGGGCCGTTGATTGGTGTGGTAAATGCCCACAACGGGCCAATGGTTGTATTCTCTCCATCATAAACCTCAGCATACCATTCGTATTCCGTTGTTTCTAAAAGTCCGGGCCAGTTAACACAATTGCTGGTGCCGGATACTGCATTGCCTACTTCGCCAATTAATGTGTAAGCACCCAAATTAACTGACAGGCCGAATTCACTGTCGGCATCTGTTTCAAATGTATTAAGGTAAGGAGAAAATGTTTTTGCTGAAATGGTATTCAGTTGCGGATCAAATTCATAAATGCGTAATAAACCATTTCCGCCACCTGCCCTTTCCTGGTAATCTGAAAGCAGCATATGTACTGTGTTGCCATTGTAAGTAATGCTATTCCTTGCTTCACCATCATTAGTATGCACATGGCCGCATACGTAAATCATAAAATTAGAGTACGTCCTTAACCGGGTATAAATTGCCGAACCTTGTGTTCCAAATGACTGGTCTTCATTGATACCATAATGTGTCATCACAATTACTTTGCGGTTACTGTATGTTTGTACTAATCCTTCGGCCCAATCCAATACTCCGCCCGGTGAAGAGAACCCGGCAGTTTGATCATACTCCATGGAGATAACCAAAAAATCAATTCCACTTGCACTGAATAATTCATAATGATTATCGCCATTACTGCCATAATGCCCGCCATAATAAGTGCGGCCGGCAAAATGAGCACTGCCAAAAAACTGGTTGTAATAAGTTGTTGTACCGGAAGGATTGCCATTTGCTGACTGGTCGTGATTACCTACGGTGATACCAAAAGGAATGCCCTGTGGTAAACCAGTAGTAACCGGATTTTCCATAGGCGCTATGCCGGTAACAAAGCGATCCCATTCTATGGTATTATTAGTGCCGGGGGGATCATCACCATTCTGTACGCAATCACCTAACTGGCAAACAAAAGCAATATTTTTTGATACCCTGTTAGCAACGATCCATGCTGTTTGTGCATTCAGCATGGCAGCATTAGCTCCATAATGATTGCCTTGTGGCTCTTCTGTATAATATTGCGTATCGGGAAGAACTATTACAGTAAATTTTCCGGAACCACCCGCAGGTTTTTTTCTTCCATAAAACCTGACTCTGAGGTTACCGCCATTGGGATCACTCACCGTTGCACAGATGTTGGGGCTTGTTGTTGCTGAAACGCCATTGTTTGCAGGAGCAGGATTGGTTGGCTGGTTGGGAGCAAGATTATTAAAACCACCGCTAACCCAATATGGCGCTCCATTGGTTGGATGTGTAGAAATATTTGTTGCTCTTATGGTACCATAAACTCCACCGGCAACAGAATTATTTGCAGTTGAGTTACAATTTTCATTCAATCCCCAGCGGCCAAGCAGCCCCGTACCTGATGTTAATTCAACATTATAATTTGAAGATATTTGCGCTAATGATCTTGCAACATCCCATATTCTTACTTCATCAATTTTACCATTAAAGAACCCAGCAGGCTCAGCAGCAGGGCTGGCAGAGTTTGATGTAATGGCTGTTCCGACAGATGCATGTTGAGTACTGTTTGTTTCGGGTACAGCTGCGCCTTCTGATTCTGTTTTATCAATCACACCATTAATATAAAGGTTCCATGTGCCTGCGCCATAAGCAGCAGCTACATGCGTCCATGTGTTTAGGGGTATTGCATTTATTCCGGTTGCAGGGTGATTGGTACCGTTACTTTCTTCGAAGTCGGCAACAAGAATATTGCTGCTGTTAATCCCCAGGAAATAATTTACGTTTCTGCCACTCACATCTGATTCAGATCTTCCTTTGGCAACAATTGGAATTCCAGAGATACCGCCGGTGCCCGTGCTTGTACTTACACCTGCTCCTTCAATTTTTATCCATGCTTCTACAGTAAATGTTCCGCTTAAAGTATTTAATCCGGGTGCTGCGCCAAATGTTATGTAATCTTCTGTTCCATTAAAAGCAAGTGATGAATTAACTGTAGGATCAGTTTGATTAAATCCCGTTACCCATAATGGATTTCTTACCAATGAACCGGTGGCTCCCCCGGCAACAGCGTTTGTTGCTGTAGTGCCCGAACCTTCATTTAATCCCCATCGTCCTGCCAAACCAGTACCACTGATTAATTGTGAATTATAATTTGCAAATATTTCAGCATCAGTTCTTACAGTATTCCATATTCTCACTTCATCTATCCTGCCATTAAAGAAACCGGGTCGTATTGTTCCTCCTGTATTTAATGTAGAACCAATACATGCATTAACATTGCTCAGCGATTGTGGCGTAAAGTTTCCCCCTGCACTCAACGTGGTATTTAGTACTCCATTAATGTATAATTTCCATTCATCGGTTGCTGTATTATATGTAGCAGCAACATGTGTCCACACACAATTAGAAAGTACCCCGCCTGCCCCTGTGCTTATGACGGGGTGATTTGCAGAATTGATATTGTCTTCAAAATCGGCTACCAACCGCATATCTGAAAGACGGTATCCTAAAAAATAATTTATGTCAGTTGCAGGAGTTTCGGTTTCTGCCCTTCCTTTGGTTATAATGGGTATCACACCTGTCAGTCCACCAGTGCCTGTTTCAGTAGTAGAAGCATATCCTTCAATTTTGATCCATGCCTCCAAAGTAAAATTGGTGAGTTTGAGCGACGCAGGGTTGCCAAGGTCTACATAACTTGTATCGGTAAACCTTAATGACTGGGCTTGTATCGATCTTAGGAAAGTAAAAAGAACAGTAAGTATAATTACCAAAAACCTTACAGCTATGTAAACAAATTTCATCAGCCCAATTTTAGTTCTTATAAAATGAAATTCCAGGATCAGTGGTCATTGATTTTTTAGGAATGAATTTTAAGGGGTCTTTCAATGGTAAACTGGCGACGGCACGGCTTTAGATAAGAAGGAGTACACACAAAATATAACTTTTCTGCCATAAAAAGAATACAGAAAACCGCCAATGGTTAAAATTTGTTTTCTTTGCAACCTATGTCTTTATACATCACCTCTTTAAACTCGGGCAGCAATGGTAATTGCTATTATGTGGGCAACAGCACGGATGCTGTTCTGATTGATGTGGGCATATCCTGCAGGGAAACGGAAAAGCGGATGAAGAAACTGGGGCTTTCCATTAAAACGGTAAAGGCCATTTTTGTTTCGCATGAACATGGAGATCATATTAAAGGTGTATCAACCTTAGCCAATAAATACAGCCTGCCGGTTTATATTACTGCTGACACTGCTAAGCATGGCCCGATATTAATAAGGCATCTTTCTAAAACATTTACTGCAGATGAGCCTGTTAGCATTGGTGAATTAATGATTACACCATTTACCAAACAACATGATGCTTCCGATCCACATAGTTTTATCATCAGTTACAAAAAAATTACAGTCGGTGTATTCACCGATATTGGTATTGCCTGTGAACCGGTGATCCGTTATTTTAGACAATGCCATGCAGCTTTTTTAGAAACCAATTATGATGAAGTAATGCTCGAAAACGGAAGGTATCCGCTGCATTTAAAAAACCGGATCCGTGGCGGACAAGGGCATTTATCAAACAGGCAGGCCCTTGAATTATTTACGGCACACCGCTCCCCTTCTTTGTCGCATCTTTTTTTATCGCATTTATCTAAAGAAAATAATTCACCCGAACTGGCAGCACAGTTGTTTGCAAAACATGCAGGCGATACAAATATTATTGTGGCATCCCGGTATGAAGCCACTGATATTTATACCATCAGCAATTCAAAAGGCAAGGATGTTCTTACTCCTTTTATAAAGCCGGTGCAACTGGGTTTATTTCAATAAATATTTTTTCAGGGCATTGTAATGTAAAGTATAAATCAGCCATTGGCAGCAGCATATTTTTACTATTCAGGCAATACCAAAACCATATAACCTTAAAAAATTACCGCTGTTGTATTTTGCTATTGGGAGATGATAAATCTCCGTATCATTGATCAATGAAAAAGTATAGCCTACTTTTCTCTTTTTTTATTTTATTTCTCACAACTGTTAATGCCAACCCGGCGGATACAACTATCGAAAGAAAAAAGTATCACACAAAGCGGTTAACGGGAGGATCAGTTATTCTTGATGGCATCCCATCTGAAGCCATATGGAATACTGTAGAATGGGGCGGCAATTTTACACAATGGCAACCCAATGAAGGCAAGGCTCCCTCACAACCTACCCAGTTCAAAATACTTTATGATGATAAGTTTCTTTATGTAGCGTACAATTGCCTTGATAGCGCTCCTGATTCTATCGCAAAAAGAATGGGCAGGCGTGACGTATTTCCGGGTGACTTTGTAGAGATAAACATTGACAGCTACCATGATCTGCGTACAGGATTTTCTTTCACACTTTCAGTTTCCGGTGTCCGCAGCGATGAATTTATTTCCAATAACAATAATTGGGATGCAAGCTGGAACCCTATTTGGTTTGCCAAAACCCATGTGAATAAGAATGGCTGGACAGGAGAAGCAAAGATACCCCTGAGCCAGTTGCGTTATGGAAACGAAAAGGAAAAAGTTTGGGGTATACAGGTTACAAGACGTTTATTCCGCAAAGAAGAACGTTCTACCTGGCAATTCATACCGCAGAATTCGGGAGTATGGGTGAGTAGTTTTGGCGAACTGCATGGATTAAATGATATACCGCTGCACAGGCAGGTTGAAATAGCGCCTTATGTGACTGCACAGGTAGATAAATATAAAAAGCAACCGGGTAATCCTTATGCCGATGGTGCTGATGTAAAATTAACCGGCGGAGTAGATGGAAAACTGGCAGTGACCAATGACCTGATCCTCGATTTTACGATCAACCCGGACTTTGGACAGGTAGAAGCCGATCCATCACAGGTTCGTATTGATGGCTTTCAGAATTTTTTAAGTGAGAAAAGGCCTTTCTTTATTGAAAGCAGGAATATTTTTGAGTACCAGCTTACAGGTTCTCAGGCTGGTGGTGATTATGACGCTGACCTTCTTTTTTATTCCCGGCGCATTGGAAGTTCACCACATGGCTATCCAAATACCGCAAGCGGTGAATATGTAAAATATCCGCAGAGCACCAGTATACTCGGCGCTGCAAAATTCAGTGGCAAAACAAAAAAAGGATGGAGCATTGGTGTGTTGGATGCAGTTACTGAAAGAGAAAAAGCTACCATCGAAAATAATGGTAAAGAAAGAAAAGAAATGGTAGAGCCATTTACCAATTATTTTGTAGGCAGGCTGCAAAAAGATATCAATGGTGGTAATACAATTATTGGAGGAATATTTACTGCAGTGAACCGTGAACATGGTCTTGATAATATGCTGCACCGAAGTGCTTACACCGGTGGAGTTGATTTTTTACATTACTGGAAAAACCGTACCTGGTATATCCGTGGTAATTTTGTGTACAGTACTGTGAACGGTACTAAAGATGCCATACTAAATACGCAGACAGCTTTTGAACACCTCTTTCAGCGCCCTGATGCCAAAGAAGCATCGGTGGATCCAACACGTACTTCATTAACCGGTACAGGTGGTACCATTCGTTTTGGTAAGGCAGGTGGTAAAACCAATGCCTTAGGACGTGTGCTTAAGTTTGAAACCGGCGTAACCCTTCGTTCACCTGAACTGGAATTGAATGATATTGGTTTCATGCTTACCTCAAATGAAATTAACCACTGGACATGGGTAGGCCTGCAATATCAAAAACCTTTTTCTATTTTCCGTAATACACGGATTAATTATAATCACTGGTTAAGGTGGGATTATAGTGGACAGATGTTGTATAAACAATTCAATGTAAATACACATTCGGTATTTCGTAATAACTGGCAGAATGGTACAGGCGTAACCTGGAACCCTTATGATGTTTCAAATAATGCCTTACGTGGGGCAGGCTCAATGCGCAGGCCTGCAGGAATTGGCTGGAGCTATTATGTGAATAGTGATTTCAGAAAAAAAATATATGCCGGGTTGAATCTGTTCAGGTTCTGGGGATTCAATAATACAATGGATGTTAAGAGCGTTGGGCTTACGTTTAATGTAGTTCCCATTAATGCAATTACTTTAACCATCAGTGCAAACTATGATGATTACTGGCGCAGGCAGGACCAGTTTGTACGTAATATTTCTTACAACAATGGCACCCGTACCATTGTTGCACAGGTAAAACAAAAAACATTACGTTTTACCGGCAGGCTGAGTTATAATATAACCCCCGATCTCACCATTCAATATTACGGGCAACCATACCTAACCAGGCCGCTCTATAAAAATTTTGGCTGGGTTTCAAATGCACTGGCAAAAAATTACGCTGATCGTTTTACTCCTTTTGCATCAAATCAAATAAACCTTAACAATGGTACTTATGCGGTTGATGAAAATAAGGATGGCATCACCGATTATAGTTTTGACAAACCCGATTTTAACTTTGTGCAATTCCGTTCTAATTTAATTGTACGATGGGAATACAGGCCCGGTTCAGAATTTTACCTGGTATGGTCGGAAGGAAATACACCCGATGCATATAACGACTTAGATACTCCTCTTTTTAAAAGCATGTTCAATAATGCTTTCTCCGGCGGCAATGCCCGCAATATATTTCTGGTAAAATGGACGTATAGGTTTTTGAAATAGTTGTTAGTTAGTAAAATTTACCCCCTCTTGTAATTTTCATTTCAAAATTAATTCAGAAGCATTTTTTGTATATTTATTCCAATAATATCAGCGGTTAGCTAGTTTTATGTTCTGAAAAAATTGAGTCAGAGTATATACTGAATAGAAGAGTAGCTATGTGTCCTACGCTTTTTAACCCCTAACTTGCCTACAAGGATAATGGCAAACCTAAATCAAACAAAAATGAAAAAGATCATTTTAATCACAGTCGTTTTTTTTATGCTTACGAATTTTGTAAGTGCTCA
>JBDTUK010000123.1:0-62978 GCA_040007795.1 Ferruginibacter sp.
TACAAAGTACTTAGCATATTTTAGTAATAGGCAATTATTATTAGCACTTTATCCTATAAAATCCTTACTGGTATTGACTTATTAAAAAACATGGGTATTTTAATAGAAAAACAGTCGTTTTGATGAGTGGCAAAATAGCTTGATGACTGAAATAGATAAGGATGAAAAAGCTCCTTTCTCTTAAATCTTTCGACTGCGAATTGATAGAATAAGGGGTAAATCTCTGTAAATTAGTGAAGATAATCATGCGGCAGTAGCTCAGTTGGTAGTCCCACCAATGGCGGGATTCCAAGCTAAGGGCCGAGGGTTCTAGTCCCTTTTGCCGCTCAGTAAGTCCTGAATATGATTTTTTGCAGGAAAATGCTACTTTATCTCCAGGTCGCTTATGTTGCGATTATGCAGGCGGCCTACCTTCATCCACCTGATCATTGGACCTAAAACAAAGTTTAAAAAGCCACGGCTATAACTTCTGTAAACAGCTTCACCGGAAAAAATACGGGTTAAATGCCGTTGCATGTGAGGGCCAATGAACCTTCCAAATGCAGTATCCATGCGGTCCTGACCTACTTTAAATAAGGTAAACAAACGGCCACTGTACCAGGTATCTACCAGCCTCTGCCATATCTTTAATTCATATAGCTGGTCTTTCTGGTATTTTTTAAATGCAGCTTCAGTCCCTTCTTCAATCGCTTTAGCTGCGGCGAAAGAACCTTTAATAGCAAGAAATAATCCTGATGAGAAGATGGGGTCAAGGAAGCCGCCGGCATCGCCAGTTAGCAGCCAGTTCTTCCCATACATCTGTTGAGAGATGAGTTGGTAATTATTATATTGAGCTACTCCTGTCTCCCGTTTTGCATTTTGGGTGAACTTTCTTAGGGTTTCATCAGCTTTTAAGATATTATCGTACTGCTCCTCTTTGGTTGTTCCGTATTTCTTTAAATGATCAGGATCTATTACAACGCCTACTGATGTTCTGTCGGGCAGGGGAATTCTCCAGGTCCAGCCTTTTTCCAGCCGGTGCAAATGAATATTATAAGGCTCAATTTTTTCGGCATTGCTAAGGTGGGCAAATACCGCTATATCTTTCCGGTATCCTTCTTTGGTGTATATATTCAGCATGCGTGAAACGGTACGGGAGCGCCCGGTAGCATCTACAATAAGATCGGGCTGACCACTAAAATAATCATTAATAGTGGCAATGGTTTCATCGCTTAGTTTTATCTCATCAGTATTACCAACCCGTTCCAGTTTAGCAATATGATTGAAGAAGGTTACACCTTCACGTACTGCAAGGTCGAAAATTGTTTTATCAAATTTTGTACGGGGTACATTATAAGCGTAAGGCGGTAGTCCGCCACCACCAAAGCTAAAAGGAGATGTTGCTTCTTCGTCTTTATTTACCCATACCGAAGCGCCCGGTTTATAAGTACTGTAGGTTTTCACTTCATCTTCTACACCCAACTCACGAAGAAACGGGATGATGGCAGGCACCAGGGATTCGCCAACGATGATCTCAGGGCGTTTTTCTAAATAGAACACGGCAACATTAAAACCTTTTCTTTTTAATAATGTGGCCAGGGAGCACCCTGAGGGCCCGCCGCCAATGATTGCAATGGATCTGATTTTCTTCTTCATAAAATAAACGGGGCAAATTTAAATAAATAAAAGTTTTAACCAGAGCTTGTTTAATGAAATTAATTTTAATTCAGTTTTACAGGGTTTCAATAACCTCAACAAATTAATAAGTATATTTAAGAAACAATTTTTATGAGACTAATATTTATCCTGGCATTCACAATACTCAGCAGTATTTGCTATTCACAAAAACTTACATCTGGTGGGGTATTAAAACCGGAGCAGGCCATTATGGATGTGCGACACTATACCATTAATCTTACTGTTGATATTGAACAAAAAAGTATCAGCGGTTATACCATTATAGATTTTATTTTATCGCAAAATGCACCGGTATTACTTTTTGACCTGCTGAATGATATGCAGGTAGAAAAAATATGGGTGAACGGACAGGTTGCTCCATTCAAACATGAGAATGGCCTTATCACCATCAACCCTCCGGCTCCTGTAAATGCCGGCAAAGCATCTGTAAAAGTTAAGTACGCCGGTAAACCACATATTGCCACAAGGCCACCGTGGGAGGATGGTTTTACCTGGGCAAAGGATTCGCTGGGTTCTCCCTGGGTGGCAGTAACAGCTGAAGCTGCAGGAGGTCAAATATTTTTTCCCTGTAAGAACCATCCTTCAGACGAACCTAATGAAGGGGCAGATATGATCATTACTGTTCCAAAGGGATTGGTTGTTGCAGGGCCCGGACTTTTACAGAAAGTAACCAAGACTAAAAATGGCGATACTTATTTCTGGAAAACAAATTATACCATTAATAATTACAGCCTTGTTTTTGATATAGGTAATTATGCAGTGGCAGAAAGAACCTATACTACAGTTAATGGCAATAAAGTACTCATGCAATTTTATGTGCTAAAATATAATGAGTCTAAAGCAGCTCATCATTTGGAACTGCTTGAAACAATGGCGAAAGTGAGAGAAAAATATTTTGGTGAATATCCCTGGGCCAAAGAAAAAATAGGTATTGCAGAAACGCCACATTTGGGAATGGAACACCAGACCATGAATGCTTACGGTAACAAATTTAAATACGAAAAGGCAGGCGGAGTTGATAATGACTGGCTGATGAATCATGAATTTGGCCACGAGTGGTTTGGTAATAAGGTTACGGTAAGGGACTGGGCCGATTACTGGATACAGGAAGGCATTTGCAGTTATGGCGATGCGCTATATACAAGAGACATGGATGGAGAGCAGGCCTATATCAAACGGTTTAAACAATCTTCATTTGGTATTGCCAATCAAAAACCTGTTGTACAAGGCAAAGACCTGGATGAAGTAACAGCCTACATTGGAGATATTTATGGTAAGGGTGCTTTTTTTATGCATACCGTACGTTATGTTATTGGCGATGAGATTTTTTTTCCGGCGTTAAAGCAACTGGCCACAGATAAATTGTACACCTACGATAATTTAATAACAACAGATGAAGTGGAAAAATTATTCAGTAAGGCATCTGTTACTGATCTAAAACCTTTGTTCGATCTTTTTCTCAGAACCACAAAAAAATTAGAACTACAGGTCACTGCATTAAGAGGCAACCAATACAAAATACAATTAACCAACCTGGAGATGCCTTTACCAATAGATATTGTTACTGAAAAAGGTTCTCAAAGAATGATAGTAACAAAAAAAGGGATTACTATTACGAGTGATATTTTACCGCAGATAGATCCGGATATGTATTACCTGAAGAAAATAACTATTGAATAAATTTTTTCTATAAATAAAATAAAGAAGCCTTGAGAAATTTCTCAAGGCTTCTTTGTAAATACTATTTTTTAAGAAGAGATATTAAAAATTGAAAGCACCGGCAACACCAAATATATTAGGTCTGTTTTCATTGATACCTTTCATGTAAGAAAAACGAACCTCAATATTCTTGTGTTGTCTCCCACGCCCAAACGGATACCTGCATTAGCTACCGGTCCATAAGAGTTGGAAGAATAACTGTTAACATAAGTACCCGTGTTCTGGTCATACCCATCCGTTAAAAAATCGCTATGATGATAACCAAATCCGACTCCAAAAAAATGCCCGGCAGAAGGCCGGGCACAAAATGAACATTTTTATTAAAGAAAAAAGCTAACTGAATTATTAAGATTCAATTAGCTTTTATTCGTTTTGCATTGATACTGTAATTATATAAAATTTACAGTAGCCTTTTTTTATTAACTGAATAGACCACCTTTCTTTAATTCACGTGTTCCCTGTCCTATCAAAAATCCATTTTGATAGATCTGAACAGTATAGCTTCCTTGTTTAAAATCAGTACCCGGTATAAAAGCAAATTCTACATTCTTCTGTTTTGCTGTTTCCAGGTCAACAGGTACTTTAGCAGTAAATGCTTTGTCGCCTTCTTCACGGGTAGTAAAGGTTTCTGTTCCGGTGTTGATCGCTTTTCCATCCGGGCCAATAACTACTACATACACATCAGTTTTACCAGTCTGGATAATGCGGTTTGCAACATCAAAACTTACCACAAATTTGTCTACACGTTTTGCCGTTGTTGAAACTTTTTCTTTTCCGTTATTTTTTACATTGATTGGCGTGATCACAATGTTTGAAGCATTCAGGGTAGAAGCTACATCTACTTTCTTTTCAAGTTCCTGCTTAACAACTGTAGTGGCTGCCAGGTCCTGGGTTACTTTTTCTTTTTCCTGTGTCAGTACTGTTTTATCATTGGTTAAAGTCTGGTTTTCCTGTGTCAGGCGTGCCACATCCTGCTCCATGGAAGATATCTTTTCATTCAATGATGCGATTAGCATCTTTGCTCTGCCTAACTCAGAAGCAGTAGCATTTTTCTTATTTAAAATGCTGCGGATCTCAGTTTTAACTTTGGCAATTTCATCGTTTTTTTCTGTTAACTGGCTTTGTAATCCGGTGTTAACAGTTGACATAGAATCAAGACGTGAAAGTGATGCATCAAAACTGTTTTGTACAGTACTTTTTTCGGCACTTACTTCAGCAATTTGTGTTTCCTTTTGCTGAATGGTTTGTGAGCTTTGCGTTTTTGAATAAACGAAAAACCCTGAAACAGCGATAAGGCCAGCGGCTAAAACACCAATAATAACATTTTTGTAATTTTTAGCAGGTGCTGCCTGAGCTGTTGGGGTTGGAAAATTTGTTTCAGTCATAATATTGAGATTTAAAAGTTGAAAATTATTTTGTTCAATTGATACCTTTTTGAGGCACTTCAACCACAAAACCAAAATCGTGCCATAATTATTTTATTGCTGGTTTTAAAAGCACATTAACTGTAAAACCAGCCTTGCCTGCACTGGTTTCTGCACAAAGGGGGAAATATAAAAAGAAAAGGTTAAATACATTAATTACCCAAACATAGTTGTTGATCCAGGGTTTGCTGATCTTTTCAGAGGCTGTTTCGCTTTATTAAAAGAGGTATCTTCGGCAACAACAAGTAAGATGAAAGATTTTGATACAATAATAATAGGATCAGGTGCTGGTGGGCTTGCTGCAGCGCTTTGCCTGGCAAGGGCAGGGCAAAAAGTTGCCGTTATTGAACAACATTACGTACCAGGTGGCTGGTGCCATAGTTTTTACATTGACGGGCACCGCTTTAGCCCCGGTGTGCATTACATAGGAGGAATGGACAAGGGAGAATCAACCTGTAACTTGTATGAAGGGCTGGGCATTGCTAACGAGCTTGTTTTTTTTAGAATGAATCCTGCTGCCTACGAACATTGCTGGATTGGTGATGACCGTATTGATATGCCTGCCGGGATTGACCAGCTATGTGAGTCACTTTCTTCACGTTTTCCCATCGAAAAAAAGGGAATAAAAAAATATTTAGACTTAGTTAAAACAGTAAGTAAAGAATTATTTCTTATTCCAAAGATGAATGGCTTTTGGGATAATATCACCATACCATACCGTACCCGTCATCTGGGTAAATATGGATTATTCAGTTTAAAACGGGTAATAGGCTGGCATATAAAAGACCCACTGCTCAAAAAAATACTTAATATACAATGCGGCGATCATGGCTTACCTCCTTCTAAAGCCAGCTTCCCTTTACACTGTGCACTTATGGATCATTATTTTAATGGTGGATTTTATCCAATGGGCGGGGGTGCTGCCATTGTAAAAGCCATGACTACAACAATAAAAAAACATGGTGGAGAAATACATACCGGCCTGGCAGTTAAAAAAATTTTACTGGAAGGAGATAAAAAACCGAAAGCTGTAGGGGTTGAATTGCAAAACGGCGAACAAATAAGGGCTAAGAGAATTATTTCAAATGCAGACCCGGAAACTACATATAAATTAGTTGGACATGAAAATCTGAATGCGAAACTGATTAAAAAACTGGCCGGTACCCGCTATTCTGTTACTTCGCTGATGTTTTTTTTGACGGTGGATATGGACATTCGTACGGCAGGATTAGATTCAGGAAACATTTGGTTCATGCCTAATCAGGATATGGATGAAATATATGATGACCTGACCAAAGTAGACATTTTAGAAACGGATGAATTTGCTTCTCTCTTTATCAGCTGCTCATCTTTAAAAGACCCGTTAAGCTTTAATGGAAGACACCACACCATCGAAGTGGTTACTTTTATTGATTACGATTCTTTTAAATCATTCAAAGAAGAAAAAAATGAACACTCTGAAAAATACCAGAAGACCAAAGACAGGCTTTGTGAAAAGTTATTAAATACCTTCAAGAGGATATTACCCGAAGTGCATAAAAATATTGTGCAAATGGAACTGGGTACACCAATAACCAACGAGCATTATATTAATTCCACCCGGGGTAATGTTTACGGCACCGAAAAAGGGTTTTGGCAAACCGGGCCGTTTTCTTTCGCCAGCAAAAGCGAAATTGAAAATTTATACATGTGCGGTTCAAGCATTATGTCGCATGGGGTTGCCGGGGCAAGTTATTCAGGTGTAAAAACAGCAGCTGCAATACTGGGCTGTACCGAAGATGACCTGCTGCAAAAAGATGAATCGCAGCAGTTGCGTATTTATGATGCAGAAGACAGTTCTCAATGGCCGGAATGGATACACCAAAGATTGGCAGATAAAAAAAGGCGGTCCGAACATAAACTGGCCAATGCTATTTAAGCAGCCCTGTTGTTATTCTCCTTAATTTTACATTTTTATTCAAATTCGTACATTTTTTCATTAAATGACAAACAACGATAATAATGACCGGTTCTGTTTCCTTAATGGAGAAAGTTGATCTTGTTCAGGCCTGTGTTATTATTCCAACATATAACAACGCAGCTACACTTGCAGGGGTAATTGAAGATGTAAACCGGTATTGCAACCAGGTCATAGTAGTTAATGACGGCTCTACCGATAACACAGTTGATGTTGTACAGTCATTTCCTTCTGTTCAATTCATCAGCTATTCAAAAAATGTAGGCAAGGGTTGGGCGCTTCGCAAGGCATTTAAATATGCTGCAGAAAAAGGTTACAAATATGCCATTACCATTGATTCTGACGGACAACATTTTGCAAAAGACCTGTCGGCTTTTTTAGATAAAATAGAAGAGGCCCCCGACAGCATAATTATAGGTGCAAGAAACATGGGACAGGCTTCTGTTCCTGGAGGGAGCAGCTTCGGCAATAAGTTTTCTAATTTTTGGTTTAAGGTTGAAACGGGTATTAGTTGCCCGGACACACAATCAGGCTATCGGCTTTATCCTTTGGAGTCATTGAAAAATATGCGTTTCATCTCCCGTAAATATGAATTTGAAATTGAAGTGTTGGTTCGGGCAGCGTGGAAAGGGGTAAGAGTAGGGTCGGTACCAGTTACTGTTTATTATGCACCCAAAGAAGAAAGAGTTTCTCATTTCAGGCCCTATAAAGATTTTTTCCGCATCAGCATTTTAAATACCATTTTAGTACTCATCAGTTTTCTTTATATAAAACCAAGAGACTTTATAAGAACATTGTTTAACAGAAAAAAATTAAGCAAACTACTGGATGATCATTTGTTTAACCCTCATCACTCTGCTGAATTGAAATCTGTCTCTGTTGCTTTTGGAATTTTCATGGGCATCATCCCTATCTGGGGTTTTCAACTCGTAGCTGCAATCTTCCTGGCTATTTTATTAAAGCTGAACAAACCGTTGGTTATCGTTGCAGCAAACATAAGTATACCACCAATGATACCGGTTATTATTTACGGCAGTTATAAAATGGGTACTTTCTGGATGGGCGTAAATGCCATGCAGATAGATTTTAGTAAATCGATCACTTTAAAATCTATTAAGAATAACCTGGTACAATATATTTATGGAAGCATTACACTGGCTATTGTTTCCGGTGTTGCATTCGGACTGCTTACATTTATTTTTTTAAAACTGACTAGTAAAAAAGTAACTGCTGTTACAAAGGGTGAATAAGGCATGGTAAAAATACTACTTAATATCTATCATTTTTATAAGGAGCGCCGACCTGCTTTCTACATTACGTTTGCTATTATTTTTTTGCTGGCCGGCTGGTTTGCCACGCAGGTAAAATTTGAAGAAGACATTTCTAAGATTTTACCAAACGATAAGAAGATTGAAAAACTGAACGAAGTTTTTCAAAATTCAAAATTCATGGATAAGCTGGCCATTACTGTATCACTAAAAGATACAGCTGTTCCTGCACAACCCGACAGCCTTGTTGCTTATGCCGATGAACTTGTTGAAACAATCCAGGCAAAATTATCTCCCTTTATCAGCAAAATAAATTACAAAGTTGACGATGAAGTGGCACTGGAATTATTTGGTACGGTCAGCGATCATTTGCCCGTTTATTTAAATGATAAGGATTATACAGCAATAGACTCTCTGATCACTCCTGCAAAAATTAAAGAAACGCTGGAACAAAATTTTCGGACACTTACTTCTCCTGCCGGTATTGCATTAAAGAGTATGATCAGTAAAGACCCGGTAGGGATCAGCTTTTTGGGGTTAAAAAAAGTACAGCAACTGCAATACGATGAAAATTTTGAGCTGTATGATAATTATATAGTCACGAAAGACAGGAAACACCTGATGCTTTTTATCACACCGGCATATCCGCCGAACAATACAGGTAAAAATGTATTGCTGTTAAAAGGTCTCGATAGCATTATTAATAATAACAACGTAACTAATGTAACCGCATCTTATTTTGGTGCCACAGCAGTTTCGGTAGGAAATGCATTACAACTTCGCCAGGATTCATTATTGACACAGGGTATTACTGTTCTTTTCATCATTATTTTTTTAGGATTTTATTTTAAGAAAAAAAGAGCTCCTTTTATTATTCTTATCCCCGTTTTGTTTGGCGCTTTGTTTTCCCTGGCCGCCATATATTTTATTAAAGGAAAGATATCAGTTATTGCTTTGGGAACCGGTTCGGTGGTTTTAGGAATAGCAGTTAGTTATTCACTGCACGTTTTTAATCACTACCGCCATACAAGAAATATAGAAGAGCTGATCCGTGACCTGGCAATGCCAATGACCGTGGGAAGTTTTACCACCATCGGTGGATTTTTATGTTTAGAGTTTGTAGAGTCGGAAATGCTGAAAGACCTGGGCTTGTTTGCAGCCTTCAGTTTGATAGGGGCGTCACTTTGCTCTCTCATTTTTCTCCCTCATTTTATTGCATCTAAAAAAGAACAGGCAGCACATAGGGCCAATGAATTCTCCTGGATAGACAAAATAGCATCGTACCGGCCGGAGTATAATAAATACCTGGTGCTTATTATTCTTGTACTAACTATTGTATTTGCATACTGGGCAAAGAATGTAAGTTTTGAATCTGACCTGCAAAACATGAATTTCATGAGCAGTAAACTTAAAGCATCTGAAAAAGAACTGAATAAAATAAATCAGTATGCTTTACAGTCTGTTTACTTAGTTACTGAAGGAAAAACGTTAAACGACGCCCTGGTTAACAATGAAAAACTGGTTTCAGAAATTGAAAAATTACAACAACAGGATATTATTAAAAAATACTCCGGCGTGTCTTCTCTTATCATATCAGACTCTTTGCAAAAAATCAGAATAGCAAAATGGAAGCAATATTGGACAGAAGAAAAAAAACAATCAGTATTAACAACTCTATATACAGAAGGCGCTGCTTTAAAATTTAATGCATCGGCATTTGACAATTTTAAACTATTGCTCAATAAAAATTATGAGCCGGTAAATGAAGATGAACTGGCAGCTGTACGTAAAAATTTCCTGGATGATTATATAACTGAAAAGCCGGGCAAAGCAACCGTGGTAACCTTAGTAAAAGCTGTTCCTGAAAAAAGACAGGCCGTTTATAAGGCTTTTGAAAAGGAAGAACATGTTACCGTTCTGGACAAGCAATATCTTACCAGTCGTTTTGTAGAGATCATTAATTCTGATTTTACCAGTATTGCGTTAATGACCTCACTGCTTGTATTTTTTGTGCTGTTGCTTATGTATGGAAGAATAGAGCTGACACTGGTTTCTTTTATTCCTATGTTCATCAGTTGGGTTTGGATATTAGGTATTATGGGCATGGCAGGCATTCAATTCAATATCATTAATATTATTGTATCGGCCCTGATATTTGGCCTGGGAGATGATTACAGCCTTTTCATCATGGATGGGCTGCTGCAGGAATATAAAACCGGTAAGAAGAATTTATCCTCCTTTAAATCTTCAATAATCTTATCTGCTGTTACCACCATTGCCGGACTTGGCGTTTTAATATTTGCAAAACATCCGGCATTAAAGTCTATCGCATTAATTTCTATTATTGGAATTGTTTGTGTGGTAGTAATGGCGCAAATACTGATTCCATTTTTATTTTCTGTTCTGGTAAAGAACCGGGTAAGTAAAAATCGTTTTCCATGGACACTTTGGGGCTTTATTAAATCTTCCTTTGCCTTTTCTTATTTTATTGGATGGAGTGTGACCTTTACCATTATTGCCTGGATATTTTCTTTGTTCAACATAAAAGAAAAAGGCAAACTTGTTTACCATACCATTATTGCAAGGGTTTGCAGGCGGCTGGTATATATAATGATCAATGTAAAAAAGAAGATCATTAATCCACAACAGGAAAAATTTAAAACTCCGGCAATTATCATTGCCAATCACCAGTCATCACTTGATATTCTGCCGTTGATCATGCTGCATCCAAAACTTATCATGTTCACCAATAACCGGATATGGAATTCACCATTATTTGGTAAAGTGATCCGGATGGCTGATTATTTTCCGGCAGAACAAATTGAGACGGATATCAGCCAGGTGGAAGAAAGAATTAAGAATGGCTATTCCATAATTATTTTTCCGGAAGGAACGAGGGCAGAAGATGGTGTGATCAAAAGATTTCATAAGGGTGCATTTTATCTTGCCGAAAAACTGAATGTAGATATTTTACCGATCATGATCCATGGAACGGATTATACATTGACCAAACAGGATGAACTTTTAAAGGACGGACAACTTACAGTAAAGTTCTTACCGAGGATAAAACCTGACGATAAACAGTTTGGAAATAGTTATTCGGAAAGAGCCAAGCTGGTTGGCCGCCATTTCAGGGAAGAGTTTGATCTGTTAAAAAAAGAAATTGAACAACCTACATATTTCCGGGAGAAACTAATCTATAATTATTTGTACAAGGGCCCGGTACTGGAATGGTACATGCGTATTAAAACAAGGCTTGAAAAAAACTACCAGCCCTTTCATGAATTAGTTCCGCAGCAGGGTAAGATACTTGATATTGGCTGTGGTTATGGGTTTATGAGTTATATGTTATCATTTACATCTTCACAAAGGGAAATCACCGGAATTGATTATGATGAAGAGAAGATAAGTATAGCAAATCATTGTTTCAGCAAGACAGATAAGATTAATTTTGTACATAGCGATGTAATGGGCTTTGGGTTTGAAAAATATGATTCCATAATCCTTGCAGATATGTTACATTACCTGCCGCATGAAGAACAAAAAAGGGTTATTGAAAAATGTATCAATAACCTGAACTCAGGAGGAATGATAATTATCAGGGATGGCGATAAGGATAAGGAAGAACAACATAAGCGTACAAAGCTTACAGAGTTTTTTTCTACCCGGGTTTTAAATTTTAATAAAACAAAAGAAACAGGCCTAAGTTTTTTATCGGGTAAAATGATAAGGGCAATAGCTGAAGAAAAAGGATTGGCCTGCAGGGAAATACCTGATTCAAAAATTACGTCAAACACCCTGTTTATTTTAACGGCAAAAAATTAATGAAGAACGAATTTGATATAGTGATCATTGGAAGCGGCATGGGCGGACTGATATGTGCAGACATACTTGGCAGGGAGGGATATAAAGTTTGTGTGCTGGAAAAAAATAAACAGGTAGGCGGATGCCTTCAAACCTATGTAAGGGATAAAGTCATCTTTGATTCAGGCGTACATTATTTAGGCGGACTGGGCAAAGGGCAAAACCTTTACCAGGTGTTTAAATACCTGGGTATGATTGATAAGCTGAAACTGCAAAAGATGGATGAAGATGTTTTCGATAAAATTATTATTGAAAACGATGATAAGGAATATGTATTTGCACAGGGGTACGAAAATTTTATTCAGCACCTGCTGAAAGATTTTCCGAATGAAGAAGAGGCCTTGCGGTTGTATTGCAATAAGATAAAAGAAGTGTGTAGCAAGTTTCCTTTATATAATTTACGAACCGGGGGCGATGTAAATGAAAAGACGGCTGTGCTGGGTATTGACACCAGGACGTTTATTGAATCCATTACATCAGATAAAAAACTCCAGGCTGTATTGGTAGGCAATAGTATGTTGTATGTTTTACAATCAGGGAAAACACCTTTTTATGTTCATGCCATGATATTGAACAGTTATATTGAAAGCTCCTGGAAATGTATTGACGGAGGATCTGATATTGGAAAGATCATGGTAAAAAATATACGGGAGCATGGAGGTGTTATTCACCGCAATACTGAAGTAAAAAAAATTGTAGTAGAAGATGGTAAGGTAAGTTCTGTTGAATTGGCAGATGGATCGCCTGTGTACGGAAAACATTTCATCTCCAATATGCACCCTGTGCGAACACTGGAAATGACAGATAGTAACCTTATTAAAAACGCTTATAAGAGCCGGATCAAAAACCTGGAGAATACAATTGGGGGGTTTATTATAAATATTGTGTTCAAAAAAAATACCTTCCCCTACATAAAAAATAACTTTTATTATCATAAAGAGGGTTGTGCCTGGAATATGACTGATCACACTGAGGAAAACTGGCCATTAGGTTATTCAGTATTTTTTTCAGCCTCGTCAAGGTCAGAAGAATATGCAGAGTCTATGACCTTATTGACTTATATGCGTTATGATGAAGTGAAGCAGTGGGAAAAAACTTTTAATACAGTTTCAACAATAGAGGACAGAGGAGCAGATTACGAAGCATTTAAAAAACAAAAGGCCGAAATTTTTCTGGATTGTGTAGAAGAGAAATTTCCGGGCTTACGGGATTGCATTAAAACTTATTATACAGCTACGCCCCTCTCTTACCGGGATTATGTGGGGAATGATGATGGCTCAATGTATGGTATTGTAAAAGATTATCAGAACCCTTTAAAAACTTTCATTTCTCCCCGTACCAAAATACCTAACCTTTATTTAACGGGGCAAAATCTTAATTTACATGGTATACTTGGTGCTACCATGAGCGGCCTTGTAACCTGTGTTGCATTTATGGGGAATGAAAGTGTAATTGAAAAAATCAGAAATGCTTAAAAGAAAAAAATTCTGGAGAAGGGTTCTCTATGTACTTGGAGGATTTTTGCTTTTGCTTTTAATTGGTGCTATTTATTTAGTGCAGGTTTCAAAAGTAGATCCGCCGAAGCCAGCAGATATGAGCAGCTTACAACTGCAGCGTACCGATCATGGAGATGGGTTCTATACACTTAAAAATAACTGGTTCCGGCATAGCAAAAGTGGTTTGTATGAATTATATGTAGAAGGTGATGCTTTTGAACGTGGAGTTATTAATGGAAAACTTACACAAGAATTAGTGGTGAGGCAGGAAGATCATTTTGCAGAGCAGATCAATAAAATGGTTCCATCTAAATTCAAACGGGGTTTCTTGAAATATCTTATTGGATGGTTTAACCGCAACCTTGATAAAAATGTTACTGAAGAATATAAAGAAGAAATTTATGGCGTATCAGAATCTGCGTCGTCAACCTATCAATACCTCGGCACCAATTACCAACGCATTTTAAATTATCATGCAGCACATGATATTGGCCATGCGGTGCAAAACCTTGCCTTAGTGGGTTGCACTTCTTTTGGTACATGGGGTGCTATGTCAATGGACAGCACAATGATCATTGGCCGCAATTTTGATTTTTATGTAGGCGATAAATTTGCAGAAGATAAGATCGTTGCATTTTTTAATCCGAAGCAGGGCCATAAATTTATGACAGTTACCTGGGGAGGCTTTGTTGGCGCTGTTTCGGGCATGAATGATCAAGGGGTATCTGTAACTATCAACGCTGCTAAAACGAGTCTGCCTACAGGCTCCGCCACGCCGGTTTCACTGGTAACAAGAGAAATATTACAGTACGCAAAAAACATAAAGGAAGCCATTGCCATTGCCAGGTCACGAAAGATGTTTGTATCGGAATCTTTTTTGGTGGCATCTGCCGAAGATGGTAAAGCGGTGATCATTGAAAAAACACCTGATAGCCTGGATGTGTATGATCCGCAAAAAGATTTTATTGTTTGCACCAATCATTTTCAAAGTAATGGTTTGGGAAAAACAAAAATGAATATTGAACAGGAAAATGAAAGTGCATCATCATACCGGTATAAAAGAATGATGGAATTACTGGATGCGAACGGAAAAAATACAGTTCAAAAAACAATTAATATTTTACGAGACCAGAAAGGATTGAACAATACTAATATTGGTATGGGAAATGAAAAAGCCATAAATCAGTTAATTGCACATCATTCCATTGTGTTTGAACCGAAAAAATTATTAGTTTGGGTTTCTACTTCTCCATGGCAATTGGGAGAATATGTGGCTTATGACCTGAATAAAATATTTGCATTGAATGGAATGAAAGAAAACAGGGAAATTGCAGACAGTGATCTTACCATTGCTGCCGATTCATTCTTATTAACAACGGCGTATAAAAATTTTCAGGTGTTTAGGGCTTTGAAACAACACATAATGGATGGCGGGGAAATTAACCCGGACAGTTTGGTAGCCAGCAACCCTGAATTTTATAATGCTTATGTGCTTGCAGGAGATTACTTATATAAAAAGAAGCAATATGCAATTGCATTAAAAAATTACCAGCTTGCGTTGACCAAGGTCATCGCTACAAAAAAAGAAGAAGATCATATAAAAGATCAAATCCAAAAAATAAACAAAAAAGGATTGCCATGATATTTGGTATTGGTACAGACTTAATAGAAGTTGAACGGGTTGCAGAAAAAATGGAAAAGAAAGCAGGGTTTAAAGAACTGGTTTTTTCAACCCATGAAATAGAGCATTGCGAAACCATGAGCCATAAATATGAACACTATGCCGCCCGGTTTGCAGCCAAGGAAGCATTTTTAAAAGCAATGGGTACAGGCTGGCGTAACGGAACAGCATTTAACGAAATTGAAATTTATAATGACAGGCAAGGAAAACCGGAGCTCAGGTTTTTAGGGAATACGGCAAATACCATTTCCGGAATGGGGTTTGGAAAAATTTCTGTTTCACTTTCACATCTTAAATCAATAGCTTCGGCTATAGTAATAATTGAAAGCTTATGAACTATTCAACAGAAACATCTTTTGAAAGCGCAGCAATGATAAAAACCATGCAGGAAAAAAAACTGCAGGAAGCTGTAGCTTATCTTAATCAACATTCTCCTTTTTATAAAGAACTATTTACAAATGCCGGCTTTAATACAAAGGGCATCAGGACCATTGAAGATCTTTCTGTACTTCCCATCACTATTAAAGAAGACCTGCAACAACGTAATGACGATTTTTTATGTGTGCCACGCAATAAGATCATTGAATACAGTTCCACATCCGGAACATTAGGCAGCCCGGTTACCATTGCACTTACCGAAAATGATCTGAACCGGCTCACCTACAATGAATATTCATCTTTTGTAAGCACCGAAGGAACTTCAAAAGATATTTATCAACTGATGCTTACACTCGACCGGCAATTTATGGCAGGCATGGCCTACTATGCCGGCATTCGTAAATTAGGAGCAGGTATTATAAGACTTGGGCCGGGTGTGCCTTCCCTGCAATGGGAAACCATTTTACGTCTTAAACCAACAGCCATTGTAGCCGTACCATCTTTTATTTTAAAACTTATTCAGTTTGCTAATGAGCATAAAATTGATATCAATGCAACCTCTGTAAAAAAAGCAATTTGCATTGGAGAAAATATCCGCAACACTGATTTTTCACTGAACACATTAGGCAAGAGAATTACCGAAGGCTGGAATATCAAATTATTTTCAACATACGCCTCTACAGAAATGCAAACTGCATTTACAGAATGCAGCGAATGTAAGGGAGGCCATCTTCAACCGGAATTACTGATAGTAGAATTGTTAGATGAAACCAACAGGCCCGTAGCAGCAGGTCAGCCGGGCGAAGTAACCATTACTACTTTAGGTGTAGAAGGTATGCCCCTGTTGCGATACAAGACAGGCGATATATGTGTATATGATGATACGCCCTGTGCCTGTGGCCGCAATACATTAAGGCTATCGCCGATAGTTGGCCGCAAAAAGCAAATGATAAAATTCAAAGGAACTACGCTTTACCCGCCCTCCCTTTTTGATCTGTTGAACGATATGGAAGAGGTTCGTGACTTTGTTGCTGAAGTATATTCTAATGAAGTTGGGATGGATGAAGTGCTTTTGCATTTGTTACCCGTTAATCATAATGAAGAATCTGATCGAAAAATCAGATCTTATTTACAGGCCCGGTTAAGGGTAAGTCCACATATTCAATATGTTTCTAAAGAAGAGATACAGAAAATTCAATTTCCGGAGACCGGAAGGAAGGCAGTAAAATTTATAGACAGAAGAAATTAAAAAAGAAAACCGAAGTTTTTAAAACTTCGGTTTTCTGATCTACATCAAGTTTAATAAATCTAGTTTACAGTTATCAGCAAAGCTTTATATCCTCCTCTCTTCATGTTTGCCCTTCCAATAAACTGGTTGCCGTTTATCCTGCTGAATTGAGAAGGAAAGAACATTACGTCTTCTTCTCTTGTATCAAAAACAAGTTCCTTGGTTACAACACCCTTATTATCGATTTTATTTACCACAACCTGTCCGCCAAAACCATCAACATGGTATTTAGGAACTTCATCTTCTTCAAGCTCCATATTTTTTTTATTGTCAAGAAAGAGGAAGTAGTAGCCACTGGCATCGCTGATGAGTTTAAAACTCATTGTGCCTCTTCCACGACTGCCTCTTTGTTTTTTGGGAATTTTTCTAAGCCATTCAAAATTTCCGGCAGCACTTATTTTTGCACCCAGTATATCCTCATAATAATAGGTATAAGTTGTTGTTGTGTTTCCCCTGGAATCTGTGTAAGTAGTTGTTACTACATAATATTCTTCGCAGGCAATAAATACACTACCATCACTTTCAACAACAATATTCCTTACTTTTAAATTAGGAGCTTCATAATCATTCTTCCTTTCCATTTTTCTTTTGCTTCTTGCCGATTCAAATTTTTCAAGCTCAGCCAATGGAAATTCATAATAACCATTCTTATATTTATTTATTTTTCCGTTCTGGTCCATCATGGCCAGGAAAATACCATCTGTACCACCACCTTTTGATTTTTTGCTGTAGGTGCAGGCAATTACCATTTCATGTAAAGAGTTTTCTACCAGCGAAGCTTCTTTGATGAAATTATCATCAATAGATATGGTGGTGTTAATTATTTTTTTACTCTCATTTGTAAATTTCAACACCTCGTAATGATAACCTGCTTTACCTGTTTCTTTATCCACTTCTTTTCTTTTTTCAGAATCATATACTTTGGCAAGCATATAGGCATTACCCTTTGAATCAACTGAGAAATCAATATTATCCATGATCTGTTCTGTATAAGGCATGGTAAATTCGTTGCCCCAAAGTTTATTCATGGTTTCATCAAAAACATAAATACCTATCTTGTCATAATTCTTTTTATCATTTTTTTCTTCAGGAGCTAGCCTGTAACTAACCAGTAGTTTGGTATTCCCGGCATCATAGTTGAATTGGTATTTGTTATCAAGCTTGTAACGGTAAAAACCTGTAGCAACAAGGCTGCCCGCCATTTTAGTTGTCTCAATCAGTTTTTTATTTGAGGTGATGATCTTACCCGTAACCACATCTATTTTATCATAGTACAGCATTTCTGTTTCAGCCGATTTATCCCAATCGCTGTGAAGCCAGTAATAATTTGTACCAAAGTCAACCACGGTTTCGCTGTTGAAATTTTTTGTAAGCTCGGGCAGTTCAATTATTTTATCACTGGTTTGATTTAAAGTTTTGGGGTCAAACCGTAAAATAGTGAGCTGGTCTTTTTTTAAGGTAAGGTTTACGATGCCGTCCTTATCATTACCAAAAAATGAAAGATCATCAGATTTCCTGGGTAATTCATATTCGGAACCCAGTTTAAAAGTAAATTTTTTGCTTTGTCCGTAAGAAAAGGCAGTTAAAATTAAAAGAGCAGGTATTAGTGAATACTTCATAATAGTAGATATTGAAGTTGCGCTGGCAACTGGTTTAATGAATAAAAGATTTATCGGAGTTATAATTGAATACCTGTTAATCGGAATTTTTTACAATGAATTTGCCAACCTTCTGGCCGGATAAATAATAGGCATCGGCAATTCTTGAACCTGCATCAAAAGCGGCGCCCCTGAACATATTTTCTCCGGGCCTTTCTACAGAAAGTACAATTAATTTTTTAGCCGGGTTTGCTGTTTCTACAATGGTTACCGTTCCATCAATGCCTGCATTTCTTTTAGAAACCCCCACACTGTAACCGGGTTCCAAAGCCTTGGTATTAAAGATGAGGGTGTATTTGGCATCTTTGCTTACTGTCATTTTACTCAGGTTTGTAAAACCAAGAATAAACTTAGGTTCAAACTTTTGTTTTTTGTCTTCTTCCCATTTAGTCGCCCAAATGTATCCACTGCCCTTTTCCTTTTCATTGTACTCTTCTGTTTTCTTTTTTACATAATCTGCCTCTTTGCTAAAATCACCAACCGACATCTTTTCATAAGTAACTTCTATATTGATGGTTTTTTCACCTTTTAAAATGGAGAGATCGCCTTTGGATAGATCAACTTGCTGTGCAGAAACAGTAAGACTGGTAAATAACAGGGCTGCCATAGCCAGGTATACTTTAATAATTTTCATTTGGTAAGAGTTAATTTTTTAATTTTTGACAAAAATAAAGGCTTCCTGCAGAGGAAGCCTTATCAATATTGTTATTTTTTTTATTTCAGGTACTTACCCAGTCTTTTACCAGCTACTGCATAACATTCCTGTATCCGGGTACCGGTATCATAATCATAACCTCCATATATTCTGCCCGGCGCATTAGATATTGTCATTTCAACCAATTTCTTTGTTTTGTCGGCTGTTTCAACAATCCATGCTTCTGCATCAATTTCAGCATTTTTCCTGCTGATAACAATATTATATCCCGGTTCAATACTTGTTGTTTTGAAGACGATGGTGTATTTGGCATCTTTTTTTACAGTCATGCCCGTGGCATCCTGGAATTCATTGATGAACCTGGGTTCAAATCTTGCATCCCGGTCATTAACCCAGCTGGCGGCCCATGAGTCGCCCCTGCCCGGTTCTTTTTTATTATACTCTTCTGTCTTGGCTTTTATATAGTCGGCTTCTTTATCATACTTGCCCACACTCAAAGGACCGTAAACAAATTCAATGTTAACAGTTGTTTCATTTTTTAAAATACCGTCATCACCGCTTTTCGTTTTTATTTTTTGAGCATTAGCTGTAAAGGAGGCAAAGGCTAGAGCCAGGATGACAAAAGACCCGGTTAAAATTTTCATATTTAAGTCTGTTTTAAGTGATTATTGAATAAAAGTATAAAAAAAATCCGTCAATAAAAATACCCAATGCCCACAAATTTACTGTACTATGCTTTTTATAACTTCATTCCCGGACAGGCAAAAAATTAAAATTTGAAATCTTTATTCTATTTTTACCTGATTTGTCACCCAAAATATTATTGTAGTAAAAATTCGGACCATGGTACATGTAGGAGATAGGGCGCTTTCCTTAGATAATGTTTCAGATATTCTATATAAGGACAAGAAAATTTCCTTGGATAGACTAACTGTTGAAAAGGTGGATGTAAATTTCAATTTTCTAAAGAAATTCTCTTCAAATAAGCTGATATACGGCATTAATACCGGCTTTGGCCCGATGGCCCAATATAAGGTTAGCGAAGAGAATATGCTACAGCTTCAGTATAACCTGATCAGGAGCCATAGTTCCGGTGGTGGTAACTTAATGAATCCCATCCTGGTTAAGGCAGTAATGGTTGCCCGGTTAAACAGTTTAATGCAGGGATATTCGGGGGTTCATCCCGAAGTGGTAGAATTACTCAAAGAACTCATCAATAAAAATGTTACTCCATCCATCTACGAGCACGGAGGCGTTGGCGCCAGTGGCGACCTGGTTCAACTGGCACACCTGGGCCTGGTATTAATTGGAGAGGGAGAAGTTATTTATGAGGGTGAGTTACATCCAACCGAAAAGATATTTTCTAAATTAAAAATAAAGCCGCTTAATATTCATATACGTGAAGGCCTGGCCATACTAAATGGCACTTCTGCCATGACGGGTATTGGAATGGTTAATATAATCCAGGCTCAAAAATTATTAGAATGGTCGGTAATGTTATCAGCCATGATCAACGAAGTGGTGGAAGCTTTTGATGACCATTATTCTTATGAACTGAATGTGGTAAAACATCATAAGGGGCAAAATAAAATTGCTGCACAGTTACGTGATATCCTGAAGGACAGTAAAATGATCCGCAACCGTTCGGAGCATTTATACAACCCGGAGAAACTGGACCAGGAAGTTTTCCAGGATAAGGTACAGGAGTATTATTCATTAAGATGTGTGACCCAGGTATTGGGCCCTATTTATGATACCATTTGCCAGGCAGAAAAAGTGGTGGTAGATGAATTGAATTCTGTAAACGATAACCCGGTGATAGATCATGAGAATCAGAATATTTTTCATGGTGGAAATTTTCATGGCGATTATGTTTCGCTGGAAATGGATAAATTAAAAATTGCCATCACCAAATTATCCATGCTTTCGGAAAGGCAATTGAATTATTTGCTGAATGAAAAACTGAATCAAAAATTCCCACCCTTTGTAAACCTGGGCGTATTGGGATTTAATTTTGGTATGCAGGGCATGCAGTTTACAGCAACATCAACCGTAGCCGAAAATCAAACGATGTCTTTCCCCATGTATGTGCACAGCATACCCAACAACAACGATAACCAGGATATAGTAAGCATGGGTTGTAACGCTGCATTAATGACAAAACGTGTAATTGATAATTCGTTTGAGGTACTGGCTATACAGATGATGACAGTTTTACAGGCCATAGATTATTTGAAATGCACCGACAGATTATCTTCCGAAACACATCATATTTATACCGAGGTTAGGAAAATATTTCCAAAATTTATTGAGGATAAACCAAAATATAAAGACCTCGAAAGGATCAGGAAATATTTTGAAAAATCAGACCCTGTTATTTCTTTCAAGCTGGGTAAAATTCCGGAACAGGTTAATTCCTGATTCAACAGAAAAAAACATCAACAATTAATAAGCCACCGGAAAAATATTAAATAGTACATGAAATATGCATTAGTTACAGGCGGATCAAGAGGAATAGGAAGGGCTGTTTGTATTAAAATGGCTGAGATGGGATATAATGTATTGATCAATTATAAATCGAATGAAGAAGAGGCTAATAATACACTTGCTTTAGTTAAAGAAAAAGGGGTAGATGGCGGGATCATTCAATTTGATGTATCAGATAAAGAACAGGTAAAAACAAAATTGGGCGGCTGGATGGAAGCCAATGAAGATAAAATTATTGAAGTATTGGTTAACAATGCCGGTATAAGAGAAGATGGATTGATGATGTGGATGAAAGATGAACAATGGGATAATGTTATCAAGACAAACCTTGATGGATTTTTTTATGTTACCCGGCTGGTGGTTAACAGTATGCTGATGAAAAAATATGGAAGGATCATCAACATTGTTTCACTTTCAGGCTTAAAAGGGATGCCCGGTCAAACTAACTATTCGGCTGCAAAGGCAGGCGTTATTGGTGCAACAAAAGCGCTGGCACAGGAAATAGGAAGAAAAGGAATTACAGTTAATGCGGTTGCCCCGGGCTTTATAAAAACAGATATGACAGAAGGGTTAAATGAAAATGAATTAAAAGCAATGGTTCCGTTAAAGCGTTTTGGTTTACCGGAAGAAGTTGCACATGCTGTAGGTTTTTTAGCATCTGCAGAAGCTGCCTATATTACTGCAGAAGTTATTTCTGTAAATGGAGGATTGTATTCGTAAAAAAAGTAAAAAATCAAAAGTAAAAAGTAAAAAGAAAGAACAGCTAATCCGACGTGTAGCGATTTTGATTTTTGAATTTTTACTTTTGACTTATTAATATGAACAGAGTTGTTATAACCGGTATGGGCATTTATTCCTGCATAGGAAAAAACCTGGATGAGGTGAGGGATTCTTTGTATAAAGGAAGGTCCGGCATCATCCTCGACCCTTTGCGTAAAGAATATGGTTACCGTTCAGGCTTAACAGGGTTTGTAGAGAAACCAGACCTGAAAGGGGTATTGGATAGACGGGCCCGTATCATGTTGCCCGAGCAGGGCGAATATGCTTATTTGGCTACAGTAGAAGCATTACAAAATGCAGGTATTGATGCGGATTATATTCAAGCCCATGAAATAGGAATTCTTTATGGTAATGATAGTTCGGGTAAGGCAGTTATTGAGGCCAATGATATTATCAGGGAAAAAAAAGACACAACCCTGGTTGGGTCGGGAGCCGTTTTTCAAACCATGAACTCGACCGTAACCATGAACCTGGCTACTATTTTTAAATTAAGGGGAGTAAATTTTACAATAAGTGCGGCTTGTGCAAGTGGTTCCCATTCAATAGGACTTGGCTATCATTTTATAAAAACAGGGTTGCAGGATTGTATTGTATGCGGAGGAGCACAGGAGATCAATCATTTAGCCATGGGAACCTTTGATGCTCTATCTGCTTTTTCTGTTCATGAATCAACACCACAGAAAGCATCCCGGCCTTTTGACCGTGACAGGGATGGGCTTATACCAAGCGGTGGCGCTGCCACAGTTATTTTAGAAAGCCTTGAATCGGCCCAAAAAAGAGGGGCTAAAATTTTAGGCGAAGTGATCGGGTACGGATTCTCATCTAATGGCGCACACATTTCAAACCCTACGGTTGATGGCCCGGTAAGATCATTGCATATGGCCATGAAAGACGCAGGCATACAGGCAAATGACGTGGATTATATTAATGCACATGCAACTTCTACACCGGCAGGAGATGCCAGTGAAGCCAGGGCTATTCATGAAGTTTTTGGTGAGCAAAGGCCACTGGTAAGTTCAACAAAATCTATGACCGGCCATGAGTGCTGGATGGCAGGAGCCAGCGAGATCATATATTCGGTATTAATGATGCAAAATTCTTTTGTGGCACCCAATATAAATTTTGAAAATCCCGATGAAGACTCTGCAAAATTGAATATTGCAAAAAGTGCAATAGAAAAAGATATAGTTGTATTTTTGTCCAACTCGTTTGGGTTTGGCGGAACCAACTCATCCCTTATAGTACGAAAACTGATATAAAAACTGCTTATGACGAATAATGAAATAATTGAGAAAATTCACGAATTCCTGACAGACGAATTTGAAGTGGAAGCAGCAAAATTAGTCCCCGAAGCGAATTTGAAAGAAACGCTTGGATTAGACAGCCTGGATTATATAGACCTGGTAGTGGTCATTGAAAGTAAGTTTGCCTTTAAAGTAAAACCCGAAGATTTTACCAACATCGCTACTTTCCAGGATTTTTGTGACTACGTGATCTCCCGGGTAAATTCAAAAGAACTGGCATAATGTCTTTATGGCAAGGTAAATCCAAAGGCACCCCGCTGGGGTATCGTATATTTGTATGGGTATTAAAAAATTTTGGTGTCCTGCCGGCCTACTTCCTGCTTCGGTTTGTTGTTCTATATTATTTCTTTTTTTCTTTTAAGGCATCCCGCCAAATCTATAATTTATACCGCCACAGGCTGGGCTATAGTAGATTAAATTCTATCGGCAAACTTTATAAAAACTACTACCTGTTGGGTCAAAGTATTATTGACAAAGTAGTAGTAATGTCGGGCATAAAAAATAAATTCAGTTTTGATTTTGATGGAGAAGAAAACCTGCGGAAAATAACCGGTTTACAAAAAGGAGGTATACTGCTGAGCGCCCATATTGGTAATTGGGATGTTGCCGGCCATTTATTTAAACGCCTGGAAACCCGTATCAATATTGTACTCTATGATGGTGAGCATGAACAAATAAAGGAATATCTTGAGAGCGTGACCGGAAAAAGAAATGTAAATATCATCGTCATTAAAAATGATCTTTCACATATCTATGCAATAAGCGATGCCTTTACCAATAATGAATTGGTTTGTATGCATGCCGATCGGTTTATAGAAGGTAATAAGACCTTGTCCACAGGTTTTTTAGACGAAACCGCCAGGTTTCCAATGGGCCCCTTTTTACTGGCATCTAAATTTAAAGTACCGGTTTCTTTTGTTTTTGCAGTTAAAGAAAGCAAGCTGCACTACCATTTTTTTGCAAGTGAAATAAAAGAATACACAAACCCGGATAAGGGTGCTGTGATGCAGGAAATGTTGAATGATTATGCGGCAGAGATGGAAAAGAAACTCAAACAATATCCCGAACAATGGTTTAATTATTATAATTTCTGGCAAAAAACGAGATGATCCAAATAGAGAATATTCAATCCCTCATTCCGCAAAGGCCCCCATTTGTAATGGTTGATAAATTATTGTCTTTCAGTGAGACAACCATAAGCACAGGGTTCAGTATAAAAGCGGACAATATTTTTGTAGAAAACGGTGAATTTAAAGAACCCGGACTGGTCGAAAATATTGCACAAACTGCGGCTGCAAGGGCTGGCTATATTTCAAAAACAGAGAATAAACCGGTGTTGGTTGGCTATATTGGGGCGGTTAATAATCTACAGGTATATTTTCTGCCTAAAACGGGCGATGAATTAATTACACAAATTACCATAGAAAACCAGATTTTTGATGTAACATTAATATCTGGAAAAATCAATTGTAATGGAAAAACAGTTGCACAATGCAATATGAAAATATTTATTAATCAAACCAAAACTCAGTGATTATGAAACGTTCAAACAAATTAAACTGGCTGTTAGGCATTTTGCTATTTTTCGGAACTTCCCAATCCGTTTTTTCACAAACATTAAACGAGTTTTTTAACAACAGCGAATTACATCTTACTTATTTAGGGATAGACTTTACCAAAGCACGCCTTATTAATGCTCCTGATGCCAATTCATTTGATATCCGCAACAGGTTATATGGCACTATTAATGATCTGGTGGTAAATGAACCAAAGAAATTTGACATCGCAAGCGCTTTTCATAAAAGCAATGTGGGCAGTAATTTAACGGCCGTTAAAACAGCCATTCAAAAGATAAATGCCGAAGAGATCGTTTCCTCTAACACAGAAGATTTTTACCGTTTAAAAGAAACTGATATTGCTGCTGTTGTAAAAGCTTTGGATATTGATAAGAAACCAGGAATAGGCTTACTGTTTGTAATGGAGGGTATGAAAAAAATAGATAAGAAAGGAGAAGCTTCTGTATGGGTGGTATTGATGGATATGCAATCTAAAAAAGTTTTGATGTCTGAACGTTTTGAAAGTAAAGCATCTGGTATCGGGTTTCGTAATTACTGGGCATCTACCATCAAAGAGACCCTGGATGATATAGAAAAGAAAAAATACAAAGAATGGAAGGCCCAATATGGCAACGGATCGTAAAGCACTATGAAGAAAGAATTGAATTGCAGAACAGAGATACTGGTTCGTTTTAATGAGGCAGATCCCCTGGGCATTGTATGGCATGGGCATTATATACGCTATTTTGAAGATGGCAGAGAAGCATTTGGAAACATGCATGGCCTGGGATACCTGGAAGTATATAAACTCGGATTCGTAATACCCGTGGTAAGTGTGCAATGTGACTTTAAACGATCACTACGCTATGGCGACCGGGTAATAGTAGAAACAAAATACATACCCACCGAAGCCGCAAAACTGAAATTTACTTACCGCCTGTATAATGCAGCCACACAGGAACTGGTCGCAACGGGTTCTTCTGTCCAGGTTTTTTTAGATAAAGAGGATTCAATTCTTCAATTAGCTAATCCACCTTTTTTTGAAGACTGGAAAAAGAAATATGACCTGATTTACTGAGTACTTCGTAGCTTATGCAATAAGCGAAGTAGTAATGATCGAAAAGCTATGATGGATATTTTTATTAGTTCAGATAATATTTTATCGCCGATAGGCATAAGCACAGCTGAAAATTTTTCACAGCTTAAAATAAATGTTTCGGGTATAAAACTGCAGCATGATACAAAAATGTCTGAACAACCTTTCTACGCTTCATTATTTAATAAAGAGGATAATTTACAAAACAGGCATACAAAATTTGAAAGGCTGCTTATTGCTTCCATCGGTAATGCGCTTGAGAACAGTGGCATTAATGCGGAAGACAAAAAGACGGGGCTCATCATCTCTTCTACGAAAGGAAATATCAGCTTACTGGAAACGGAAATTTACAATAGGGATTTGCAAACCAGGATATCATTGAGTACTTCTGCAAAACTCGTGGCCGAATATTTTCATTTTACCAATCAACCCATTGTTATTTCAAATGCCTGTATTTCGGGACTATTGGCTATTTTAACCGGTATGCGTCTTATCCAATCAGGCCAGTATGAAAATGTAGTAGTTGCAGGGGCTGATGTAATTTCAAAATTTGTTTTGTCTGGCTTTCAGTCTTTCCAGGCTATCAGTGCAGTACCATGCAAACCATTTGATGCAGCAAGAGACGGAATAAATTTAGGAGAGGGTGCAGGCACAGTTATTCTTACATCTAATAAAGATCATTCTTCAGGAATAAAAGTAACGGGAGGTTCAGTGAGCAATGATGCCAACCATATTTCGGGTCCGTCACGTACCGGCGAAGAATTGAATCTTGCAATAACAAATGCAATGAAACATGCTGATCTTTCTTTGGCTGATATTGATTTTATTTCGGCACATGGCACGGCTACCGTTTACAATGATGAAATGGAGGCCAAAGCAATCACGTTGGCCGGGTTGCGATCTGTTCCGGTAAATAGTTTAAAAGGTTATTACGGCCACACATTAGGTGCAGCTGGAATTATTGAATCCATTATTTCTATACAATCATTAAAAGAAGATACGGTTATTCCAACCTTGGGATTTGAGAGTATGGGTGTAACGCAACCCGTAAATATATGTACATCGTTATATCAATCAACATTACAAAATTGTTTAAAAACGGCTTCGGGTTTTGGTGGTTGTAATGCTGCAATGATATTCAGTAAACAATAAAAAATACAGTATTAAAATTTATGAATTTTTTTTCCAGGGATAAAAAATCGGCTTTTGAAGCTAAAGAAGCTGCACAATGGATTGCATATGGTCCGGTTATTTTTCAGGTAGCAAGGGTACTTAAAAGCAAAGGCATTTTAACAGTTATTGAAGAGAGTGGATCAACAGGAATGACCATTGAGGAGATAGCTGAAAAAGTAAAATTATCGGTATATGGGGTAAGGGTTTTATTGGAATCAGGCCTCGGAATTGGCCTGGTATTGGTTAATGACCATAAATATACTTTGACAAAAACGGGGTACTTTATATTAAATGATTCATTAACTAAAGCCAATATGGATTTTGTGCATGACGTAAACTATAAAGGGCTGTTTTACCTGGAAGAAAGTATTGAAACAGGTAAGCCTGCAGGCCTTAAAGAATTTGGTGAATGGGATACTATTTACGAAGGCTTATCACAACTTCCCCCGCATGTTCAAAAAAGCTGGTTTAGTTTCGATCATTATTTTTCGGATGATGCTTTTCCGCTTGTATTAAAACTGATATATAAGCATGACGTAAAAAATGTTTTGGATATTGGCGGCAATACCGGCAAATGGGCCATTGCTTCATCAAATTATTCACCCGATATTCATATCACAATTATGGATTTGCCGGGACAGTTGAACGTAGCAAGGAAAAGAATTGACGATCTTGGCTTAAACGAAAGGGTTTCTTTTTTGCCGGTTAATATCCTGGATGAAGCAGTTAAAGTTCCTAAAGGTTTTGATGCCATCTGGATGAGCCAGTTCCTGGATTGTTTTTCTGAGCCGGAAATTGTTTCTATTTTAAAAAGGTGTTACGAAGCGCTCGATGAGAACGGACAGGTGATCATATTGGAACCATTTTGGGACAGGCAAAAATTTGAAATTGCCGCTTTCTGCCTGCAGCAAACATCTGTTTATTTTACAGCGCTTGCCAATGGTAACAGCCAGATGTATAGTGCCGAAACCTTTTTTAAGTGTATTGAACAAGCGGGGTTTGAAATTGTTGAACAAACTGATCAGATCGGCTTAAGCCAGACTTTATTAAAATGTAAAAAAAGAAAATAAAAAATTTCGACTGATGAAAAAAGAAAAAGTTGATGTGCTGGTCATTGGTGCCGGTCCTTCCGGAACAGTTGCAGCCTCTATAATTAATAAGGCTGGTTTTAAAGTTAAGATCGTTGAAAAGATGAAATTTCCACGGTTTGTAATTGGAGAAAGTTTATTACCACGTTGTATGGAAGCCTTGACTGAAGCCGGCTTTGTAGAAGCGGTCAAAGAAAAAAAATTCCAGGAAAAATTCGGTGCCAAGTTTGTAAAGAATGGAAAGGTTTGTGATTATTTTTTTGCAGATCAGTTTACACCCGGCTGGAACTGGACCTGGCAGGTGCCAAGAGGAGAGTTTGACAAAACCCTCGCCGATACCGTAGAAAAAATGGGTGTACCTGTTAGTTATGAAACTACGGTAACCGCTATTGAATTCAATGGCTCCGATTCTACAACCACTATTGAAGATATTGAAGGAAATAAATCACAGATTGAAGCCCGGTTTATTGTTGATGGTAGTGGCTATGGCAGAGTGATTCCTAAATTATTCAACCTGGATAAGCCATCCAATCTGCCGCCCCGTAAAACTTTGTTTACACATGTAGTAGATACAAAACGATCTATGGACGATGAACCAAACCGTATCACTATCATCGTTCATCAAAAAGGAATATGGATATGGGTAATACCTTTCTCAAATGGAAATACTTCCGTTGGCTTTGTTGGCGATCCTGAATTTTTTAATAAACTGGAAGGCAATAATGAAGAACAATTACGTGCATTAATAGCATCTCAACCTTATTTGAGTGAGCGCATGAAAGATGTGAAAATGGTCTTTGAACCGAAGGTATTGGAATCATGGTCCACAACTTCTTCTACATTTTATGGCGAGGGTTTTGTGCTTACGGGTAATGTAACAGAATTTTTAGATCCGGTTTTCTCATCAGGAGTTACACTGGCAACCGTATCCAGCCAGATAGCTGCACATTTGGTAATACGTAAATTTAATGGAGAAAATATTGATTGGAATTTGGAATATACTGAACCAATGATGCAGGGCGTAAATACTTTCCGCTCCTATGTGAATGCCTGGTATGAAGGAACGCTTGATACCATTTTCTTTGCAGATAAACCAAACCTTGAAATAAAAAATATGATCTGTTCTGTATTGGCCGGGTATGTATGGGACCTTAATAACCCGTATGTAAAAAATCATGATACAGCACTGCTAAGGCTGGCAAAGCTGATCAATCTTGAAAAAGTATTAGCAGGATAATTCATAATTGTTTTGATCATAGAAAAATATATAACTGCCAGTTGCATAATCAGCAATCATGTTGTTTACAAAAATGAACAGCCGGTATTTGAAAACAAGGGAGTAGCATTACCTGAATTTCTTGTTTCAGCTTATCATCACTTTGCGCTGCAATATCCTAAATTTTATAAGATGGATAGTCTTAGTAAACTGGGGTGGCTGGCAACTGAAATATTATTGAAAGATAGTTTTACAGCAACCGAATACAGGCCTGAAGATATTGGAGTTGTGTTTTCAAATACTAATTCCAGCCTGGATACAGATGTTAAATATTACGAAACAGCAAAAAACATTGCCAGCCCGGCATTATTTGTTTATACATTACCCAATATTGTAATTGGCGAAATATGTATCCGGCATAATTTCAAAGGAGAAAATGCTTTTTTCATATTCGAAAAATTTGATACCGGATTTATTGAACAATATGTAGCTAACCTGATTAATAATAATATCTTGCAGTCCTGTATTTGCGGATGGGTGGAAGTGCTGCAGGATGAATACAAAGCAGTATTATATTTAGTTGAAAAAAACAAAAAACAGGACTCAGTTATTTTTACGAAAGAAAATCTTAATAAAATATACCAGTTAGAAAATGGATAAATTAATGTCGGATCTGAAAACACAGATCATTGCCCAGTTGAATTTGCAGGATGTAAAACCGGAAGATATTGGTGACGATCAGCCACTTTTTGTGGAAGGCCTTGGGTTGGATTCAATTGATGCACTTGAATTAATTGTGTTATTGCAACAGCATTACAAGATCAAACTTTCTAATGCGGATGAAGGTCCTAAAGTATTCCGCTCTGTTAGAACTATGGCTGAATATATCACTGCTCATCAAGTTCAGAATTCATAAAAAATGAATGCACCCGTTTTTGTTGCCGGTACAGGTATTATTTCGGCGATAGGTAACAATGTCGCTGAATGTCTTGATGCCCTGGAAAACGAACGGGCCGGAATGGGCCAGATGCATCATTTCGATTCTGTACATCGTCAAAGGCTTCCGGTTGCCGAAGTAAAACTGAGTAACGAAGAACTTGCAAAACTTGCCGGGCTACCCAAAACTAAAAGCCGTACAGCTTTATTAAGTATGGTTGCTGCAAAGGGAGCACTCAATGATTCAGGCATTGAAAATCTGGCTTCTTTACGTACTGGTTTTATTTCTGCCAACTCGGTCGGCGGCATGGATAAGACTGAAAAATTTTTTACCGAATTTCTTCCTGATAATAATAAAGGTAGGCTTCGTGATGTGATAAATCATGAGTGTGGTAGTGTGAGCGAACTGGTCGCCGAGGCGTTGGGCATCAAAGATTATATCACTACCATCAGCACCGCTTGTTCATCTTCGGCCAATGCTATTTTTTTTGGCGCAAGGCTGATAAAAAATAATATACTGGATGTGGTTGTTGCAGGAGGTGCCGATTCACTCACAAAATTTACATTGAACGGTTTTAATACGTTGATGATCGTTGATGAACAATTCTGTCAGCCCTTTGATGAGAACCGTCGTGGGCTTAATCTTGGTGAGGGCGCAGGTTATATTGTTTTGGTATCAGAAAAAGTTGCAGCTACTCTAAAGAAAAAACCTTCAGTTGTTCTAAGTGGTTATTGCAATGCCAATGATGCTTATCATCAAACTGCATCATCACCGGATGGAACCGGCTCTTTCTTAGCTATGACCGGTGCATTAAAGAAAAGCGGATTGCAACCAGCGGATATTGATTACATAAACCTGCATGGTACAGGCACACAGAATAATGATATTGCAGAAGGGACAGCAATCAAAAGATTATTTGATCCGCAGTATCCAAAAATGAGTTCTACCAAAGCTTTCACCGGTCATACATTGGGAGCAAGTGGAGGAATAGAGGCTGTGTTTTCAGTACTTGCCTTGCAGCATGGAATTATTTATCCAAACCTCAGGTTGCAAACACCAATGAAAGACCTTCCGTTTAATGTCGAGACCAAGTTCACAAAGAATATTAAAGTTAAACATGTGCTTTCCAATTCATTTGGTTTTGGAGGAAACTGTTCTTCCTTGATCTTTTCAAAATTGGAGTAAAAATATTGCACAAAATGTTCCGAAGGAACATTGAGGGGGCACTGAAAAATTCCGGCTACCCACATTACGTCCCGAAGGGACGTTTCATGGGTAAAAAAAACAAAAATGGCCTACGTTCCGTAGGAACGATTTGTGATTTTAAAAATTATAAATTCTTAAATAACCAATGTATATAAAGGCAACAGGAAATATCTCCCCGCAAAAAACTTTTGGCCACCAGCCATTAGTTGATGCTCCTGTTACATATACCGGAAACCGTCTGGCCTGTGTAGAGCCGGACTATAAGGAATTTATTGACCCCAAGCAGATCAGGAGAATGAGCCGCATCATTCGTATGGGTGTGGCAGCAGCTATGGAATGTTTGCAGGAAGCAGGAGTTAAAGTACCTGATGCCATTGTTACCGGTACGGCTTATGGTTGTTTGGAAGACACGAATTCATTTTTAAGTAAGATGATTGAGTTTAACGAAGAGTTATTGACTCCAACTTCATTTATTCAATCAACGCATAATACCATTGGTGCACAAATTGGTTTGATGTTACAGTGTAATAATTATAACAATGCTTTTGTGCATCGGGGTTTTTCTTTCGAAAGCGCCCTGCTTGACGGTATGTTATTGTTGAAAGAAAAAGAAGCAGCTACTGTATTGGTGGGTGCCATTGATGAAATTACCAATACCAGCCATACCATTTTAAACCGTTTGGGTTTATATAAGCAGGGGCCGGTTTCGAACCTGGATATTTATAAAACAAAAACGAAGGGAACTATTGCGGGAGAAGGCGCAGCATTTTTCTTACTGGCTGCTGAACCATCAACAACAGATTATGCAAAATTGGAAGGGTTAAAAACTTTTTACAAGCCGGAGGGGGTAAAGGAGGTTGAAAAAAATATTCTATCCTTTCTGTCTGATCAATCAATTAGTATGAATGATATTGACCTCATTGTAACAGGAAAAAATGGCGATGCAGGAACAGATAAAATTTATGGTCAGTTGGAACAAACTATTTTTGTTGGCAAGCAAACGGTCAACTACAAATATTTATGTGGTGAATATCCCACTGCATCTGCCTTTGCTTTGTGGCTGGCGGCTAATATTATTAAAGCTGGCAAAGTGCCTGCTGTATTGGAGTATAGCGGTTCTGCAGAAAACAAGATCAAACGTGTTTTAATTTATAACAATCACCTGGGCATACATCATTCTTTATTTTTGGTAGCGACTATATAAAATTGACAAGCCCTATGACTTCAAAATATAATTTTCATAAGATAATTGTATCACTATTTTGAAAAAGACTTTGAAGTTTATTATAAAGTTATTATTGGGAATGTTTTTGATTCTTTGGGGGCTTTTGACACTATTTGTTTTAATTGCTCTTTTTGGTAGATGGGCTCATTCTCATACTAAAGGCATATCAAATTTAGATTTAAAAAATTATGCTGAAATATCAATTTGGTTTGTGGGAGTATTCATTTTATTAAAGGCATCTTTGTGGTTTATTAAAGACGAAAGGGGTAAGAACAACATGTTAAACTTTCGAAACGCAAATATCTTTTTTATTTTACTGCTGGCCGTTTTGGTTGGCATTCATATCCAATATGGTTTGCCGTTTTATATCTATTACTTATTGTTTATTGCCTATTCTCTTATTCTCTTTTGGGGTTGTGTTAATGTTAGTTCCAATTTTTTTATTCCAATTGTTTGCAGGGCTGCAACGGATAAAAAAGAGATCGCTATTAGTTTTGACGATGGCCCGTCAAAAAATTATACAGCAGCGATATTAGAAATACTGAAAAGTGAAAATGTAAAAGCCACATTCTTTTGTATTGGCAACCGCATTGCAGGGAATGAACATATTTTAAAGCAGATCAAAGAAGAAGGGCATATCCTTGGCAACCATAGTAATTCCCATCATTTTTGGTTTGATATGTATTCAGCAAAAAAAATGCAGGATGATTTGAAGCAGATGGACACAGCAATGGAAACTGTTACCGGGCTGAAACCAAAATTGTTCAGGCCGCCATATGGTGTAACTAATCCCAATGTAAAAAAGGCTATCATCAACGGAGGCTATACACCTGTTGGCTGGAGCGTAAGATCGATGGATACGGTGATAAAAGATAAAAATAAATTACTCAGCAAGATCAATGCTGCGATAAAACCGGGTGCAGTTTTTCTTTTTCATGATACCTCTAAAACAACTGTGCAGGCGCTACCTGAGTTTATACAAGAAGTTAAAAAAAGAGGATACGAAATCATTCCATTGGATAAATTGTTAGCTTTGACCGCTTATGCGTAAAATAATATTAATAATTGCTGTACTGTTTACGGGAGCTTCTTTAAAAGCACAATACCCAGGCTATTCTCCTGTGGCCGACCTGGTTAAATTCAAAACTGATTTTTCTGTTGCTACACAAAAAACTACATCTATAAAAAGTGACTTTGTGCAGGAAAAAAACCTGAGTATGCTTTCCGAAAAAATTGTATCAAAAGGAAATTTCTGGTTTAAAAAAGACAGCCGGGTAAGGATGGAATATAACCAGCCGTTTAAATACCTGATGATACTGAATAAAGACAAAGTGTATGTAAAGGACGGGCAGAGGGAAAACAAGGTATCCACCAAATCAAACAAACTGTTTCAGCAGATCAATAAAATAATGATCGACTGCATGCAGGGCACAGCCCTTAACAATCCTGACTTTAAGACAAGGGTATTTGAAAATAAGAATGGCGCACTGGTTGAACTGACGCCGGTGACAAAAGGCCTGAAAGAATTATTTAAGTCGATCAATGTCATTGTAGACAAAAAAGATTTTTCTGTTTTAAGTATAGAAATGCAGGAACTTTCCGGCGATAATACCATCATGCGTTTTACCAATAAAGAACTGAATGCTTCAATCCCGGATACCTTATTTGATATTAAGTAGCTGCCTGTTTGTTATATTGAGCTGCTCACCGGCTCATAAGCAAATGCAGTCAGCAACAGCTAATGTAAGCATTTTACAAAAATTTAAACCTGCATTTACCGTTGCCTTATATAATACTACAGTTGATGTAGTGGGCAATCATTTGAGCGGTTTGTTGTTAATAAAGAAAATGCCTGACAGCAGCACCCGGATGGTTTTTTCAAGTGAAACAGGATTTACTTTTTTTGATTTTGAATTTGCTGCCGATGGTAATTTTAAAGTATATTCCATCATTAAAAAGATGAATAAAAGATCGGTTATAAAAACGCTGCAACATGATTTTGAACTGGTACTGATGAACGGGTTGAATAACAACCCGGCAACTGTAAAGACTGATAGCGGGTTGTTGTATTTTATCTATCCGCAAGCGAAAGGGTTTAATTATTATATTACGAGTGCTGATGGCAATGAACTGGTACACATAGAAAGAGCATCCTACAAAAAAACTGTTGTAGAAGCGGTAATGAAAAATTATATTAATGGCATACCGGATACTATTGGTATTTCGCACAAAACATTTGAATTTAATATTGGCTTAAAACGAATAGAAAGATAATGCTGCTAAACGATTTTTTTACCATCATTGATACTGAATCATCAGGCTCTGAAATTTGGGCGGCGCTTTCAATTGATGCCAATCATAAAATATTTGAAGGACATTTCCCCAACCAGCCGGTTGTGCCCGGTGTTTGTATGATGCAGATGGTAAAAGAAATTATAGAGAAAGTTATTGGCAAACCAACCAACCTGGTTAAGGCTGCTGAAATGAAGTTTTTAGCCATAATAGATCCGCAGGTAAATAACAGGATACAGGCAACAATCTCCTATGCAATTGACGAAGATGGACAGATAAAAGTAACGTGTTCACTTTACAAAGATGAACTTGTACATTTTAAATTTAGGGGGGTGTTTGTTTTTGTGTAGCAGATGCTGTTTCATTCTTTTCAGGCATCAACCAGTTGATTAAATCCAGCGCAGGCCCGGTCATAAAGGTTGTTACAAGCGCCATCAATACCATCATGGCAAATATTTGCGGAGAAAGAATTCCCAGGTCGTAACCAATATTTAAAACGATCAGCTGCATCAGGCCACGGGTATTCATCAATACACCAATAGATAAACTGTCTTTCCAGGTTTGTCCTACCATTTTTGCAGCAAGGGCGCTGCCACCAAATTTTCCGGCAACAGCAACTAATAATATCCATCCAAATGTGACCCATAAATAACCTTCATTCAATAAAGCTATCTGAGTTCTTAAACCGGTTATTACAAAAAATAAAGGGAGCAACAGTATAATACTTACATCTTCAATTTTATCAATAACGATTTTACGAAAACTAAAACTGGATGGCATGATTACCCCGGCGATGAATGCGCCAAACAAAGCATGTATACCAATAATGGATGTGATATAAGATGATATGATAAGAATAGAAAACAATAGTGCGATAATAGCTGTTCTCTTTTTTTCTTTGTTATCGTAAACATGACTCAGTCTTTCTAAAAAAGGTCTCACCAGTTTCAACATGATCAATACATAGATAACCGCCAAACCAATAGTATATAAAACACTGATGGATGAACCTGACTTTGCCAATGCAATTACAGCAGCCAATATGCACCATGCAGTAAGATCATCGGCTGCTGCACAGGTTAGGGCCAGGGCCCCAAGCTTTGACCGGGTGAGTCCTTTTTCTTTCAGTATCCTCGCCAGCACAGGAAATGCAGTAATGCTCATGGCAATGCCCATGAATAAAGCAAAGGATAAAAATGAAACACCGGCAGGAGCGTAATTTTTATAAATAAACCAGGCAAGGCCCATCCCCAATGTATAAGGGATAATAATACTTGCATGGCTGATGATAACAGCACCATAAGCCTGTTTGCCAATAGCCTTTAAGTCCAGTTCCATACCAATAATATACATGAAGAGAATTAAACCGATCTGGCTAAGGAACTGGAGTGTTCCTAAAGAATCTGCCGGGAACAGAAAATGGTTTATTTGCGGAAAAAATAAACCGAATACAAATGGCCCTAATATAATGCCCGCTACGATTTCTCCGATAACAGCAGGTTGTCCTATCTTTTTAAATAGAAAACCAAAGAGGCGTGCAAAAGCTATGATGACAATGATCTGCAGGAGCAGGACCGTCATGGGCTCGGCAAGATGATGATTAAAGGAATCATTAAAGAACTGAAAACCGGTTACGGATGCTGTCCCATTTTCTGCCTGTATTTGCCGGGCAGTTAATTGCGGGCTTTGCAATGCATTGCCTTGTTTTACTATCCAGTAAATAACAGTGCCTAACCCGGCCACAATGAATATATAAAAAATAGCACTCCATTTTTTTTTCATAAACGGGAAGGCATTTTAAATCATCTTAACATGAAAATTACAGATAGTTTTTTAATACAGTTAATATTTCTCGATAAGCATAAAACTATGCTGCATACCCTTGAAATTATTATAAAGTAAAATGTTTTTTATTGCTGAATTAGTAGGGGCTTTCTTTATCATATGCAATGGAGAGCTTTTTTGATCTGACATGTAACAGGCAAGCCATAAACCAAAAGCTGAGGCCGTAGGATATTCCCCACTCAAATGTTTAAAGCGGATTATAGCTGTTTCTTTGCTTATCAATTCTTCGCAGGAGGCATAAAATCTTAAAGTACGGTTGTCACCATTTTCACCAGAAAGTAACAGGTCAATTTTTTCATCAGCCGGTAAATGTGTTTTTATAAACTGTTGTAAATTATTTTTGACTGAATTTTCATCTTCACTGTGAAAAATTTGTAAAGCCTGTAGTTTGGCTATAGCATTTTCTTTTTGATCGTTTACCAAAAACATGGCTGCCCCTTCACCTACAATACTACCCGGACTATCAGTTTCATACAATTGCTTGTTTGAAACAGATTCTTCTTTGTAAGCCCCGGCTAAGTTTTCAATGTTATAATTAAAATCAGATATTTCATCCACTCCACCTAACAAATAATTTTTACCGGGAAACTCATTGAGTTGCATTATGGCATCAATGACTGCATTTTCAAATGCAAGGCCACGATGCACATGTGTATTATTGTACGATTTATTATTGCTTAATAATCCTAATTGTGCGGCAACGGCATTTGATGTGCTTTGAACAAAATTACCTGGAGCAAGTAAACCTTCTTCATACTGAACGATCTGGTTTAAAAATTTTATGCAATCCTCCATTCCACCATTGGCAGTACCAATTATTATCCCGTTTAACGGGTTGCTATTTTTTATTATGGGCATAGCAGCACCAACACCCATTCTTATTGCTTTGCCCATCCTGCGTAATATGCCCGGGGGAATTGCATCATATGCCGGTTCAATAGCAAGCAGTTTTTTTTCAACAGGTTCGTTTAGTATTTCAAGATCAGCCTGCTGAAACGTTTTTTGCGGAGATATACAATATGTTTGATGGATATAAAACATAGGTATCAGGCTTTTGAGAATATAAGAGATGAACAATTGCCTCCAAAACCAAATGAGTTCGACATGATATGTCGCAATGGAATCTGTTGATAGGATTGAACCGGCACTAATCCTGTTGAAGCAATGGGTTGTTTAAAATTAAGATTAGGATAAACCTCCTGGTGCATAAGATTTAAGATACTGTAAACTGCTTCAATGGCTCCGGCAGCGCCAAGTGTATGGCCCACATTTCCTTTACTGGAAGCAAAAGCCGGAGGTTTTTTAAATAAACGGATCAACGCCTTACTTTCCACTTCATCATTATTCTCAGTACCTGTTCCATGGGCGTTTATAAAATCAATTTGGTTAGCAGAAAGTTTTGCTGATTGTAAAGCACCCTGCATAGCAAAGTACGGTCCATCACCTTGTTCAGATAATGATGATGGGTGGTAAGCATCATTGGCATTGCAGTATCCTGATAATTCTGCGTATACTTTTTTACCAGCAATATCTTCTTCTTTTTCCAGGACTAAAAAAGCAGCGCCTTCTCCTAAATTCAAACCTTTACGGTTCTCATCAAAGGGCGTACATTTTTCAGGAGAAAGGATATGCAAGGCATGAAAACCATTGATGGTATATTTCGCCAGGCTATCAACTCCGCCAACTATAGCCCTTTTTGCAAAACCGTTTTTAATAAGCATGGCACCATACATAATTGCATTTGCTGAAGAAGAACAGGCCGTGTTAATGGTATTTATGATACCATTCATTTTATAACGACGCTGTAAATACATGGTTACCGATGCACAATCATAAGAGGATGTATAAGGAGACCCATTTGTATTTTTATTTGCATCCGCATACAATTCATCTGTTAAACACATACCACCTACAGTGCTGGCTCCAACCAACGCTGTATCAAATGAACTTATCTCTGAAGGAGAAAGTTGCCCATCCTGTATAGCTTCATCAAAAGCATGTAAAGCCAACAGGGTTGTACGGGTAACACCGGGCTCTGTAATTTTAAAATTCTGTAGTAGGGATTCAGTGCTGATCTTTATTTGTCCGAAGGGTAGTATTCCTGCATATTTTGAAGGAAACAGATCAAGTTCGTTGTGGATACCACATCTTCCTTCGGCAAGTGCCAAACGATTTTCGGCTACAGAATTTCCTATAGCACTTATTACACCCATGCCGGTAACAAAAATTCTGCTCAATGAAAAAGATTTTATTTAGTGCGGTGTTCTTCTATGTATGCAGTCATGGTATTAATATCCACTAAAATCTTACGCCCCTCTTTAGGATCTTTTATATCTATACCATATTCCCTGCCCAATAAAACGATCAGCTCTATAGAGTCAATAGAATCAAGGCCTAACCCTTCGCCAAATAATGGCTGATCATCCTTAATGTCATCGGGGTTAACCGATGTAAGGTTTAAAAATTCTACGATTTGTTTTTTTAGTTGTTGTTTTAATGCTGCTGTGTCCATAGTAAATAATTCAAATCAAATTTTTTCTTTTCAATCCGTACAAAGTGATCAACTGTATAACAAAAGTAATACCCAATAAAGGTAAAATATTTAGAACAACATCTTTCAGTTTTCCGCCTTCTAAAAATAAACCATAATAAGCTTCCAGGCACCAATGCAAAGGTGAAAGCTTCATTACAAACTGGAAAGACTCCGGCATGGCGAAACTTGGCACCAACAAACCTCCTACAGCAGCCATTAACACGATGGATACAGCGCCAATGCCGTTGGCCTGTTCCTGTGTTTTAGCAAATACGCCGATCATAATGGCATAGCTTACTGCACACCATCCGCATATCAGGGTTACAATAACAACACCGGTTATATCGGCAGGTAAGTTTAATTTAGGTAAACCCATAGAAGGGAAAAGCCATATACCGATTGAAAAAACAACAGCCGCCTGCACAAATGTTACAAACAAATAAGTAAGCTGTTTGGAGATTAATGCAACTAAATAATTTGTTGGGAGTGTTTTTAACCGCACAAAACTGCCATTCAGTTTTTCTCTTACTACACTACTACCCAAAGAAATTACAATAAAAAACATGGCAAATACTGTCCATGCCGGCACGTTATGTTGAGATGCATTGGGAATATTTCTGCTACCGTCTCTTGAAACGGGAATTTCATTAATGGCTACCTGGTTACTTAATAATTCATTTTCCAGCGAATCGGGAAGTTGTTTTTCATTTATAGAAAAATACATGCTTTTTAAAACCTCCCTGCTTTGCACCATTTGTAAAGCACTTCGTAAAGCGCCTTGTATAGAATGCCGGAAAGATTCCTGCAGAACAGGATGATAAAGAAGTGTAATTGGTTGTATGGTGGAGTTACCGGTTTTTAAACTGTCTGTTTGCAAACCGAAATTACGTAATGCCTTTGCTGCAGTTTCGTTTGCTTTCTGTTTAATTTTTGAAGTGAAGTCAGCAGGGATGATAATAGCGATCACGGCATCTTTAGCATGCATACGGTTTGATATTTCTTTATCAGTTACATTGGGTGTAACCTGCTTCAGATCAAACATACCCACTTTTGTAATGGCTGCTTCTAATTGTTTTCCTGCATCTCCGGTATCCCTGTTGCACAACAACATTGGAACGGTATTGGTGTTCAGCATTTCGAAGGTGCTGTTTTGTACAGCGGTAATAACGATTGCCAGAACAATGGGCATTACAAACATGAATATCAAACCCAGCTTATCACGGGTTAAAATGCGAATGTCTTTTAATATGGTGCTCCAGAGTTTGAACATTATGAGTCCCTGTAAGATTTACCGGTTAAATTAATAAACAAACCTTCCAGTCCATCTTCTTTATGATCTAACAGGAGTTGATTTAAAGTATCATGTGCAATTATTTTTCCATCATCTATCAGCGCTACCATATTGCACAGGTCTTCAGCCTCATTTAACTGGTGCGATGTATATATAAGTGTGGTACCGTTTTCATTCAATTTTTTCAGATAGTTGACAATGGCATGACGTGTGTGAACATCCACACCAACAGTAGGTTCATCCAAAACCAAAATTTTGGGATTATGAATTACACCGATAGCCAGGTTCACCCTGCGTTTCATGCCACCTGAAAATTCCTGAACTTTTTTATTACGTACATCTGCCAGGCCAAGCACTTCGAGCAATTCTGTTGTTTTATTTTTAATTTCCTGTTTTTGTAAGCCAGACCAGGCACCAAAGAAAGCAAGATTTTCTGCCGGGCTTAATTCCTGATAAAAAGAAAATTCCTGAGGTACAAACCCAAAAAGCTTGTTGATTGATTTTTTATGATGAGTGATTTCATGACCAAGTAACTGTATACTTCCTTCCTGGAATTGAAGTAAGCCTGTCATACAATTCATCAATGTAGTTTTGCCGGCGCCATTGGGACCAAATAACCCAAACCGTTCACCTTCCAACACTTCAATATTAAGCTTGCTGAAACAAGGAGTTGATTGCCGTGGATAGGTAAACCCTAAATTATTTATCAGCACAGCTGCATTGCTCATGAATTCCATTTTATTTTAGACAATGCCTGGAATGCTTTTCTTTCTATTTCTGATATCTCTAACAGGTAATCTCCCATCACATCAAAATCAGCCTGGCTACCAATCCTGCCTTTATAAATGCCGGCGGCCTGCACAGCGGCGCTACGCCACTTATCACCTGACTGGGTAAATATTTTTGAGATCTCAGGCAATTCATCAATAGGATGAAAAGCATATGCCTCCTGTAAGAAAGCGCCGTAAATATATCTAAAGCCGCCGCCACCAGTTCCTATCTCTTCCTGCATACGTACTAATTGTGCTAAATACAATCCGGCAGTTTGCTGTCCTAATTTATCTTTCCATTTTTTTATTTTCCTGCCGGTAAATGCAATTCCATTTACACCGGCAATGGGGCCGGGTATGCCAATCATGTCTCTCACATTTCTTTTGATGCCGGATTTAATAGCGTTGCGTAATTGATCGTCTGTAACAATACTATTCTCTTTTGGATAATATAATTGCCCCCTGGGTGCCAATGCACCTTTTGCAAAACGAACCCTTTCCAATTCATACTTTGTTAGTGTGGTAACATTTTCCATTACCGGGTCGCTGATGAGGTAATTATCTCCTTCGCTGCCATACACAATTATATTGTGAGCATTAAAATGAAAACGATATTCCTTTGGAAAATAAGTAAGGTAGTAAACACCAACCTGGCAACCAACTGGCTGTCCGGCCTGCAGGCAAGCATCTAAAAAATTTGCTGCTTCTTCTTTGCTGCTAAATTTTTTTCTCACTACAGGAATATTCAGGGATTTGCAGGTTCTTTTAAAGATAAGGCCAGGCATGGTGCGGAAAGCAATGGCCGGGCCTTTATTAATTTTCAATAACGGAATGTAAACAAAGAATAAACCACTGCCAATTCCAAATGCAAGTGGTTCAGTTAATTTATTTACACCAACACTTCTTAATAAATTTGTAGTAACGCCGTTTTCGCAGTGGGCAGCCTGCAGGTGTTTAAATTCAGTCATGTACTTTCATAGTTTTAAGTTCCTCCACACTTACATTAAATGCATCAGCATATTGTTGTAATTTTTTTTCAGATAATTTTTTAAATACAGAGGCATTTAAATGTCTTTTTACACTCCACTTCCAAAAGCCGGTATATGCAGAAACAATTCCTGTATCCATCAAACGCAGTTCCATAAAATATAAAATGGGGCTTGCTTCGTTACGTAAAACTTTTTGCCGGGCATTTTCAATCCGCTGTTCAATATCTTCCCAGGCCACATCAAGTGCTTTTGCTTTTACCTCCCAGCCGGTGCTTAATGCGGTAGTGTAGTTACCCGATCCATCAACAGCATAAACAACTTCCTTGGTTAATTTGTTGAGGGCACCATCATCCTGGGGGATCTCTTCTTTTTTCATTTTGATGCTGTTAAAAGTCCGAAGGTAGGTAAAGATGGACTGAAAATAATGCCCAATGAACTATTTGATGCTTAACAAACCGTAAGCAAACAATACATGTATGAAAAACGGGCACTTTCCGGGACAAGGAGAAAAATTTTGTCTCCTATTTTAAGTTTTCCGCTGTGAAATAATTCATCAACCATCAGGTAAATGGAAGCAGCTCCAACGTTTCCTACCTGGCTAAGATTTACAAACCATTTATCATACATTATACCGGTTCCGTTGGCGATCAATTGCTGGTAGATCTTATCTTTAAAAAATTCACTTGACATATGCGGCAGGAAATAATCGATCTCTTCTGATTTAACGCCATGTTTTTCCAATGAAGCTTTTACACCATATCCGCCATACAGCACAATATTTTTGCTTAACAATTTTACATCCTGCTTAATGCTAAGTAAAGATTGAGACATGATCTCCTCGTTAGAATAATCCTGGTAACCTTTTAATGTACCATCTTTAAGTTTTTCGCCTCCCATATACATACAGGCTCCAAGCTCATTTGCGTAAGAAAAACCTTCCATCCATTCTACCCGAAGGCTAATACCATTTTCATTTTTTTTATTTGATATTAAAAATGCAGCAGCCCCATCGGATAACATCCATCTTAAAAATTCTTTTTCAAAACCTATATAAGGATCATCAACCAGTTGTTTTAATCTTTTCGCCTCATCCTCAAAATGGGCCGAAACCAAAGAAATAGAAAAACGTTCGGAGCCAGTAGCAACACATTGCTGCACATCTCCTGTTTTAGTAGCCAGGTAGGCATATTTAAGCGCATGCATGCCTGCACAACATACCCCGGCAGGGGAAACAACTTCAATAGGATTTGTTTCAGGCAGCCAGCCATGAACCATCACACCATGCGCAGGCATTAACTGGTCTGGTGTAGAAGTGCCGCAGCTTAAAAGCTCTATTGATTTAATATCAGCCGGATTGTTTTTAAACAAGGCATTTACTGCCAATGAGGTCATTTGGGCATTGGTATGTGTGGAAGTTCCTTCTTTTGTAAGTGCATAAAACCTGCGCTTTATACCATTATTCCTCAGCACAATTGCTTTTGATCTGGAGGGAGAATCATTAATATATCCCAGGTATTCCTCCATTTCGTCGTTGGAAACGGGATCGTTTGGAAAAAATGAAGAAGTATTAGTAATGTAAACCTGGTTAAAAGACATCTGCAATTAGGGTTAATTTATACCTGAATAATGTTGTTTTTGTTTTTTAATACGGCCCGATAAAAAGGGTTTGAAGAATATAGCATCAACAGTTAGTATTATCGGGGCAGCTATAAACAATGCAATTAAAAGATAATATTTGAATGCAACAAGCCATGCTGTCTTTTTTTTCTTTTTTGCGATGATGTTAGCCCATATGGCAAAAATTTTACTTGCTTTGGACTCTATAAACATTAAATTATATTTTACTTCAATCGCCTTTTGTTGAATCAGTTCATCCTGAAGACCATCCCAATTTTGCCTGGCAAAGTATTTTTGTACAGTAGTTCCAAACTCGTCGGTATTTGAAATGTCTGCATCTGAAACACCTGGCTTTGGAAAAATGTTTAACCAACGCTCTTTTTTTCCTTTAAACATCCAGTAAAAAATAGTTACAAAGCTGATAAAGTTATGATGTTTATCTACCAGGACAATATTACCAACTAACCTGGCACCTGATTCTTTCAAAGTTTTTTTGATCCGCTCCATTGCACTGATCCACATATTCCTGGCCCCGGTAATAGTTATTACAGGTGTATTTTTTAAAACTGCTTTTACTGCCGGATGCTTTAAAATAGAATTGAATGGAATAGATGGCGAAAGAAACCATGCCTGGTAACCAAGAATGATCAGATCATACCTGGTTTCTTTTAACTGAAAATTTTGAAGATCTGTTGGTACGCCTAAAACACAATCCGGCATTACAGCAAAAAAAGCTTTACCTGTCCAGGGGAAAGGATAATCCTTAGTTACATGCACTCTTACTTTTTCAACAGTATTACCTGCTTCAGCAAGCGGAGTTGTAAAACAATTAAGAATATCTTCTAACTGCCCTGATTGGGTATAATAAATAACAAGGATTTTTTTGCTCATTCACTGCAAAGTTAAGGCTGGGGGAGCTTTAAAACTTTTGATTTTTTATTGTATTCAATAATAGCTTGCTGAACAGCCTGTGGAAGTGTTTTATAATTAGTACGAACAATAATGCCATCATTTTCCAATTCGTTGCGGTAGTTAACCATTTTAGGCGCATGTTCCTGGATGATCAGGCGAAGAAAATGAAATTCAGGATTCCCGTTAACTTTTTGAATAGAGGCTTCCAGTTTTAAACGACCCGACTTGAAAAGACTTAATTTATCTTTTGCTTTAGGTACAAGCCCGGCTTTTTTCATCAGCAAAGCTCCTTCATATGCTTCTTTTTCATTAACAGATGATCCTTTAACAATATTTAACTGTGTATTTATTTCATCCAGGTTATCAGATGCCATCGCATTATAAAAAGCCGACTTATCAAAACTAACCTTTTGAGAATTCCCCTGTACCGTCATCACGGATATTAAAAGCAGCAGGTTTAAAAACATTTTTATATTCATCATATCACTTATTAAGGCCCAAATATAAAGATTTATGTATGCTTATGTTAAAGGAATTGTAAGAAGTACTTATACTTACTATACTTACATTTTTGAAAACTAAATTTGCAGAATGTATTTTTAAAAAGTAAACGTCCGAAGTAATTTTACTGTATAGGATATTCAAATAAATTATATCTATCCTGATTTGATTTTTTACACAATAAAAAGCTGTTATAAAGCGATTTATAAAAGAGATTCAAACAAGTATTGAATCAGATTTGAAAAACCACAAGAATGAAATTAATCCGTTATCCATTTGTATTCATCCCCGTAGTATTATTGCTATTATCAAACAGCACTTCTTCTCTTAATGAAAAGAATACGGGTAAGTATATTTTATCGCCAACTATAGTTAATGAAAAAGTAATTTTAAATGCTGCAATATTATTTGATAAATGGAACCTTGCAGCAAGTGGATTATCAAAGGATGCATTTGAAATGGCACAGAAAGGTTATATCACGCTTGATGAAAAACATTTATTAAATAAAAATAACCTACTCACAATAATTGATTTCAGTAAGGCTTCTACACAGAAAAGATTATTTGTACTGGATATGTCTACCGGAGAAATATTATTTAATTCATTGGTTGCACATGGCCGTAAATCAGGTGAGAATTTTGCAACAAATTTTTCTAACAAAGAAGAATCTCATAAAAGCAGCCTGGGGTTTTATGTAACGCTTGATACCTATGTTGGAGAGAATGGGTATTCTTTAAAACTGAAAGGTTGTGAAACAGGTATCAATGATAAAGCATACAACCGTGCCATTGTATTGCATGGTGCAGATTATGTAAGTGAAAAATTTATCCGGCAAAATGGTTACTTAGGCAGAAGCTATGGCTGCCCTGCAGTGCCGAAGGCATTAAGCAAAAAAATAATTGATGTTATAAAAGGAGGCAGCTGCATGTTTTTATATTATCCTTCAAAAAATTATAGTAGCCAGTCAAAAATACTTAACAGCTAAAACTATATTTCCTCTACAGTTTTAAAGTTTTTATTGTTAGGCACGACAGGAGACGAATGGTCCCGCTTTTGGCGGGATCTTTTATTTTTATATAATTGCCAGAGCTGCTGCAAACTGGCAGAGTAAGCCAACCAGGAAACCAAAGTAAATTTCTTTTTGAGAATGATCACTTACAAGTAAACGGGAAGTACAAACAAGGCCTGTTATTAATAAGGCGATGGATAAAGGCCATGTCATTAACATGGTATTACTGTTCATAATTATTAAAAAAATGCCAATCAGGCCACCACAGCCAATGGCATGCATGCTTATCTTTAAATAAATATTTGATAAAAGGGCAACAACAGTTGTAAGGAAAACACCTGTCATAAAAGAAGCCATAACAGGCGATAACCCGGGCTGAAATTTAAAAAACACCCTTGCTGCCCAAAAATAAAAGATCATGCTGGAGAGATAAGGTCCAATCCTGTCTTGTTGAGAATGTAAAAAAACAGATTTAATAAAACCAAGGCCCTTCATCAGCAAAACGGCAAAGGCCGGAAAGAATACAGTGTTTAACGCAGTAGTTAAGAGGATGCTCAATTTTGTATTATAGCTGAAACCTGAAAAGTAGGAAGGGTGATAATAAATCAGAAACATAACTACATAAAACGGCACAAACAATGGATGAAATACAAAAGAGAACAGGTATGCAAAAAATTTTATAATTACAGGCTGCTCCTCTTTGTAAGTAATAGTTTGTGAGGTATGATTTGTTTCTATCATAATTCTTTTCTTAACCGGGCAACGGAAATGTTCAATTGTTCCCTGTATTTGGCAACGGTTCTCCTGGCAATATTATATCCTTTCTCCTGGAGCAGCTCTGTTAATCTTTCATCACTAAGCGGATGTTTTTTATTTTCTCCTCCTATGATATCGCTGAGTATTTTTTTAACTTCCCTGGTACTCACTTCTTCGCCACTGTCGGTTTGTAAACTTTCACTAAAGAAAAATTTAAGCCGGTAGGTTCCAAATTCTGTTTGTACAAATTTACTATTGGCAACACGGCTCACAGTAGATATATCCAGGTTGGTTGCTTCTGCAATATATTTTAAGATCATTGGCCGCAGGTCTATTTCGTCGCCGGAGATGAAAAAATCATGCTGATAATTCATGATGGCTTCCATGGTATTCAGCAATGTGTTTTGCCGTTGCTTAATAGCATCAATAAACCATTTGGCCGCATCAATCTTTTGTTTAATAAAAAGAACAGCTTCTTTCTGACGTTTGTCTTTTTTACTGCCACGGTCATATTCCTTCAGCATATCCCGGTATCCTTCGCTGATCCTCAGGTCAGGTGCATTTTTACTGTTGAGCGTTAATTCTAATTTTCCTGCATTATTATAGATAAAAAAATCAGGGACTACATAGCTTTCTCCTTTGTTGGTATCGCCAATGGTACCGGCGGGCTTGGGGTTTAATTTGATGATCTGGTTAATTACTTCTCTCAGTTGCTCATCTGTTAAATTTAACCCCCGTTGAATTTTTTCGTAATGTTTTTTGGTAAACTCCTCAAAATATTTTTCTAAAACCTTCATCGCCATCTCTACATGTTTACCCTCACCGGATTTTCTTTCCAGTTGCAATATCAAACATTCCTGCAGATTTCGGGCTGCAATCCCGGGAGGATCGAACTGCTGTATCTGCAAAATCAATTCGCTGATTTCTTCTTCGGTAGTTTCAATGTTTTGTCGGAAAGCCAGGTCATCTGCAATAGCAGAAATCTCTCTTCTCAAATAACCATCATCATCTAAGTTACCAATGATCTGTTCTGCTATACGTTTTTGATGGTCATTTAAAGTAAGCATACCTAATTGTTCCAGCATCACTTCATTAAAACCGGTCTCTACCTTGTGGGGAATAACCTTGCCATCGTCAATTTCGGGATAGTTGTCGTCTTTTAATTTATAGTCACCAACCTCGTCATCACCATCATTTACATATTCGCTAATATCGATATTGTCATATTCATCAACGCTGCCATCCATTTCTGAATCGTCAGTTTCTTTGTCTTTAAACTCGTCATTTGCTTCATCATATTCATCCTCATGCCCGTCTTCTGCTTCCTCCAATGCCGGGTTCTCTTCTATTTCTTCCTTGATACGCTCTTCCAAAAGGGCCGTAGGCACCTGCAGCAACTTCATCAATTGAATTTGCTGGGGCGATAGTTTTTGTAGCTGCTTTTGGTATAATCCCTGACTTAAGGCCATATTCTCATTCTGCTAAGGGTAATAATTAAGCTGGTTAGAAAAAATAATTAATCCATGGTTTGAATAACAACGTAAATTTACATACATACAGTGTTGTAAAATGAATAAAAAGGCTAAAATTTTGTTTTTTTGCATGATTTTTGTGGTAAGGGGAGTTTTTTGCCAAATAATGCCTGATAAAACTGACCCGTCCGGAGGGTTTTATAGTTTAAATCCTGTACGTCAAAGCAACAATAAAATTACTGCCAATACTTATTTTCATTCCAACACTAATAAAAATCCGGCTCGAAAGATTGTTAATACTAAATCCAGCATTTTTTTAAACCCAGTTTCTTTTTCTGTAATTAATGCAGATTATTACACCAAAAATTTTGGTTTTTTTTGTAAAAAGGAATTAGAGTTTGAAAAAACAACCAAAGTGCCTTTAAAATTTCGTTTAGGAAGTGTTCAGTATTGCGACTGGATGGAAGGGAAGAGAACAGCAGGAATTCTACCCGGCAATTAACAGAATAAAAAACGGCAATTTTAAGATTGCCGCATTTGGATTATTTATAAAAGTAGTTTTATGCTGTTACTTTTTGTTCAGCCAATACCTTCTTAATTACATTTACCATTTGTTCCCCTTTTGCCTTTATCTGATCATCAGTCCACAATAAACCTATTGCTGTAGATACACAACGGCCCATCACTTCATCGCTTGCTGCAAAATCTTTATTGGCGTGATGAATTACCGAAGCTTTCAGATCAGGATGCAATGCATTTAATGTTGCGGAATTTTTTAAATGATCCCACTTGCGGATATAATGCCAGTTATTGTCGTACCAATAAAAATTTCCTGCTAAAATATTCTGTGCTTTCATTTCTGCTACAACTGCTCTTGTTATTTCTTCTGTGGGCAGGAACCAACTTAAGAAAGTACAACTGTCGCCGGTTTCATCAGGTATCCTTCTGAAAGAAATTTCGGGAACAGAAGAAAGTATATTCTTTAAAGCAACATGATTTTTACGTTGTGTAGCTAAAAATGTATCCAGCTTTTTTATCTGGGCCAAACCCACAGCAGCATGTAATTCACTTATCCGGAAATTATATCCGATAAATGGATGAAGGTCAGCACCACGGTCACCACCTTTATGGTCATGGCCATGGTCACTATATCCATCGCTGTTAATAAAAACATCTTCCCGGTTGGTCATTACTGCACCACCTTCGGCACAGGTAATTGTTTTTACAAAATCAAAACTGAATGTACCGGCATCACCAATGGTTCCTAATTTTTTTCCTTTGTATGTAGCACCAATACTCTGACAGGCATCTTCTAATAAAATTAATTTATGCTCTTTACAAATTGCCTGTAATGCATCCATATCTGCCATACTGCCGCACATGTGTACAGGCATTACGCATTTTGTTTTTGATGTGATGGCATTACGGACTGCATCTGGGCTAAGCGTTAAAGTATCATCTACATCTACAAAAACAGGAACAGCACCAACGCTTAATACTGCCTCAAAACTGGCAACAAAAGTAAAAGCCGGTAAGATCACTTCATCGCCATACCCAATACCCAATGCACTCATGGCAGCAGTTAATGCAGCCGTGCCGCTACTTACCAATTGAGCATGTTTGCAGCCAAAGGTTTGGCAAATAGCTTCTTCCAGTTCTTTAGCTTTCCAGATTCCTTTGCGTGGGCCGTCAAAGCCATATCGCATCAGGATTCCTGTTTCCAATACATCATTTACTTCTTTGCGTTCAGCATCGCTCCATGTTTCGTAACCAGGCATAAAATATAATTATGAATTAAAAATGATTAATTAAGAATTACAAAGGTAGATAAAATGAAACGGGTTTAAAAGCCGTAAATCATTCCTTACTGCTGTTTATCCAGTTCATTTCCGGAGTCTTTGCCGGGTCTTTAAAATAATCCAGTCGCAGGCTATCACTCCACCCATTGGGATTATTGTTGAAAGACTTGCTGCTGAAAAAGATCATACCCTGTATGTTAGGGGTATTTCGGAGGGCTTCTATCATCCGGGGTAATTGTGTAATGTCTTTCCAGGCGGCATTGCTATTGGCCCTGTATATTCCAAGGCCGATATAACAATTCCTGCCGTAGGTATGTTTACTCCACCAGTCAAGCAGAATTTCGTAAGGGGCAACCTTGTGGCCAAACTCCCAGTACAATTGCGGGGCAACATAATCTATCCATCCATTCTTTAACCACAATAAAATATCAGCATACAGATCATCGTAATTTGTTTGAGCACCATTTGTTTTGCTGCCATTAACAGGGTCTTTGTCTTGATTACGCCACACGCCAAAGGGACTGATACCAAACTGGCATTTAGGATTTTCTTTTTTTATAGCATTACTCAGCATAAGAATGATAGAATCAACATTGCTTCTTCTCCAGTCATCTTTGTTCATTCCATTTCCATATTGCCGGTATTTTATATCGTCTGGAAATTGTTTTCCTGCAATCCGGTATGGATAAAAGTAATCATCAAAATGAATGGCATCAACGGCATAGCGGCTTACCACATCTTTTACCACATTGGTCACATATTGCTGTACTTCTTTATTACCTGGGTCAAAATATTTTTTATCTCCGTAGGTAAGGAACCAATCGGGATAAATTTTTGTTATATGGTTTGCTGCAATGGAAGATGTTGCAATATTGAAGACAGCCCGGTAAGGATTCATCCAGGCATGAAATTCCATTCCTCTTTTATGCGTTTCTGTGATCATAAATTCCAAAGGATCATAGTAAGGCATGGGAGGTTGTCCCTGTTTACCTGTAAGGAATTCACTCCACGGTTCGTATTGCGAAGGATAAAAAGCATCCGTAGCCGGGCGAATCTGAACGATCATTGCATTCATTCCGTTGCGCTGGTGCATATCCAGTAACTTAATAAATTCTATCTTTTGAGAATCAGAAAAATAATTCCCCTTTGATGGCCAGTCAATATTGTCCACAGTAGCAACCCATACTCCCCTAAACTCAGGCTTTGTTTGAGCCTTTGGAATGAAACCCAATAAAGTAATAAAGGAAAGTAATAGAAAATATTTTTTTTGCATGATGATTTGATCAATCCACCTGGCGGATCTTGTCTAATAAATTATTTAATGTTTTTGCTTCTGCTTCGGAAAGATTGCCAAAAATGGCATCCATCTCATTTTCATATCTGTCTATTTTTTCTAAAAGTTTCTTCCCTTTAGTGCTGATGCTTACATCAACCAGGCGCTTATCATTTTTACATATATTTTTTTTTGCAAGCCCTTTTAAAACCAGCCGGTCAACAATACGGCTGGTATCACTCATCTTATCGAGCATACGTTCACGAATTTGTAAAGTTGAAATAGGAGCTCCGGCTCCCCGTAAAATACGGAGGATGTTAAATTGCTGAGCTGTGATACCTTCCTTATCAAAAACTTTTTTCATCTTCTCATTCATCCAGTTATAGGTATAAATAAGGTTGATGGCACCCTTCTGGTATTCATTTCGAAACGTTTTTTGACTAATATCTTTTTCTAAACTCATAAAATAATATTTAGATCCCAGGTTTTTATTTTAAGTGGATATGATTTTTTCATTGGCGGATTTACCAAATTCATTCAGGTAAATTTTAACTAAAATAATTACATAACTGATGAGTAATGGGCCAAAAATTAAACCCATGAACCCAAATAATTGTAAGCCTACTATCACTCCTAATGCGGTTATAACCGGGTGTACATTACCCATCTTTTTTAATAATCCCAACCGGGCTATATAGTCAACATTTCCTGTTACAACAAAGCTGTAAAGTGTTAGCCATAATGCAGTATAAGTTTGCCCGGTGGAATAAAGGTATATGACCAGCGGTACCCAAACGATCATAGTGCCAACCAATGGAAAAAACGCAAAAACACCTGTTACAAAGCCCCACATGCCCCAATCCTTTACACCAAAAATTAAATACCCGATTGCTGCAAAAGTACCCTGTACAATACAAATAACAGGAATACCAATAGCATTGGCCCTGATCATTAAAACAGTTTCGCTGGAAAGTTTATCTACATTTTCAGATTTTAATGGAATGAATTTATGTAAATACTTTTCAATGTCAGGTCCGTTTACCAACAAATAATATAACAGGAAAAAAAGCATGATGAGATTGATGACCAGGTTAGCTGTGCTGTTAAGGAAACCCGGAATAGCGGCAGAAATTTTTACCGCAATTGACTTGTTGTTTTCATCAGTAAATAATTTTATGCCGAAAAACGCCTCCACCCTGTCTGTAAAGATCTGTAACCCCTGTATAACTTCCTGCTGGTTATTTAATAAGGAATTAATTTTTGGAGAAACCATTACAATGGAAAAATAAACAGGGATAGCGATAATCACAATAGAGCCTAACATAAACAACAGGGCAGTAAGTCCTTTATTCCATTTTTTATGTTGAGTTAATTTTAGATACCATTTACGGGTAAGTATGTATAAAGTGATGGCCCCCAAACACCCAGGTAAAAAAATATACAGTTCTTTCAATAGTAATAAAACCAAAAAAACTATAACTAGAAGCAATGCAAGCTGCTTCAAACGTGTATTGAAAATATCAGGCATGCAATAAAATTAATGAATAGGAAATAAACAAAGGGTTAAAATTAATCTTTCCATACCGAAACCCCTTCGCTGCAATTGGCGCAAATGTCTATATTTTTCCTGCTTTTGAAAAGTTCATTGCGAAACTGTTTGTAATTATCATTGTGCCAGATTTCCTTAAAGGATTGGGTTTTAAGATTGCCCAATTGATGAGTAGCATCTTTATCAAAGCAGCAGGGAACCACCAATCCATCCCAGGTAATTACGTTGGCATGCTGCAGTTTCCAGCAACGGTTGGCCAGTTTGTTTTTAGCGGTGTACGAGCCATCAGTATTTTTTTTATAACGGCTGAATTTATCAATAGTTGGTATCAGATTATTGGGGTCGGTTTCATATTCGTAAACCTGTGCAGTTTTAAAACGAACCTCATCAACGCCTACTTCTTTAGCCAGTCGTTTTATGTCTTCTATCTGGTGTTCATTTGGCTTAACTACTAAAAACTGGAAAAAAACAAAAGGTGTTTTACTTTTTAATTCCCTTTTCCATTTCATGATGTTTTTTGCGCCGGCTAATACTTTTTCCAAATTTCCGCCCACCCTGTACTGCTGATAAACATCCTGTGTGGTACCATCAATAGAAATGATCAAACGGTCCAAACCACTTTCTACTGTTTTCCTGGCCACATCATCAGTTAAGTAATGAGCATTGGTAGAAGTAGCGGTATATATTTTTTTATCGCTGGCATATTTTACCATCGTTAAAAAATCAGGGTTCAGGTAAGGTTCTCCCTGGAAATAAAAGATGAGGTACAATAATTCTTTATGTATATCATCAATGGTTCTTTTAAAAAAATCATTTTGCAGCATACCTGTTGGCCGGGTAAATTGTCTTAAACCACTTGGACATTCAGGGCAACGGAGATTGCAGCTGGTGGTGGGTTCAAAAGAAACGGAAACAGGATAACCCCATTGTACGGGCTTGTTTAATATGCGGCTGATATAGAAACTGCTGAGCACTTTAATGCCATTACTGAGCCGGCGCAGGGTAAGTTTACTTGCTAAATTTGTGCTATCGTTCCAATTGAATTGAGGCATACACAAAGGTAAGCCGATTGTAGGTTATTTAAATTGTAAAACAGCTTTTGCTGAGGTTTTGCAAATAGGCAACAATCTATATAATTCCATTAATCCTGGATAGAGATAAAAAAGCCGGGACATTTGTACCGGCTAATATGTTTATTACTTGTTCTGCAATTATTTTTGCATGGTTGTTTCGTCCAATGTATCTGTCATGTGATCTTCATCATCTTCAAGCTTAACTTTTACGGGCTTAAAAGTAAGCGTATTATTAGCGAACTTATCATAATTGTGAAATACCACATTCAGCGTAATAAAATTCATTACATATGCCCGGGTTTCGGCCGGTAAGTAATTTTTTATATCCCAAAAAGTAGGGTTGTCTTTCCTGGTTTTTTTCATCGCTTCCCAAACATTACCCACGCCACAATTGTAGCTGGCAACCATTAATAGCAAGTCATTATCCAAATTCCTGCCACGGTCTTTTAAATAACGGGCAGCTGCACAGGTTGATTTATTGAAATTCCTCCTGTCATCCCTGGTGTATCTTGTTTTTACTATTATTTTTTTTGAGTGCTTCTTTTTTGTTACAGCCTTATGAACAGTATATTTTAATCCATATTCCCTCGCCACTTCATCCATAAACTGCCAGTAGCCCACAGCACCTGCTCTTGAAACAGCGTTAGCATTAAATGCACTTTCGAGGGCCATTAATACTTTTAACTCATGCGGAAGATCGTACTTGCTGAAAATGGCGCTGACTTTTGGAAAATATTTTGTACTCCTGTTATAAGTACGGATTATATACGCCCTCCTGTTGGCAGAAAATTTTTCAATATAATCCAGGGACTCTTCCTCATTACCAGATAAGGCTTTCGGGAATACAATATTAGCTTCTTTGGTAATATAATCTGCCTTGTCTTTTTTATCTGCAGAAGCCAGAAGTAATTTCTTCGTAGTATCGATATAGGGATTACCCTTAGCAAAACTACCGGTTGTTATGGAAAAAAAAAGTATCCAAACAGACCTGGATACAATAGTAGACCAATTACTTTTAATACTCATGCTTAACTAATTTTCAATGGGGTAAGTAATTAAAAACGGGCAATTTATATAACGGTAATTGAAGGTTATTATTGCCCTTTCACAAAAGTTTAAGAACTTTAGTCTTGAATTTTTATGGCCCTTTCCTGAAGATCAAAATATCATATATGCGTATTCTTTTTATTTTTTTACTTTTTAGTTGTGTAAAGCTTCCGGCTCAATCGCCGGTTAATTATTGTAAACAGGTAGATGAAATAGCTTTGTCTGAACAATTGGCACACCAGAGAATTACAGGCGTGAACAATAGCAATATATTATTAACACCTGCAGCCAGTAATAATTTTGATGTCAAATACTATCGTTGCGAATGGGAGGTCAATCCTGCTGTTAGATATATCAATGGTAAGGTCACCATATATTTTATAATTACTTCTGCCAGCAATAATATTCAGCTTGATTTAATGAGCCCGTTGATTGTTGATAGTGTTAAGCAGAGAAATATATTGCTTGCCAAACAACACGTCAACAATGTACTCACAGTTAACTTCTCTTCTACGATCAATGCAGGTGTGCTGGATTCTATTTCTGTTTTTTACCAGGGTGTTCCTCCCAATACAGGCTTCGGTTCATTTATCCAGGATCAGCATTTGGGTACGGCTGTAATGTGGAGCCTCAGTGAACCTTATGGCAGCAGGGATTGGTGGCCATGTAAGAACGGGTTGGATGATAAAGCAGATTCAGTTGATATTTTAGTTACAGCACCGGCACAATACAAAGCTGCAGCAAATGGTTTATTACAAAGCGAAACACTTATTTCAGGCAATACAAAAAAAGTTACCTGGTGGAAACACCGCTATCCTATTGCTTCCTATTTAATGTGTTTTGCAGTTACTAATTATACGGTGTTTAATAACAGTGTAGCGTTAGGGAGTACAAATTTGCCAATGCAAACTTATTGTTATCCCGAAAGTCTTGCATCTTTTCAAAATGGTACACAGAATGTGTTGGATGCCCTGAAACTGTTTCATAATAATTTTGGCGACTATCCTTTTATAAAAGAAAAATATGGGCATGTACAGTTTGGTTGGGGTGGAGGAATGGAACACCAGACTTCTACATTTGTAATTTCAATAGATGAAGGCCTTATTGCACACGAATTAGGTCATCAGTGGTTTGGCGATAAGATCACCTGTGCAAGCTGGGAAGATATCTGGTTGAATGAAGGTTTTGCAACTTTTCTTGCCAGTTTTTATATGGAGAATAAATATCCTGCAAGTACCATCAATAACAGGAAAAGCATAATCAATAATATTACTTCGGCACCAGGTGGTTCGGTGTGGGTTGATGATACAACCAACGTAGGAAGAATCTTTTCAGGCAGGCTCAGTTATAATAAAGGCTCGTACCTGTTGTATATGTTACGATGGAAATTAGGCGATTCTGTTTTCTTTAAAGGTCTTCGCCAATATCAGCTAGATCCAAAACTGGCTTATGGTTTTGCTTATACCGATGACCTTAAAAGAAACCTGGAGCAGGTAAGTGGGCAAAACCTTTCAGAATTTTTTAAAGACTGGTTTAAAGGGCAGGGCTATCCAACCTACAATGTTCAATGGACCCAGATAGGAAGTAATTATGTCAAAATCAAAATGAATCAAACTACTTCTCATACTTCGGTTGATTTTTTTGAACTACCCGTTGCGCTAAAATTTAAAAATGCAACGCAGGAAAAAACGATTGTAGTAGATAATAAGACCAATGGCGAAACTTTTATCCGCAATATCGGTTTTATAGCAGATACTGTTTTGATTGACCCGGAGTATTGGCTGGTTACAAAAAATAATGTTAGTGCAAAAGTGATCGATGCTTCAACCGGCCCAAACACCATACAGGTATTTCCTAACCCGGTTCAGGACAGGTTTTATATTTCTCTGCGTAATATGGCATCCATAACTGCCAATATTAATTTATATAATGCTGCCGGGCAGCGGGTTTATTCAAGAAATATTGCCCTGATAAATGGTAACGAATATATTGAAGTGCCTTCACGACAACTGGCTTCCGGAATCTATTTTCTGCGAATCAATGCAGACAATGGGTTTAAGTTTGTAAAAAAACTAGTGAGGTAAAAGGGGATTTATGAAAACTTTATCAAAACCATAATTGCATTTATTGCAAATTTGTGGTTAACCTCATCATAAAACGCCGCTCCAAGTCCTTGCCAAAAAAAAGAAAAAGTATTTTTAGATCAATTGTAATCCCGGTTTTACTACTGGCTGTTACGGCGTCGGCTGTTTATTATATAAATGAATACTTTAGCCACCCCAAATTTGTACGTTACCCGGCATTCGGAATAGATATACCGGCAAATTATGCCATGCATGGCATTGATGTGAGCAGATATCAAAATAACATAGATTGGAAAGCAGTGAGCTCCATGCAGGATAAACAGGTGAAAATTGGATTCGCTTTTATAAAAGCAACAGAGGGCCTGGACAGGGTAGATGATAAATTCCGGCAAAACTGGTTCAAAGTAAAGCAAACATCATTACCCAGGGGTGCCTATCATTTTTTTATTTGCAGCAAGAGCGGCAAAGCACAGGCTGAAAATTTTATTGAAACTGTTTCTTTAACTAAAGGAGATTTGCCACCGGTACTGGATATTGAATCTGCCAATGGAGCATCTGTTACTGATATACAACAGAGAGCGAAAGACTGGCTCACTATGATTGAGCAGCATTATAAAATAAGGCCGATCATTTATACGAATGTGGATTTTTACGAAAATTTTTTACAGGAAAAATTTGATACTTATCCTTTATGGGTTGCTCATTATTATGTAAAAAATAAACCCGCTATAAAGCGAAACTGGACCTTTTGGCAACACAATGAAAAGGGAAGGGTAAATGGAGTGGATGCCTATGTTGATTTTAATGTATTCAACGGCGACAGCGCCGGTTTCCGTAAAATGTTACTTAAGTGATTCAACAATAGTTTTAAATTTAACAGCAAACACCGAACTTCAATTTCAAAGGTTAAGTTATGGGGATGGAAGATGATACAAGGGCCTTCCTGGTAAGGATCATGCAAACTGTTTCAATAGTATTGTTGTGGATGATGGTAAATGTTTTTATTGGCATTTATAAAAACTATGCTTTTTTTGAAACTCATCCCAACTGGACAAATTATGTTTACTACACTTTCTTTTTGATCAGCCTGGTAGCACTCATCATTCATCTTAAACGTAAATGGAAGCTGTAACTCAACTGCTGTGATCGGCAACAATGATCCATTTGTTTTTTATTTTACGAAACAACAATGTAAAATGTCCGCCAACATTACCAATACTGCGGGTCAAGTGCCATTTGCCTACGACAAAAAAATACGTGTCGGATAATTTTCTTACTTCAAGCAGATTAAAATCAAGTTTACCCATGGCCGCTGTATCGGGGTAACCTTTCTTGTAATTATCCAAAGTATTTTGCCAACCATAGGTTATACCGCTTTTGCCTATGAACATTAAGGAATCACTCTGCCAATATGTTTCCATAAAACGATCTAGATCTCCGGTGTTCCAGGCCATGCGCTGCTTTTCAATTGAAGAACGGATAGCAGTTTCATCTTGTGATTGAGCATATGTGGATGTAAAAAATAAAAGCGTAGTAACAAAAAAGGGAAGTATTTTTCTCATGTTAATTTGTTTGAACTATAAATATAAATAATTCACAAAGAATAAACCCCGTCCGAACGGATGTTCATCCGGGCGGGCAATAAACTTTTAATGCTTGTGATGGGGAGAAGCACATTTGCTTTGATGACAAAGCCGGTAGTTATAGTAGTGTGCGGTGATTATTAATGTTACGGCAATAGCAAGTAATAAGTATTCGTATGGCAGCACGAACTGCTTTAGTACAAGGAAAATAAAACCAATTGAAAAAATAAGTATAGGCAGATAAGAACGATGATGTTTTATAAAGCCATGAAAGAGTGAATAGGAGCCAACCAGGAAAGCCAGTATGATCATACCCCATTCAAAAAATAAATTATGAATGATGTTGACACCGAAAATGGGAAGGGCTGTTAGCAGCACGGGCAGTAAAGCACAATGAATGGCACATGCAACAGATGTTGCTATACCCATTGCATCCCAGTTTAATTTAATATTCATAATTAGATAGCTGGCAAAGATAGCCTATTTGCAATAATGTTGCAAATATTATCCCGCTATTCGGGTTACTTGATGAAAGGGTTGTAAATTTGCTTTAAATAATCTGTATGCGCAGGAAGTTATTGTTATATGGTGGTTTTTTTGTGCTGTTGATCACCGGGTTCTTGTTTTTTGTATTTAAAGATGAGGATCTGTCAAAATCTCTATTGCCTGTTATCAATGCAGATGTAGCGGATTTTTCTTTTACCAACCAGGATGGAAAAATTATTTCTGAAAACAATGTGGATAGGAAAGTTTATGTAGCCGAATATTTTTTTACCACTTGTAAGGGCATTTGCCCAAAGATGAATGCCAATATGCGGCGGGTATATGATATGTATAAAGATGAGCCCAATTTTTTAATTATATCACATACCTGTATGCCGGAAACAGATTCGGTACCATTACTGAAAGCCTATGAAGAAAAAATGGTCAATGGGAAATTGATTAAGAATGAAGACGGGTCTTACAAAATTGGATACGATACTGCAATTCAAAATTCAAAATTCAAAATTCAAAACCTTAACTGGAATTTCGTTACCGGAGATAAAACATCTCTTTATAAAATGGCAAGGCAGAGTTATAAGATTGATAATAATAAGCCGGACTCAGCACAAAGCATGGCCGACCAGTTTATTCATACCCAGTTTTTTGCTTTGGTAGATAACCAGCGCAGGCTCAGGGGAATTTATGACGGATTGAATGAAGATGAAATGCAAAAACTTTTTAAAGACATTAAAGGATTGCTGAAAGAAAAAGTAGTTGCCAAAAGATTTATGGACGGGTTTAACAATAACCCCAATTAAACAAGTATAAAATGCGAGTAACAAATAATTTTTAACCTTAAAAACATTAGTCCCCCTTTAGGGGATAGGGTTATGGACCAGCTTTTAGATATATTAAAGAAGAACCAGCTCAGTGTAACTGACGGGCGGAAAAAAATACTGGAATTATTTTTAAAAAGTCCAGGTGCTTTGGCGCATGCGGATATTGAAAATAGCACCGATATTTCTTTTGACAGGGTAACGGTTTACAGAACACTACAAACATTTGTAGAAAAGGGCATCATTCATAATATACCCACTACAGATAATTCTATCTTATACGCCTTGTGTAAAGACAATTGCGAAGCAGGCCACCATCACGATAACCACGTTCACTTTATTTGTGATGTTTGTGATAAAACAATTTGCCTGGACAATGTTTCCATTCCCGAAGTAAAACTGCCTAAAGGCTTTAAACAAAAACAAACTGATGTAGTGATCAGTGGTATTTGTAGTGAGTGTAAATAATAATCGCAGATTAATAGGATTGTTTTGATTTCGCAGATTTAGGGCAATGAAGTGTTATCCATTTACACAAAAAAATCTGAGGAATCATTTTTAATCACTTTAACCTGCCTGCCGGCAGGCAGGTCAGCGATTCATCTGCCCTTTCACAAATTCCATCAACACTTTTATTTTTTTGGGGCTAAAATCAAATTTTAATCCTGCGGTTTCAAAAAGCTGTGGTAATGTTTTGGTACCGCCCAGTGCAAGAGCCTTACAATAATTATCTAATGCCAGTTGTTTATTTTGCTTGTATTGCATCCACATGCCAATAGCACCCAATTGCGCAATGCCATATTCTATATAATAAAATGGCACTTCAAATAAATGTAACTGGCGTTGCCAGGCGTTGCTGCGGTAATTTTCAAGGCCGCTGTAATCAATAACATCATCCTGGAATTCTTTTAGAATATCATTCCAAATAGCAGTACGTTCTTCATGTGTATGTACAGGATGTTCATAGATCCAATGTTGAAATTTATCTATAATGGCGATCCATGGAAAAATAGTGATCACTCTTTCCAACTGATGCTCTTTGGCTCTTTGCAGATCTTCTTCGTTGGAAAAGAAAGTTTCCCATTCGTCCATACTCATCAGTTCCATGGCCATACTGGCTACTTCTGCAATTTCCATCGGGTATTCTTTAAAGCCGCTTAGCTCTAAAGGATGCGCTAAAAAAGAATGAATGGCATGCCCGCCTTCATGTAACATGGTTGTTACATCATGCATCTGCCCGGCAGCATTCATAAAAATAAATGGGGCACCACTTTCAGCCAGCGGACAGTTATATCCTCCGGGAGCCTTACCCTTCCTGCTTTCCAGGTCAAGATGTTTAAGCTCCTGCATTTTTTTCAGGCAGTCTCCAAAGAAGGGGCGAAGCTTCGAAAAACATTCAATAGACTTTACAATTAGCTCATCACTTGTTTTAAAAGGATGTAATGGTTTTATGCCTTCAGGTTCTGCATCAATATCCCATGGACGTAAAGTATCCAGCCCAAGTTTTTCTTTTTTCTTTTGATAAATAATATTTACCAGGGGCAACACATGTTGCTTTACCGCATCGTGAAACTGATAACAATCTTCCTTTGTATAATCAAACCGGCCCAGCTCTTTAAAACGATAATCTCTATAATTTGCAAATCCGGCATTAATAGCTTCCTGGTTTCTCTTTTCTACCAGGCTATCATATAAACTGTTTAATGTTTCTTTATCCTGCAACCTTCTTTCATTTATTTTCCGATACACACCTTCTCTTAATGCCCTGTCGTGATTTTCTAAAAATTTTGCTGCCTGTTGTAAAGTATACTCTTCTCCATTTATGGTTACGGTCATTTTTCCGGAGATTACACCATATTGCTGCTGCATTACAGAAAGCTCAGCCTGGAGCGGAATATTTTCTTCCCTGAACAGCTCAATGCTTTTACGAACACTGCGCAGGTAGGTGAAATATTTTTCAGCGTCAAGCTCTTTAGCCAAAGGATGATTCACTAATTTTTTATTCAGCGCATCTGAATAAGGTTGAATTTTTGGCTGAATTTCCATGCAGAAAAAAGTAAAAGCTTCTTCCAGCGATTTATTTTCTGTATCACAGGTCATTTTTATCTGGCGCCAGCAGGCATCTTCATT
>JBDTUK010000124.1:0-47808 GCA_040007795.1 Ferruginibacter sp.
TTTGGCACCATGCATGTAAGCAGCAAAATGGTATTTCATTTAAGCGATTCATTTTACCTGGCCCTTAAAAATGTGGATGCAGTTGCACTGGAACTTAACCCCGAACTCTGGCAGGGGCAAATGGTAAGTTTAAATAAACTGAAACAAAACTATGCCGATTTTGTGCAGGCCCCACGGGGCGATTATCTTACCGAAAATTCATTCCGCATTAATAAGTATGATGATGAATTGAAAATGGCGATGAGTAGCGAACCTACCATTGTAAATAGTTTGCTTTACCGAAGTTATAAGGATAAAGAAGATTTTGAAGAAGATACTTTTTTAGACCTGTACATTTTTCAAACAGGAAAAAAATTGGGCAAGCGGGCAACAGGAGTAGAAGATTATTTTGAAACAGAAAAAATTGTGATGGAAGCCTATGCTGATATGGCCAAAGAAAAAAAGAGAAAGTCATTTGATGCAGATGGAGAATCGAATTATGATATTGTAGAAAAATTGCAGGATGCTTATCGCAGGGGCGACCTTGACCTGATGGATTCTTTAGACAGGATGATGGACCGTTCGGATGCATTTACTGAAAAATTCCTGTTCAGGCGAAATGAAGTGCAGGCTAATTCTATTGATACTATCATTAAAAAGAGTTCGCTTTTTGTAGGTGTAGGCGCTGCACATTTACCGGGACAAAGGGGCATTATTGAATTACTTCGTAAAAAGGGCTACCACCTGCGGCCCATACAAATGCCCGACAGGGATGCCTCACAGAAAGATGTGATTGATAAAATGAAAGTGCCGGTAAAATTTTCTACCCAAATTTCAGATGATGGTTTTTACAGTGTGGCAATGCCCGGGCCTTTATATAAACTTACAGATGACTATCAGCAATTAGACAGAAGGCAATACTCCGACATGAGTAATGGTGCTTATTATTTGGTAACCCGTGTAAAAACACATGCCGCCTTCCTGGGTCAAAATGAAAAAGATGTGTTGAAAAAAGTAGATAGCATTTTATATGAGAATATTCCCGGTAAAATCCTCTCTCAAAAGCCGATCAGTAAAAACGGGTATGCCGGTTATGATATCCGCAACCGCACCCGGCGTGGCGACCTGCAGCGCTATAATATTTTTGTAACTCCTTTTGAAGTTTTGTTTTTTAAGATCAGTGGAAAAGAAAACTATGCAGAAGGTAAAGAAGCCGATCAGTTCTTTTCATCCATACAATTAAAAGAAGCCGTAAACACACCCGTTGTATTTGAACCCGGCCAGGGAGGATTTTCAGCCAGTTTTCCTGCACAGCCTTCGGTATATCTGAATACTATTTCATCTGATGGAATGGACCGCTGGGAATATGAAGCAGTTAATAAAGCAACGGGAGATGCTTATTTCATTTTTAAAAAATCGGTGTATAATTTTCGTTTTTTAGAAGAAGATACATTTGACCTTGCCTTAATGGAAGAATCATTCTGCAACCCTGATTATTTTGATAAACAACAAAGCCGTTTTCAAAGTTCATTTAAAGGTTATCCATGCCTGGATGTGGAAGAAAAAATGAAAGATGGTTCGGTGATGAAGGCAAAACTTATCATTAGGGGGCCGCACTATTATGTAATAGCTGCAAAGAGTAAGAATAAGCAGGCAGATATTAATTCTTTTTTTAGTTCATTTAGTTTTACCCCCTTTAAGTATAATATCCCATCAGTGTATGTAGATACTTTTATGCACTTCAGTGTTAACACAGCCGTGGTACCCCAAATGAACAAAGAATTAAGGGAACAGATCGAGCATGCAGCCACCGATATCTCTAACGGAAATAATTATTCCGGCTATATCAGCTACTGGCCCAAAACAAAGAACGGGTTGTTTAAAAGTGATTCTACCGGCGAAACAATTGGTGTGAGCATACAGGAGTATCCAAAATATTATTATGTGAAGGACTCAGCTAAATTCTGGATAGATGAAATAGCTGAGTTGTATAAAAGATCCGACCTGTTCTTATATAAGTCTGATTCTCTTTTATTAAATAACGGGGTAAAGGGACATAAGTTCATACTCAGGGATACAGGTTCTTCCAGGACAATCACCCGGTTGGTGATGCTTAAAGATAATTACACCTTCAGCATAGTAACTATGGGTGATACATTGACAACTGAAAGCCCTTTCATCAATTCTTTTTTTGCCAGCTTTATGCCTGCTGAAAAGAAACTGGGCCGTAATATTTACGATAACCGGCTTGATGAATTTTTTATCGACCTGTTCAGCAGGGACAGCGCCACACAAGCAAGAGCACAACAATCTATATCCAATATTTATTATGGCGAGAAGGGGATACCTAAGATCATAGAAGCTATAAGCAGGTTAAACCATTCCGACAAAGAATATTTTAGTACAAAGAGTAAATTAATTGCCGAGTTGGGTTATATAAAAGACACTACTAAGCCGGTGATAGTTAACTATCTTAAAAAGATATATGAACAAACTGCTGATACCAGTCTTTTTCAAAACGAAGTATTTAATGCATTGGCCAGGCATAAAACAAAAGCAGCTTATAGTTTATTTAAAGAGTTGATATTGCAGGATCCACCCATTTTTGAAAGTGATTATGAATATTCAAGCCTGTTTGATAACCTAAAAGATTCTTTATTGCTTGCCAGGAGCCTGTTTCCGGAATTACTGCAATTATCATCCTTAAGTGATTATAAAGCCGAAGTATTAGCGCTGCTGGTAACACTGGTTGACAGCAATATCATCAAAGCATTAGACTATGAAAATTATTTTTCAAAAATTTATTTTGATGCAAAGATCGAATTGAAAAGGCAAAGGCTGGCAGATGAAAAGATAATGGAAAAAGAAGTGTTGAAAGAAGATGATGTTATTGCGACACGAAATTTTGATTATGCTAAAGATGATAAAACAAACCTGGATGAATATAGTGTTTTGTTATTGCCATTTTATGCTAAAAATATAAACGTAAGATATTTTTTTGAACATTTATTACAATCGAAGGAACCCGGGGTAAGGTTTAATACAGCAGTATTGTTATTAAGGAATGATCTTCGGGTCGCAGACAGCATCCTGTTGAATTTAGCTGCTGATGACCAATACCGGGGTAAATTATTTTCAAATCTGGAAACTGCAAAGCAGTTGGATAAATTCCCGGCTAAATATAAAAACCAGACAGATATAGCCCGGAGTTATTTAGTAGCTGATAAGAATTATGATAAGGTTGATTCAATAGTTTTCCTGCAAAAACAACCGGCGGCTTACCGGGGTAAAAAAGGAGTCGTGTATTTTTTTAAATACCGGGTTAAAAAAGAAGATGACTGGAAGATAGGTATCAGCGGCCTGCAACCCGAAGACGAAAAAAACATAAGCAGCGATGATAAATTAACTTCCATGACGGAGAAGAAAATAAAACCGGATGAACCATTGGAGGAACAGTTACAGAAGCAATTGAAAAAAATATTGTTTGGTTTTCATAACAGTGGAAAAAATTTTTACGGCTACAGCGATTATGAAGGCTCAATCAGGAGTTTTGACGAATACGAGGATTGAGCTATACTTTTTCCAGGTATAGTATTAACCAGGTTTTGTGTGTATTCATTTTTTGGATGGAAATAGATCTGGTCAGCATCACCTTCTTCTGCTATCTTTCCTTTATGCATTACTAATATGCGGTTGCAGATATAATGCACAACAGACAGGTCATGTGAAATAAAAATGGCCGTAAAACCAAATTCTTTTTTCAGGTCGTTCAATAAATTCAGTACCTGTGCCTGCACACTAACATCCAGTGCCGATACCGCTTCATCAAAGATCAAAAACGAAGGATCAAGCACAAGAGCTCTTGCTATACATATCCGCTGGCGCTGTCCGCCGCTGAACTGGTGTGGATACCTGTTAAAATGATCAGTATCTAAATTTACTTTCTCCAAAAGTTCCATCACTTTTTCTTTGCGTTGTTTGCTATTGGATAAAACGGAATGCACTTTCAATGGTTCCAGTATAGCCTCGCCAATGCTGATGCGTGGGTTAAGCGATCCATAAGGGTCCTGGAAGACGATCTGCAGGTCTTTACGCATGGCACGAAGCACAGCAGCTTTTGTTTGTGCTATATTGCTTCCATGCAGTAAAATTTTTCCGGAGCTGGGTTTTATCAATTGTAAAATACTTCTGCCCAATGTTGTTTTTCCGCAGCCGCTTTCACCAACAAGGCCAACAATATCGCCTTGGATTACTTTAAAACTTACATTATCAACAGCATTAAAAAATTTAGTGGTTCTGCCGAATAAATTTTTCTTTACGGGAAATGAAACGGTAAGGTTCTTAATGTCTAAAACTGTTGGGGTTTCCCGGTAGATATCAACTGCAGGAAGCCATAGGTTTGATTCTTCTTCCTTGTTTGTGGTTTCTGGTTTGTGGCTTGTGGCTTGTGGCTCCTTTGGCCCCATAAAATCACTCACAACCGCAAGCCGCTTTCCTTTAGGTTGCCCCGATGGCCTGCAGGCTAAAAGCGCTTTTGTATAAGGATGCTTTGGGGAATGTAATATCTGCGATGTTTCGCCCTGTTCAACAACTTCGCCATTATACATCACCAGTATTTTATCCGCAACATCTGCAACAACACCCAGGTCGTGGGTAATAAGAATAACCCCCATGTGATTCTGTTGCTGTAATGACTTTATCAGTTCCAGTATATTTTTTTGTACAGTTACATCCAACGCTGTTGTTGGTTCGTCGGCAATTAATAAAGAAGGGTTACAACTCATGGCCATGGCGATCATCACCCGTTGCTTTTGTCCGCCACTGATCTGGTGAGGATAGCGGTTTAAAAATGTTTCCGGCTCAGGCAATTTCACCTGTTCAAAAAGTTCAATTGTTTTTTTACGGGCTGCTTTTTTTGAAACCTTCTGATGTAACTGTATTGCTTCCATCACCTGGTTGCCACAGGTAAACACCGGATTCAATGAGGTCATCGGTTCCTGGAAGATCATCGCAATATTTTTACCCCGGATATTATTTATTGATCCCTGGGTTAATTTGAGAAGGTCAACCGGCCGCTTTTCTCTTTGAAAAAAAATGGCATTACCTCTAACCAGGCTGTGTTTGGGAAGTAATTGCAACAACGAAAGGGCAGTTACAGATTTGCCCGATCCGCTTTCTCCAACAATGGCAACCAGTTCACCTTTTTTTATTTCAAGAGAAAGGTTCTTAACAGCATTCGTCTTTTCAGCTTCATTATTGAATTGAACAGAAAGGTTCCTTATAGTAAGAAGCTGTGGCAAATTATTTTTCTTCTTCTTGTAATCAGTGTAATTAGTATAATTGGTATAATCCGTGTTTAAAACTTCAAATGTCTTACGGTCAATCCATTATTCATTAGTTGTTTTAAAGAATCAATGCCTATTTTCAAATGCACATTTACATACTTCGCTGTAATTTTTTTATCGCTGGCAGCAGTTTTTACGCCATCAGGTGTCATGGGCTGATCACTTACCAAAAGCAATGCGCCGGTTGGTATCTTATTGTAAAAACCCACGGTGAAAATGGTTGCTGTTTCCATATCCACTGCATAGGCCCTTACATCCTGCAGGTAAGTTTTAAATCCTTCATCATGTTCCCAAACCCTGCGGTTGGTAGTGTACACTGTTCCAGTCCAGTAATCAACTGCATAATCACGTATGGTGGTTGATACTGCTTTTTGCAAAGCAAAGGCAGGTAACGCCGGAACTTCAGGAGGAAAATAATCATTGGATGTTCCTTCGCCTCTTATGGCTGCAATGGGTAATATAAGGTCGCCCAGTTTATTGCGTTTTTTTAAACCGCCGCATTTGCCCAAAAATAAAACTGCTTTTGGTTCAATAGCGCTCAGCAGATCCATTATAGTGGCAGCGCCAGGGCTACCCATTCCAAAATTAATGATGGTAATATTTGCAGCTGTTGCACATTGCATGGCTGTGCCGGTACCCACAACTTTCACTTTATTCCATTTGGCAAACAATGCAACATAGTTGGCAAAATTGGTAAGCAAAATATATTCGCCAAAATTTTCTAATTTTTCGCCAGTGTACCTCGGCAGCCAGTTCTGTACTATTTCTTCTTTTGTCTTCATATCTTTCCGTTAAATTCTTTCGGGTATTAAATATACAAAATTCTTTGCCGACTTTAAGATTTGCAGTATGATCAAGATAGAATATCCTCAATATCAGCCTAAAATAAAAATGGAGAATGCGAAAGAACTCATCTTTGATGAGATACGTAAGCGTTGGATGATACTTACCCCGGAGGAATGGGTGAGGCAGAATTTCCTGCAATATCTTATCCATACAAAAAAATACCCGGCTTCCTTAATTGCTGTGGAGAAAGAAATTAAGCTGGGAGAATTGAAAAAACGTTTTGATATTGTGGTGTATGATAAACATACAAAACCCTGGATGATCATTGAATGTAAAGAGATGAATGTGGCATTGGATAAAAAGGTATTTGACCAGGTATTGAGGTATAATCTAACATTACAGGTTCCCTACCTGGTTATCACCAACGGTAGTTATTGTATGGCAATGACATTTAAAAATGATGAGATGATAGAAATGGATGAACTGCCGTCTATATAAAATACTATTTACCAATATTATTTCTCTCCTCTGTTAGTGATATATCAGCTGCATTTTTGTAAGGCCATTGTTTTTGAAATTTTGCATAAATAAAATAAACGATCAACCCGCTTACAAAAACGATCAAAAAAGAAAGAATAATAGTAAGACCCGTAGCATAGAAAATAAATAACCACATGGCAATAACTAATATAACGGGCAAAGGATATAATGGCATTTTATAAGGCAGGTGTTTTGTGCCATTTCGTTTTCTTAATAAGATTACGCCTGCCGCCTGGCCAATAAACTGTACCATGATACGCATGGCCAATATGCCATCAATAACATGCTTCATCTTAAATAATAAACTAAAGACAAATGCAAAACCTGCCAATACCAATAGCGAAACGTAAGGAAAGTTTTTTGTAGGATGCAGTTTTCCAAATACTTTAAAGAATGCACCATCAATAGCTGCAGCATAAGGAACTCTTGAATATCCCAGCATCACGGCAAATAAGGAAGCCAGCGCCACCCACAGTATCATTATTGTTATCGTATTTGCAGCCGCATTTCCATACAACCTTTCAATGAATGTACTTACCACAAAAGTATTTATACCTGCATCCTGCCATTGTTTTATTTCCTGCCAGGGAATTACACTGCTTACACTCATGTTCATGGATATGTATAAGATAGCAATACCTATAACAGAGATAAACATACTTCGTGGAATATTTTTTCCGGGATCTTTTATTTCGCCACCTAAATGACAAACATTGTAATAACCCAGGTAACTGTACACCGTTTTTATACAGGCCTGCCCAAATAAAAATGACGCCAATTGCCCCCAGCTGAAATCAGTATTAATATCTTTAAGCGGTTGTAAAAAATTACCATGTGCAATACCTCCAACAATTATCCAACCCAAAGTGAGTATCACACCTGTCCATAGAAGGACACCTATTTTTCCTATGCTGTCAATTTTCCGATATAATAAAATAGTTACAAAAACAATCACGACAGCCGAAACTAATTTTTGTTGCCACACATCTAAATGAACTAAGTATCCTAAGTATTGCGAAAAGCCGATAGCTGCGGAAGCTGCAACAAGTGGCGCCTGTATTATTGTTTGCCATACATACAGAAAGCTCATCATCCGCCCCATCCCGTTTTTGCCATAGGCTTCCTTTAAAAAATTATAACTGCCTCCGGCAAGTGGATAGGCTGCCCCCAGTTCACTCCATATCATCGCATCAATTAAAGAAAGAATGGCGCCTGCGATCCAGGCGTATAAGAACATGCCACCCATCAGTCCCATAACAATGGGAAGTGTTACGAATGGGCCAATACCCACCATGTCGATCATGTTGAGAACAGTAGATTGAAATAAGCCTAAACCCCGCTGTAGTTTTGGTGCAGCCATTCAAAAGATTGAATAGGGAAATTACAATATAGAATGATTATAAAGCTAAGCTGAGGAAAATAAGTTTTTCGGGAAACGGAATTTTATTACTTGTGTATTGATCATTGAGAATTGAATATTGAGTATTTAAATAAGCAATAATCAATGTTCAATACTCAATACTCAACAGGAACTACCAGGTTCCTGCAAATCCCTTCATAAAAGTTGGAAAATCTTTGGTTTTGTATGCTCCATCTCCAAAGAATTTTACCGGCGGTTCCAGTTCCGAAGGCTTAAGGTATCCTGAAAGTGGTGCCGGTTGTGCATCTAAAGTTGATAGTAAAACAGTGGTTGGATAACCCATGCGGCCTCCCAACAGGTAGACTGCAAGGTCGTTGGCATTATAGGCAGGGTTGTAATTATATTTCTTATTTGCGAAAACAACCTCGGCGGTTGACTCTGCATTAAACTTTACGGCATAAAAGTTTTTATTCAGGTAGTCAATTACTTTTTCATTGCTGTATGTTTCCCTGTCCATCACTTTGCACCAGCCGCACCAGTCGGTATATACATCAATTATTATTGGCTTAGGTTGTTTTGCAAAGGCAACTTGCAGCTCAGTAAGGCTTAGCCATTTGATCTTGTCTTTTTTTGGTTCATGAAATGAGGCCAGGGTTAAGGGTATTGATAATATCAATAAAAAACGGAGAACCTTTTGCATAAATTAATTGTTTTGTAGCTTAGACCAATTAAACGGAAAATTAATGAAAAAAATTGTTGTAGCAGTAACCGGTGCCAGTGGATCTCTTTATGCCAAAATATTACTGAATAAACTGATATTGCTTAAAGACCAGTGGAATGAATTATCTGTAGTAATGACTGAGAATGCAAAAGAAGTGTGGAAAATTGAACTGAACAATGAAGAGTATAAAAAATTTCCTGTAAAATTTTATAGTCAACAGGATTTTACTGCGCCCTTTGCTTCCGGTTCGGGACAGTATGACACAATGATCATCATTCCCTGCAGCATGGGAACATTGGGAAGAATTGCTTCCGGTATTTCCAGCGATCTGATAAGCAGGGCGGCAGATGTTGTTTTAAAAGAAAGGCGAAAATTAATTTGTGTGGTACGTGATACGCCATACAATCTCATTCACATCCGCAATATGGAAACCATTACATTGGCAGGAGGAATTATCTGTCCTGCTACTCCATCTTTTTACAGTAAACCAACAACGATTGATGAAGTAGCAACTACAGTAGTTGACCGGGTGCTTGACCTTGCCGGAATGAATAATGACTCATATAGATGGGGGAAATAAATGAGGCTGAAAAAAATGAGATCTAATAAGAATAAAGCATCCCACTTCGGGTTCCCTCTCCTTTGGAGAGGGGTTGGGGTGAGGCTTTACCTTAAATCAACCACTTCCACACCGGGGTAATTTTTCTGGTCAAATATAAATGTTGCATCTGCAATAACAGATTTGGTATTCAATCCGCTAACTGTGTATGTAATACGGTTACCGGCTTTTTCAAAAACCTTGGTTGAGGCAATTGTTTGGGTTGCTTTAGTGATATATACAACTACTTTATGAAAAGGTTTTGTTTTATCAATAGGCGTTAATTCTATTTCCTGAATTCCTTTGGTATCACTGTTTAATTTGTATAAAAAATCCTTGTCGTAAAAATTGGTAAATAATTTTTGCGGTGTAATGGTATTGTTTGAGGGATCAAGTTTGCTGATGGTTACTTCTTTGGCTGCTTTGTCTACTGTCCATACATTACTGCCGTCACAAAAAATATCCTGGCCGGTAACATTAATACGATACTTGGTTCCTTTCATAAACACTGTACCTGCTTTATTTGTCAAAAGCTTATTGCTGCTGTTCTCAATTTTTAAACTGAATTTGGACTGAACTGTTTTAAAGCTTTTGAATTTAGCACTAACTGCATCTAAGATTTTTTTTGCATCCGGGTCACTGCTGCCCATGCCTTTGGGAGGTTGAGCCATCACTGTAAAGATCACTGCCAACATTAATACTGCCACACTTAAAATTTTCTTCATTTTGCCTGTTTATTATATAAAAAACAATCGTTTCTAAAGCGGGTGCAAAGATATGGTAATAGACGGGCTTTTACAAGCGGGGTTTAAGGTCTACGTCTAATAAACTGTTAATGTATTGCTATTAAGAAAATAAGTATTCAGGCTCTTCGTTTATCCCCTAAAGAATAACTATTTTGCAATTCTTCAACTCAACTCCACTATTGATTCTTTTTTAGACATCATCTAATTATTTTATATCATGGAAAAAAATATTGCTGTTTCCCAACGGGAATCTTATACCCCATCTCAATTCACAGAGTTCTTATGGTGGTTATCTACCGCCGAAAAAGAGATCCTGGTGGATTCTGTTGTGGACAGAAACCGCTATCGCATTATTGGTATGACGGTTTTGGCAACCTGGGCTTTTGCATCATTTACCTGGACCTATTTTTTCAGCACCATTGTTGATTCAGTTTTTTTGGCTGTTGGATTAGGCCTTTTTATGGGGTTTATCATACTTACCATTGACCGGGCATTAATAAAAGGCATCACAAAATTCAATAAAAGAAAGTTTGCCCCGCTTTTGTTCAGGGGAATATTGGCAGTCACCATCGGCACATTTATGGCCCAACCTGCTGTTTTGTATATGTTTGATAAAGAAATAAAACTGCAAACCTCTCTTGATAATGAAAAAAAGAAAATGCTGAAGCAGCAGGAACTGCAAACACTTTTTCAGGCACCTAAAGAAGTTTTAATAAAACAAAGCGCTGCAATAAAAACCGAACTGGCACTAAAGTATGATGCCGTTTCAAAAGCAAGAGAAAATTTTTTGGCAGAAACGGATGGTAGTGGTGGCACAGGAAAGATCGGTATAAAAGATATTGCCATTGCCAAAAGAAATGAATATCAAAAATTAGATGGCGAATATCAATCACTGCTTAATGAAGATCAACCCAAATTAGATAGCGCCGATGCTGCATTGAAAGAAATGGACAATAAAATAAAAACAGAAGAAGCCAATTTTATTTTATACCTGAACAACGGATTTTTGACCAGGGTTGAAGCACTGAATAATTTACTAAAGAATAATAATGCACTTTTATTTAGATATTACCTCATCGTATTTATTTTAATGCTGATAGAGTTGATGCCGGTGATTGCAAAGACCATGTTGCCTTCCGGAAGTTATGATGAGAAGGTGATGCTGAGAGAAGAGATGGAAATAGATATTGCCAACAGCAATATCCGCAAAGAACAACAGTTGAAAGAACTTTACAATCAAATGGCATTTGAAAATGATTCGGAAGCCATCACTGCTTTCTTCTCTTTAACCAAAGATGACCGCAATGAAAAGATGAAAGCATTCAGTAAAAAATGGAAGGATGAAAATCACCAAACCTTTGATGGGCTTTGGGAAAAGATGAAAAAAGAGATATTGACAAAACAGGAGAATTGATTTAGTAATTCTATGATTTGATAATTTGGGAATGGATGAAATTTAGGCATTCCGTGTATTAATTATCAAATTGCCAAATCTTCAAATTTTCAAATTACTTTTGCGACCTATGGCAAAAGCAACTGCAGAGACTCCCTTAATGCAACAACACAATGCCATCAAGGCTAAATACCCTGATGCTATTTTGCTTTTTAGGGTGGGAGATTTTTATGAAACTTTCGGACAGGATGCCATCACTACCTCTGCTGTTTTAGGTATTACACTTACAAAAAGAAATAATGGAAATCCTGCGGCATCTGAACTGGCTGGCTTTCCTCATCATGCGCTGGATACTTATTTGCACAAACTGGTAAAAGCAGGTTATCGTGTTGCCATTTGTGATCAGTTAGAAGATCCTAAAATGGCGAAGGGAATTGTAAAGCGTGGCGTAACAGAATTGGTGACTCCGGGTGTGGCCACCAGCGACAAACTTTTAGAACATAACAGCAATAATTTTTTAGCAGCGTTGCATTTTGCCGGCCCGCCCGCCCGTGCCGGTACGGACGGGGATGGAATTGCCGGACGGGAAGAGGAGAAGATAGGTATTGCATTTTTAGATATCAGTACCGGCGAATTTTTTGTGGCAGAAGGCGATAAAGAATATGCTGATAAATTATTGCATAGCCTTAAACCTGCTGAAGTCATCTTTCAGCGTAACCGGCAAAAATATTTTAAAGAAAACTTTGGCAGCAAATTTTTTACTTACACTCTGGAGGAATGGATCTTTGCAGAAGCTTATGCTACAGAAAGTTTGTTAAAACATTTCGGTACTCATAGCTTAAAGGGATTTGGAATTGAAGGCATGAGATCCGGTATTGTTGCTGCAGGTGCTATCCTTCATTATTTAAAAGATACAGAGCATCCCAACCTCGGCCATATTACTTCTTTACAAAGAATTGACAAGGAAGAGCATCTATGGATGGACCGGTTTACTATCCGTAATCTTGAATTATTTGGCGGCGCTGATGGAAGCAATACTTTATTAAAAGTGCTGGACAATACGGTATCTGCCATGGGGGCCAGGTTATTAAAACGCTGGATGGTTCTGCCATTGAATAGTATTGTAAAAATTAATGAGCGGTTACAAACGGTTGAGTATTTAATTAAAGAGGTTGATCTGCGGAATAAAATATCACAGTATATAAAGCAGGCTGGTGATGTGGAAAGATTAGTGAGTAAAGTACCTTTGAAAAAAGTTAACCCACGGGAAGTATTACAAATTGCCAAAGGCCTTCAGCAAACAGAATTAATAAAATCAATCTGCGAAAACTCTGCCAACGATTATTTAAAACGGTTGGGTGACTCATTAAATCCCTGTAAATATATTTTAGATAAGATCATAAAAGAGATCAATGAAAATCCGCCAGTCGCTGCATCAAAAGGAAATGTGATTGCAGCAGGAATAAATGAAGAGCTTGATGATTTACGAAAAATAGCCAGTGGCGGAAAAGATTATTTGATAGAGTTACAGCAGAAGGAAGCACTGGCAACAGGTATATCTTCTTTAAAAATAAGTTTCAACAATGTTTTCGGGTATTACCTGGAAGTTACCCATGCACATAAAACCAAAGTACCCGAAACCTGGATACGAAAACAAACTCTGGTTAATGCAGAGCGATATATTACTCCTGAATTAAAAGAGTATGAAGAAAAAATTGTTGGTGCAGAAGATAAGATACTGCAGATTGAGATGCAGCTCTTTGAAGAATTATTGAATGAACTACAGGATTATATTGCACCCATGCAGGTGAATGGCCATGTAATGGCCGTGTTGGATTGTTTGTGTTGCTTTGCTAATAATGCTCTTCAATTCAATTATAAAAAACCGCTTATCCAGGATGATTTTATTTTGGATATAAAAGACAGCCGTCACCCGGTGATAGAAAGAAATCTGCCTGTTGGTGAAAGTTATATTGCTAATGATATTTATTTAGATCCTTCATCGCAACAGATCATTATTCTTACCGGACCCAACATGAGTGGTAAGAGTGCCATTCTTCGACAGACTGCATTAATTACTTTAATGGCACACATGGGAAGCTTTGTTCCGGCAAGTGATGCAAAAATTCCGTTGACCGACAAAATATTTACAAGAGTAGGAGCCAGTGATAATTTAAGTGGTGGTGAAAGTACTTTCATGGTGGAGATGAATGAAACGGCCAGCATCATCAACAACCTTACCAAACGGAGTTTAATTTTGCTGGATGAGATCGGCAGGGGAACATCTACCTATGACGGGATAAGTATTGCATGGAGTATTGCAGAATTTTTACATAGTTCTGTACATCAACCCAAAACATTATTTGCCACGCACTATCATGAACTCAACGAGCTTGAAAATAAATTTTCGGGCATCAAAAATTTTCATGTTACCAATAAAGAGGTTGGCAATAAAATAATCTTCCTTCGTAAACTTGCGCCCGGTGGCAGTACGCATAGTTTTGGTATTCATGTGGCACGTATGGCCGGTATGCCGCCATCACTCATTGACAGGGCCAATGAAATTTTGAAACAACTGGAACTTAGCCGGGAAGATGGCAAGGCGTTAAATGTTGATGATACAATAAAGCAATTAAGCACTCCTAAAATGCAACTAAGCATTTTTGATGCACACTCAGCAACCTTTGATGAGATAAGAAAATTGCTGGAAGCTGTGGATATTAATCGCCTGACTCCTGTTGAAGCTTTATTAAAATTGCAGGAAATAAAAGGGAAAGTAAAGTAAATTTATTTGGCTAAATTTGTAATTATGAAAGGCATTAACTACATAACAGACAGTAAGGGTAATAAAACTGCAGTAGTGATAAGCATGAAAAATTATAAAGAAGAAGTGGAAGATTTTCTGGATGGCCTTGAAGCACAGAACAGGATGGAAGAGCCTTCTGTTGATTTTGAAAAAGCAGTTAATAAGATATTGAAATCAAAATCTACCAATGGTAAGCTACCAGTTAAAAATAAAAAGCTCCGCTGAAAAAGAGTTGGCAAAATAACCCGTTCGTACAATCCTTGTAATCCGGGATGACATAAAAGTCCTTGCAACCAATCCTTTTCCTACGGGGTTTAAAAAACTAAAAGGGTTTAAAAATATTTACCGTATAAGAAGTGGGAATTACAGGATTCTTTATTCTATTCATCAGGATATCTTAATTATTGAGATTTTAAAAATAGTTCATAGAAAAGATGCCTATTCCTGATATTAGCTTTCCAAAAAAATAGTTTTTTCAATAATCTGATCTTAAAATATAGCTACAAATAACTCAGCCACCATTTCTGGTGCGTACTTTTATAAGCATTATATTTTTTGCAAAGTGGGTACAATACAATTACTACAAAAGCCCAGACTACATACACTCCCCATAAATTAAAACCAAATGCCTGTGGCCGGAAAAGAAACGGAACATTTGGCGTAACAATATCCTTGTTGCCAAATCCCTGTAAGTAAAATACAATTACCACCAGTGTATGGATAAGATAAAAATGCAGGATATAATAGAACATAGGTACCCTTCCATAAATATTCATAACAGCTGTGAACCGGTTTTGCACTTTTTCAATAAATGCAAGGAACAATATCCCGGTACCAATAGTAACGCAAAGGAATAATAAAGACGGTGGGTATTTGTTTACATTTAAAAAAGAAAGAAAAGTATAAACAGGACCACGATGTTGTGTTGTCCATGCAACCGGGTCTCCGTATAGATTCGAAAACCTGAGCAATACAAAAAGAATTAACAGGCCAAGCCCGAGTTGAATTAATTTTTTTCTACGCCATGCAGGGTCAGTACCGGGTGTATATAATTTTCCAAAGCAATAACCCAACAGCATCACACCTGTCCAGGGTAAAAAAGAGTATATGATGATTATAAAATGATCTTTAAAAATAGGATGAACTGAAAAGTTGGAAAAATATAAAAAATCTGCAAGCACCGAACCTTTTAATCCTGAGCTAATGGAAGGATAATCCAATAAATTATGTCCGAATACAATGATAAACCCAATTGCAAAAATAACCTTGTATGGAAGCTGAACTAATATTCCCAGTAATATCATGCTAACACCAATGGCCCAGATGACTTGTAAGATCAGCAGGTTATACAATGGATTAAATGTCCAGCTTAGTGTAATAATAACCACTTCTACAATCACCAGCCAAAACCCTCTCTTGATCAAAAACATACTCAGCTCATTCTTTGTTTTTTTCCGGCTCATCAGATAAATGGAACTGCCGGCAAGAAATACAAATATAGGCGCACAAAAATGGGTGATCCATCTGGTGAAAAATAGCATGGGGTATGTTGTCTCCAGGTCAGTGGGTCCCGTGGCTGCAGCGCCAGCCGTTTCCAGGTTAATTTTATAAAAAAAGTCACGTACATGATCCAGTGCCATGATGACCATTACCAGTCCTCTTAATACATCTATAGATTTTATGCGATGCCTGCCGGTGCTTAAATTCTCCATAAACAGTTTGGTTATAAAAAGCAAAATACAATCTTAAGCCAATAATTACAAGGTGGTTTTGTTATTAATTTTATGTAATCTTCCTTGCTGCCTGCATCATAAACTGTTAAAACCTTATTAACACTTGCAGCATATTTATCAAATGAAGAGTCTTTACAATAATTTTACCGCAGCTATGATCAGAAAAACTTTTACTCTTTTAATAATTACTGTTGCTTTTGTTTTAAAGGCCCATGCACAACCCTGTTCCCTTCCCGGAATGACACCTGGCAGTGCAATCCCGGTTTGCGGAACATCCGTATTTCACCAGGACCTCGTAACTAATTGTACCGGGCCGGGTATTGCCCATACAGGATGTGTTGACCCCGTTACTTCCAGTAAATCCTTCTGGTATAAGTTTACCTGCTTTCAAACAGGTACCCTTGGGTTTTTAATAAGAGGTATTTCAAGCAATGATGATTACGACTGGATACTGGTTGATGTTACGGGGCGTAACCCTAATGATGTATTCTCAGATGCTTCTTTACAGGTATCGTTAAATATATATGGTACCCTTGGTAATGGCTCCGGTGCACCTTTCCCTAATTCTCCAACCGGTTGTACGCCCTCTGGCGGAGGAGACGTCCATTGTTCGGGTGATGCGCCAGGAAATACACCATTCAACCGGATGCCAACCATTACCGTTGGACATGATTACCTGCTCATGGTGACTAACTGGACGGCAGGTAGTACACAGGGATATGATCTTTCTTTTACGGGTGGCACAGCAAATATCACCGATCCAAAAGAACCACACCTGCTAAATGCAAGAGCAGCCTGTGATGGTATGCAAACCACCATAAAAATGAATAAGCGGATGAAGTGTAACAGCCTCACAGGAACCGGGTCTGAATTTACAATTACCCCTGCTGTGGCCAATGTTGTTGCAGCCACTGGTTTTGGTTGCACTACTGGTTTTGATATGGATTCATTAATTCTTACGCTGGATAAACCTTTGCCGCCGGGCACTTACACCATTACGATAGGAAATGGTACAGATGGTAATACAGTAAGAGATAACTGCGACAGGAATATTCCTGTGGGAGAAAATATTTCACTTATTGTTTATCCGCTTTTACCTACCCCCATGGACAGCCTTACTAAACCCGGTTGTGCACCCGATGAATTGCAATTGGTTTTCAGAAAGAATATGAAGTGTAACAGCATTGCTGCTGATGGAAGTGATTTTGTAGTTACGCTTCTTTCAGGCACAACACCTGTTACCGTTATCGGGGCTTCCGGTAATTGTTCTCCTGATGGATTAACACCCATTATTAAAGTAAAATTATCGGCACCAATCCAAACAAAAGGTACTTACCAGATAAGATTGGTAACAGGGAGTGATGGTAATACAATAGGTGATGAGTGCAGCCAGTTCACGCCTGCAGGATCCGCCTTGAATTTTAATACAAAAGATACGGTGAATGCAGATTTTACTTATAATCTAAACCTTGGTTGCATAAGAGATACTATCAATTATTTTCATGATGGCAGGAATGAAGTAAATGTGTGGAAATGGACCTTTGATAACCTGCGGAAAAGTAATTTGCAAAATCCATCCATCGTTTATGGTTCATTTGGACAGAAGCAGGCACAACTGATCGTATCAAATGGAGTATGTACCGATACAAGCGCTGTTATCACAGTTTTGCTGGATAATGAATTGAATGCAGCTTTTGAAGCAACCTCAGTAGTTTGTCCTAACGACCTTGCCGTATTTAAAGATCACAGTATTGGTAATATTGTTTCGTGGAACTGGGACTTTGGAAACGGTATCACCAGTAATTTACAAACTCCCTTACCACAATCTTATCCTCCACCATCAGTAACGAGGAATATTTTTCCACGGTTGATTGTAAAAAACAACCTCGGTTGTTTTGATACTGCTATACAAAAAATAATTGTGCCTAATAATTGCTATATAGCTGTCCCCAATGCATTTACACCTAACAATGATGGCCTGAATGATTACCTGTATCCGTTAAATGCCTACAAAGCAAGTGATCTTTTATTCCGGGTGTATAACCGGGTTGGCCAGTTGGTTTTTGAAACCAGGGACTGGACAAAAAAATGGGATGGAAGTTTTAAAGGACAGCCTGCTGATATGGGAACCTATGTTTGGATATTGCAGTATAGTAATAGCGATACAGGTAAAAGAGTTGAGCAAAAAGGGACAACGGTTTTACTAAAATAATGATAGAACGCAGATGACGCTGATGAGGCGGACCTGCCTGTCGGCAGTCAGGTTAATGTAGATTTATTTTCCTAACATTTTTCTTTCGTCCCTATCTTCCCTAAGCATGGCACCAAAATCCATTTTACGAACCATGGTTTTTATGACCAATGCAATTCTTTTTGTTTTGGTAGGTTCTGTTTTCGCCGATTCTATCCATTTGGTAAAATAATTTCTATGCCCTTGTGGAAGTGAATTAAAATGCTTCAGCGCTTCGGGTTCATCCTGCAAACATTCTATTAATTCTGCCGGTGGAAGTATGGGAGAACCATCCAGTTCCAGTTGTACTTTTAGAGATGCGCCAAAACGTTTGCCTGTGGCTTTTCTTATTGCTGCATTTATGGGTAAGATAAATTCTCCTGCACCCATCGGTATTAATGCTGTCTTTTCAATTTTAAAATCATCCAGCTTGCCTTTTACCCGGTAAGATTTTTTTACACCCGGGTTTAATTTTTTGGAGATATTTTCAGGTACCACAATATAGGTCCAGCCGGTTTTTTCGCCCTGTTTGCTGAATTTTAATATGGGAACATTGAATGTGAGCATGGGGTACAAGATAAAAAACAAACATGATTTGCGGAGGAGAAAATCTTTAATTTTTCGTGGAAGACCCCGGTAAGGAGTGACGGTTCAATGCAGTTCCCTGGTGCAATAAAAAAAGCGACAATTTATTGCAGCTTTTTTTATTGTATTATTTCCACAATATTATTTGTACTTATATTCCACCGAACCCATGATCTTTCCTTCTTTTGAGTAGCAGCGCTCAGTTGTACGTAAGCCATCTTCATAATTATAACGCCAGGTAAAAAAATACGCCCCTTCTTTTTCGGAGCTGACCATTCTAACAAGCTGCCCCATATCATCATACTCAAATGAAGATTCGGTGAACAGGGTCTTCTGATAACTGTACCGGTGTACAATATCTGTGATCTGGTTTTTTGTATCGTAGTAATAATAATAAACTTCAGCTGTTCTTGAATTTTTTTCTATGATGATGTTACCGCTTTCATCGGCCTCAAAAGCATATTGTGTGGTATCCCGGTTGTTTTTAACAAGCGTCATTTGCTGCAGTATGCCGGCAGCATTATAGTTATACAGGTGTTGCTCAATAACAACGCCTGCATCATCGTCTGTAGCAAAATGTTTTGAAGAATTAATGGATACAGGCCTTCCGGTAGCATCATACACATGATCAATAGTAGTGGCTCCGGCTTCAGATGAGTCAACCGTTCTTTGCAACAGCCCGGCCTTGTTAAAATAGGAAATAAATGTGTTGGGGTACGACTGGTCTGTCTCGGTATAAATTTCCACCTCTGTATAATCCCTGTTTATTTTTTTCTGGCAGGTGAACCCTTCACTTTCCGTACCATCCGATTCAAGCGATACTACCTTAACCCCTTTTATTTTCTTCTCCTTAAGCACCGCCAGCTCTGCCATTACCTGTTTGTTACTGATAATGTCGGTATAGTAATACTGGGCAATAGACGAATACCCGGCAAGGAGTAAAACAGGCATAAAAAAAAATATTCTTTTCATTTTTCAAAAGTAATGCAAGTTTGGCAACTGAAATTGTGCCGTGTACTGAATAAACAGCTAAACTTTATTATTTTTAACAAAATTAAAGCGCATGAGCCACCTTAAAGAAAGAAAGGAAAAGAACTGCCTGAATTGTAATGCAGAGCTACAGGGAAGATATTGTCATGTTTGCGGACAGGAGAATTTAGAGCCTAAAGAATCTGTTTGGGATCTTATTTCTCATTTTTTTAAGGATATTACACATTTCGACGGGAAATTTTTCAGTACTGTAAAATATTTGATTACTCGTCCTGGTTTTTTATCAAAGGAATATATGTTAGGCCGCAGAGCCAGTTATGTTAACCCTATACGGATGTATATTTTCACTTCTGCTTTTTTCTTTTTGATATTTTTCTCCTTTTTAAAACTAGATAATAGGACTCTTATCACTTCTGAAATGAATAAGAAAACCTATCCCCAGATTGAAGCAATGGACTCTCTTGCTTTTGATGCGTTTACAAAAAATGTAAATAAGGAAGATGGTAAACCTGCAATACCAATGAGCAGGATTGAATTTAAAAAGTATTTCGACAGTTCAGTTAATAAATCAGGTATTCATTTTACCAGGTCGGAATACAAATCGAAAACAGAATATGATTCAGTACTTAAATCAGGCAAAAAACATCATAACTGGTGGCAGCAACAGCTTATTTATAAAGAGATTGAAATAAATGAGAAGTTTAAAAATAACCCTAGGGAAGCAACAAGTTCTTTCATAAGTATATTTATACACAGCCTTCCGCAAATGTTCTTTATCTCCCTCCCGCTTTTTGCTTTTTTACTTAAGTTGCTTTATATAAGAAGAAAAGAGTATTACTATGTTAACCACGGAATATTCAGTATTCACTTTTATATTTTTATTTTTATTGCCATGCTTGTAATGTTTGGTCTTGGTAAACTGAATGATGAGCTGAATTGGGGTTTAATAAAGTTTGTAGAAGTAGTAATGGGGTTTAGCCTGTTCTTTTACCTGTATAAGGCCATGCGTAAATTTTACCGGCAACGAAGGGGTAAAACAATTTTAAAATTTCTGATACTATGTTTTTTACTTTTAATTACTATCCTTCTGTTGTTTACCGTATTCTTATTTTTCTCTCTGTTTAAACTATAAAATTTATGTCTGCTGAAAATACTGCTTTTGAGCGCCTGGTAACAATCATGAATGAACTTCGTGAAAAATGTCCCTGGGATAAAAAACAAACTATTCATACACTTCGCCAGTTAACTATAGAAGAAACTTATGAATTGGCCGATGCCATTACAGATAACGACTGGAAAGGAATAAAAGAAGAACTAGGCGACCTTTTGTTACACATCGTTTTCTATGCTAAAATAGGAGCAGAGCAAAACCAGTTTACCCTGGCAGAAGCGATAAACGGAGTTTGCGAAAAACTGATTTCCCGTCACCCTCATATATATGGAGATATAAAAGTAAATGGTGAAGAAGATGTGAAAAGAAATTGGGAGAAATTGAAGTTAAAGGAAGGGAAAACCTCTGTTTTAAGTGGTGTTCCAAAATCTCTGCCCTCCATGGTAAAAGCCATGCGGTTGCAGGAAAAAGCCAAACAGGTAGGCTTTGAGTGGGATACCAAAGAACAGGTTTGGGATAAGGTGGAAGAAGAAAAAATGGAGCTGTTTGAAGCCATTAGATCGGGGGATATCAACAAAATGGAAGATGAATTGGGCGATGTTTTCTTTTCCCTGGTAAACTTTGCAAGGTTTTTGCAGGTAGATGCTGAAAATGCACTGGAGCGAACGAATAAAAAATTCATTAAACGGTTTACAGCAATGGAAGTAGAAGCATTAAAAACCGGTAAACACTTACAGGATATGAGTTTGGAAGAAATGGACAGCATCTGGAACAGCATTAAGAAACAGCAAATACTTTAATTTACCGATTGCAAAACGCATACCCTTTTAGACGCTTCATCATCAAAAACAGTTATCTGCTGATAATTGCTGCCTGGTTTATCACTATATCATTTATCATTGACAATTATTTATCCGGCAATTCCTCTGTTGGAGCTGTTCGTAGCAATATTGAAAATTATATTCAGAAGCAGGAAAAGGATTTTAAAAAATTAATGTCGGATACGGTTTTAGTAAAAAAGATCAACGATAATAAATTTGATGAAGCCCAGTTACAGCAACTCACCGATAAAAAATATTTCATTTACCGTTATTTTGTAAATGATATTGGTCTTCACCAGTTGATCTTCTGGAATACACAAACAGTATTGCCTTCATATGAATTACTTTCATCTGCCGATAGTTCAGGATTCATAGAACTTGAAAATGGTTATTATGCATGGCGAAAGGTTAATTCGGACCGCAGCATTACTGTTGCTTTGATACCTGTTAAATGGAATTATTTTGTAACCAATACCTATCTCCGGAATTCTTTTGCTATCGGAAAAGACCTGGAAAGCAATTATGATATTTCAACACAACCCAATACTGCTGCCGTAAAATCAATTAATGGGAATAAATTGTTTTACCTGGTTGAAAGACCCAACAGCGTAATTCCAAAAAATAATATGGCTGCTGTTTGGTTCCGGATATTGGCTGCAATCTTTGTTTTACTTTTTATTCATTTACTGGCTACATATATTGCTGTAAAGCACAGGTTACTGAGTGCAATCCTGTTTTTAGTGCCTGTAATTGTTGGATTGAGGTTGATCAGTTATTTTTTCCCATTCCCGTTAAATTTGCGGCAATTTGAATTGTTTGATCCTTCCATCTATGGTTCTAACATTGTGTTTCGTTCCCTGGGAGACCTGTTAATTAATTCTGTTTTGTTTACCTGGATCGTATTATTTGCCCATTATCATTTGCAGGAAAAAAAAGTTGTCCTGAAAAACAAGTCTCCCTGGTTTAAATGGCTTGTTTTATCTGTAGTGAGTATCATATTACTTGCAGTAACTTTTACATCGGGCCAGGTCATCAGAAGTATGGTGGCTGATTCACAGATATCTTTTGATGTGATCAATTTTTTTACCTTAAATATTTATAGTGTTACAGGTTTTATAGTATTATGTTGTATTGCCATCAGTTATTTTTTACTGAGCCAGATATTAATGTATTTTTTGCAGCCCCTGTTCCCTAAAAATTTTGCTGAACTATACCTGGTTGTGGCAATTGGCGGGCTTATCTATTTAACTTTTCAGCTTAGCATTGCCAATGCCGGGTTTGAATTATTTATACTGGCATGGCTCTTACTTTACCTGTTCCTGTTGAACCGGGGTAGCCTTAATCTATCAGCCAGCAAGATCGCTTCATCCCGTTTAATTTTCTGGCTATTCTTTTTTTCGGTGACCATTACATCAGTCATAGTTTTGGAAAACAGTAAAAAGGAGCTCAGGAACCGGGAACATTATGCCGAAACCCTGGCTACCAAAGCAGATCCTTCAAGTGAAACATTATTGAATACCCTGCTCACTGATTTTCAGAATGAATTTTTAGCGGCCAATTTTTACCGCATGAATACTGATTCATCCAATCAGTTCTTCAAAGACAGCCTGGTGAGTGGTAATTTTTCTGGCTATACCAACAAGTACGAAACTAAAATTTATACCTTTGACGCAAAGGAAAAACCTTTATACAACCAGGATGCGGCAGGATTCAATGAACTGAATACTGTTTTAAAAACACAGGCAAAACCAACCAATATTCCTGACCTTTTTTATTATGATGAATCTTATGACCGGTTTAGTTATATAAGCCGTAAAACAGTAACAGATACCAGTGGAGATACTTTGGGATATGTGTTTGTGCTGGCCAATCCTAAAAAGTATAAAACGGATGCGTTAAACCTGGAGCTTTTTTCGAAAGGGAAAAGTAATGCCATTGAAAATTCAACGGTATATGCATTTGCTGTTTATACTAACCTGCAATTGGTAAGCAGCCACAACGACTATGCTTTTGCTACAAGATTAACAGCCCAGCAGATACCAAAAGATGAATTTGCGACCTTTAAAAAGAATGGTTATGATGAACTCTGGTATAAAACCGGGCCGCAAAAAATTGTGATCATTGCAATGGAGAATAATTTTCTGATAGAGTCAATAACTTTATTCTCTTATTTATTTTGTGCCTTCTTACTGGTTACCGGATTTTTTTGGTTGCTGAATATCAGTATCCGTGCAAGATTCAATAAGCTCCGTTTCAGGTCCTACTGGCAGCTTAGTATCCGTAACCAGATACATGGCACGGTAATTTTTATCAGTGTACTTTCTTTTTTGGTTATTGGTGTGGCAACCATCCTGTTTTTTATAAACAGGTATGAGAACAGCAACCGGGAAAAACTGAGCAGGGTTATACACGTAATGGAAAATGAAGTACGTATTTCTTTATCGGAGTTGTCGGTATTTGATGATGTGGTAAAAGTTTATGATGAGGCATATAGAGAGAAACTGGAAAAGACAATTGATAAGATATCAGAGATACATGCAGTTGATGTTAACCTGTATGACCTTGACGGGAATTTAAAAGTATCATCGCTGCCACTACCTTATACCAAAGGCATCATCAGTACCAAGATGGATCCTATGGCTTTCTATCATCTTAATAAAGGAAAAGAGGTACAGTATTTTAAGGAAGAAAAAATTGGTAAGCTGAATTTTGTGAGCAACTATGTTCCGGTAATTGATGCAACCGGCCGGGAGTATGCTTATCTTAATATTCCTTATTTTACTTCCGAAAGTAAATTGCAGGAAGAGATAGCTAATTTTTTGGTTACTATCATTAACCTTAATGCATTTATCTTTTTAATTGCGGGCATTATTGCGTTATTTATTACCAATCGAATTACCCGTTCTTTTTCTTTTATCAGCGATAAGATGAAAGCGGTTAACCTTGGCCAAATGAATGAAGCCATTGACTGGAAACGGGATGATGAGATTGGAGAACTGGTTAAAGAGTATAATAAGATGGTTGGCAAATTAGACGAAAGTGCTGTTGCTCTTGCTAAAAGTGAAAGGGAAGGTGCCTGGCGTGAAATGGCCAGGCAGGTAGCGCATGAAATAAAAAATCCGCTTACGCCAATGAAGCTGAGCCTGCAGTATCTGCAAAAATCCATTGATAATAATTCAGGTAATATAAAAGAACTTACAGCAAATGTTGCGCAAACTTTAGTGGAGCAGATAGATCACCTGAACCATATTGCAGGTGAGTTTAGCCAGTTTGCAAATATCGGCAACCCATATAATGAAGTGTTTGATCTGAATGAAGTAATCAAAATGGTTACCCAATTACATTCCATAGATGACCGGGTTCAGTTAAACTGGAACCCTTTACCGCAGTCTGTTCTTGTTCATGCTGACCGTACACATATAAACCGCTTATTTACCAATCTTATTCAAAATGCCATGCAGGCTGTGTCTCCGGATAAAATTATCCAGATCGAAATTGATGAGGAAATAATAAACAACCAGGTATTGATCAAAGTAAAAGATAATGGTACTGGTATAACAAAAGAATTGCAGGCTAAGATATTTACACCCAATTTTACTACAAAGACTTCGGGTACCGGGCTTGGGCTTGCTATGAGCAAAGGAATAGTAGAGCAGGCCAAGGGGAAGATATGGTTCGAAACAAAAACGGGAGAGGGGACTACTTTCTTTGTTGAACTGCCATTAGCAAATGAAAACTGATCCTTTTTAATTTTTAATATTACCTCTTTACCGTTTTAATAGTTTTCTTATAGTTGCCAGGTGAGCTAACAAAACCAGCGGAACTACACAACACGGTAACCAAACAAACGGGAAATAAAGTATAGCAATATTTGGCTGGTCAAAAGCAAATTGCTGAAATGGTGTAGGAGCAGAAAGAATTGCATTAATAACAATATTTGCCAGCAGCCCAAGGCAAACCAGGTTCCAGCATATAAGTATAGTTTTATTGAACCTGTTTTTTACATAGCCGAAATAAAAAACAACAGGAGCAGTAATTCCGGACAGAATATCAAAATTCCTTCCTTCAAAAGTCATGAGTTGTGGGATGGCTTTATGGATGAACAACCAATACAGCGTTAATTCTACCGGTATTCTTACAATATGTAAAAGCGTTAAAGCTTTTGTATCGAGGCTGTCGAGGTAAGTTCTTCCTTTTGCAGAAAGGAAAAGACCGGCAATGAATAATAGAGCCGGCAACGCTAATAATGCAAACCTTGGCGGAAAGGTATCAGTAACAGTATAAAAACCCTTCCAACCTAAGATTGCCTGTAGCAATAACCAAACTATTATAATGGCCAGGGTAGTTTTTGAATGATTTGTTGCTTTATAAAAAAGATAAACAGTTAAAAGGGTTGTTAATCCAAAGACTATATTGATAATTACCGGCAGGTTATTTATCATGATTGTTTTTTTTAAGTCTTTCTTTTTTGTATAAATGTTTCAAACTCCTTTAAACTCATACTACTCAGGTTTTGTTCTTTAGTGACCATTGCTTTTTGTGCCGACAGCACACCGTACCTTATATCTTTAAACCCTTCTATGCTGTGTGCATCAGGGTCAATGGATATCAATACATTTTTTTCCAGGGCATAATTAATTTCTCTCCAGTCAATATCCAGGCGGCTTGGATGAGCATTCAGTTCAATCACTACCCCGTTGGCAACGCAGGCATCAATTATTTTTTTATGATCAACGGGATATCCTTTGCGGCTCAGCAATAACCTGCCGGTCATGTGCCCTAGTATTGTAGTATAAGGATTTTCTATAGCTGTAATAAGACGTTGCATTGCTTTCTCTTCAGTCATTTTTAAAATACTATGTACCGATGCGATCACGAGGTCAAAAGTAGAGAGGATACTGTTACTGTAATCCAGGCTGCCATCATAGAGTATATCACTCTCGATACTTTTAAAAATTTTAAAGCCTTTGATTTTGCCATTTAATTCATCAATCAGCTGATGTTGTGCATTTATCCTTTCTTCATTAAGGCCATTGGCATAAAAAGCGCTTTTACTGTGATCGCTTATAACCAGGTATTCAAATCCCTGTTCCTTTGCTGCTTTTGCCATTTCTTCCAAAGTATTACTGCCATCGCTCCAGTTACTATGACTGTGAATGATACCTTTTATATCGCCCGGTTGTATTAATGCCGGCAGGTGTGATTTTTTTGCGTAGTCAATAATTGCGGCGGTTTCTCTCTGGCAAGGGGGTATATAATTGATATTAGCCTTAGTGAAAATTGATCTGTCATCGGCTCCAATACTCTCTGCAAATTCGATTTTCGGGAATTGGGAAAGAAAGGCACCGGTAAATTCAGGGCTTCCTGTGGTTACAAATAATCGTTTTGCCACATCTTTTTCACCGGTATATAACCTTAGTTTGAGTCCGTTCAGGAGTTTATAAAGCAGGTTACCGGGGTTCTCTTCCAGTAATTCGGGTGGATTGGCTGATTGAAACTTCGGTTTAATGGTTTCATTTGTGCCTTTGACCACATATTCCAGTTCATCAATAATTTCCAGATGACGTATAAAACTGCCGGTAAGAAATACATTTTCCGGTGAAAATAATTTTTCTAAATAAGCGGTGATCTGGGGTACTACTGCTTCTACCTGGGGATATAGATAACTCCCCTGATTTCCTAAATAAAATTCAATGGTATCAATTACATTTTGCTGTGTTTTTTCTCCAAAGCCTTTGTAAAGTTTAAGACGGTTCTCTTTGCAGGCATATAAAAGTTCACCGATACTTTCTATTTCCATCTCTTTCCAGATGGTGGAAATTTTTTTTGGCCCAATGCCTTTTATGTTCAGCATTTCTATTACACCCTTCGGTGTTTTATCTATCATTTCCTGCAGTACGGGTAAAGAACCTGTTTCTAAAATTTCAATTATTTTTTTTCCGGTTGACTCACCGATCCCCTTTATTTCAAAAATCTTTTCATGCGTAGTTTCACTCAATTGTAATGGTAATTTTTCTATGTTAAATGATGCCGAAGCGTACGATTTTGCCTTAAAACTATTTTCTCCGTGTATGTCCATTAATTTGCTCAAAAGGGAGAAAAGGTCGGCTATTTGGTAATTATCCATGTTTAAAAGTAAGAAATGTAAAAGTATAAAGAAAGAGAAAATAGGGATATTCCGACAGGGAATTAGAAATAAAAAAATGCAATAAGAGATATAAAAATTAAATTTATTTATGTTGATGAGAATATTTTTTATGAGGGAGTTGTATAAATTTTTTATGTACCACCAGTATTTGATAAAAAATATTTATGAAAGAATGCCGGAAAGCGTGCTAATTGAAAAGCCCTGTGGTAAAGGGATACAAAAGAAAAAGTCCCGGTAAATTTACCGGGACTTTCAAGATATTTTGCTTTTTTAAAAAGCGAAGATTACTTCTTCTTTGCAGCTTTCTTCTTAGGAGCAGCTTTCTTTTTTGGAGCAGCTTTCTTAGCAGCTTTCTTTTTTGGAGCAGCTTTTTTAGCGGCTTTTTTCTTTGTTGCCATTTTTTTAAAATTTAATTGGTTAGTAAATAATACTTAAAAGTAAAAATATTTTTTAAACTACCAAAATAAAATGGCAAAAAATTTAGGCCGTGGCTTCTATTGCAGAAACTGAAACAACTGTTTTATCTCCCTTTGTTTTTTTAAATTCAACCAATCCATCGGTTAATGCAAAGATGGTAAAGTCTCTTCCTACACCAACATTTTTACCAGGATGATAAGTTGTTCCTCTTTGACGAATAATGATATTACCTGCAATTGCCGGTTGACCACCATAAATTTTTACACCCAATCTTTTGCTTTGTGAATCACGACCATTTTTTACCGAGCCTTCACCTTTTTTATGTGCCATGTTTTTAAGTTTTGAGTTTTGAGTTTTAAGTTTTAAGTCGAACAATTTTATGTGCCCAACTTATTACTTATCACTTACTACTTTTTTATTTAAGCGATTCCTGTTACTTTAATATGTGTATACTGTGTACGATGTCCGTGTTTTTTACGGAAGCCTTTTCTTCTTTTCATTTTAAAAGCGATAACTTTTTCGCCTTTTACAAGGTCATTAAGAATTTCAGCTTTTACTACAGCTTTCACATCTGCACCCAAAACAACTGTTCCTTTGTTATCGGTCATTAATACTTCAGCAAACTCTACTGAGTCACCTGCCTTACCCTCAATATGAGGTACGTATAAGCTATCGCCGGCTTTAACTTTAAATTGCTGACCTGCTATTTTTACTACTGCTAACATAAATATCAAATTTAGTCCCGTATTTTTCGGGAGGCAAAGGTAAGGGTTTAGCCTTAAAATTGAGCAGTGTTTTTGAAAAAATATGAACAGGTTTTGGGCAGGAATGTGAAAATCTAAGCCGTTTTGCCTGAAAATTGGGTTTAAGATAGCTCCCGGCAAACCGGAATCTATTTATATTCGCCATCTTATTATGCGATATTTATCCCGGTTCATACAGGTACTTTTTACTTTATATGCCTTTATACCCTTTACAGTGTTCTTACTGCTGGTATTTCCCATTGTGGTGGTAGCTTCATTTTTTGGCAAGATAAAGGGAGGGAATTTTATCTATAAACTCTGCCGCATCTGGTCGGAGTTTGTTTTATTGATGCTGGGCATTTTTCACAAAACGAGTTTTGAAACGCCACATGATACTGCAAAACAGTATGTTTTTGTGTTTAATCATATTTCTTTCCTGGATATTCCCGTTTTGATGAAAACTATCCGTAACCAGCATATAAGGATATTGGGAAAAGCTGAAATGGCCAAGGTTCCGCTTTTTGGCTACATATATAAGAATGCGGCTGTATTGGTAGAAAGGGATAATCCTGAAAAAAGAACCAAAAGTGTCATACAGCTTAAGTCGGTCATCAAAAAAGGGATATCTATTGTAATAGCCCCCGAAGGAACATTTAATATGACGCATAAACCATTGAAAGATTTTTACGACGGTGCTTTTAGAATTGCCATTGAAACACAAACCCCTATCAAGCCCATTTTATTCTTAGATACTTATGACCGGATGAATTATAAATCTATTTTTTCGCTTAACCCGGGAAGATCAAGAGCAGTTTACCTGGCTGAGGTAGCAGTTGACGGCCTAACTGCAAATGATGTTGCTTACCTAAAAGAGAAAGTGTATAAGATCATGGAAGAGGCGTTGATAAAATATAAAGCAAGCTGGATAAATGATAAGGCCGGAAATATTAACTAAGAAAATCAGGTTAACTTTAGAAGCATACTACTACGCTCTTTGGATACCAGGTCAGAAAAATTAATTTAAAAAATGAGCTATGTAGTACAAAGTAAGATGAGCAATGGGAACGAAATATTATTTACGGATGATTCATCTGGCTTTTGGGCAGAGATCATTCTTCCGCTGGCACTCCCTACAACATACACCTATGCCATTCCAACACATTTAACTGAAAGGGCAAGACCGGGCTGCCGGGTAGAAGTGGTATTTGGCAAATCTACCTCCCAGACAGGGAGGCAAAAAAAATATGCAGGGGTTATAAAATCTGTATTCAATATAAAACCTGCTTATCCAACAAAGGATATTTTGAATGTACTGGACGATGATCCCATTTTATATCCGCAGCAATTACAACTCTGGCATTGGATGAGCGAATACTATATGTGCAGCGAAGGCGAAGTAATGGCCGCTGCATTACCAACTCATTTTAAACTCAGCAGCGAAACCATTTTAGTTTATAACGAAGAGATAGGGGAAGACTTTACCCATTTGAATGATGAAGAATTTTTAGTGGCAGAGGCCCTGCTCTTAAAAAAAGAATTGCGATTAACAGAAGTACAGCAGATATTAGACATCACTCATGTTTACCCCATCATAAAAAAACTCATTGATAAAAAGGTATGCCATGTATGGGAAGCCATGGATGAACAGTACAAGGTAAAAAAAGAAAGCTATGTTATTTTAAACCCGGAGTATGGTAATGAAGATAAATTAAGTGAACTGCTCAATAACTGGAGCCGGGCACCCAAACAAATGGAATTATTGTTGGCTTATCTGCATCTTCAAAAGACAGCAGGTGACGTAACTCAAACTGAGCTATTGAAAAAATCAGGCGCATCAGTTGCCCAGTTAAAAGGCCTTGCTGAAAAAAATGTTTTATTTATTGAAAAAAGAGCTGTGGACAGGATAAAGTCTCTTGCAAAAAATGTAGAGATAGATTTTGAATTCAGTGCAGCACAACAGGAAAGTTCAGATGCGGTTGCAAAAGCTTTTGAAACAAAAAATGTCTGCCTGCTTCATGGTGTAACCAGCAGCGGCAAAACCCAGGTGTATATCAAACTGATCGAAAAATATTTTAAACAGGGCCAACAGGTTTTATACCTCTTACCTGAAATTGCTTTAACCACCCAGATCATTCGCCGCCTGCAAAAACATTTTGGGGGTAATATTACCATTTACCATTCACGGTTTAACAATAACGAACGCATAGAATTGTGGAATAAGATAAGAACCGGCGAAGTAAAGATCGTGTTGGGTGCAAGGAGTGCCCTTTTCCTGCCCTTTAAAGACCTTGGACTGATAATAGTGGATGAGGAGCATGATTCTTCATTCAAACAGCAGGATCCGGCTCCCAGGTACAATGCAAGGGATGCATCTATTTATTATGCTTCATTGTTTAAAGCAAAAGTTTTGCTCGGTAGTGCCACTCCATCTGTTGAAAGTTATTATAATGCTATCCATGATAAGTATGCATTGGTTGAATTGAATGAACGTTTTGGTGGAATAAAATTACCGGAGATAGATATCATTGACACGAGGCAGGTTGCTCAAAAGGCCCGCCCGCATGAACCGGTCGGACGGGGAAAAGTAATGATCAGCCCGCAATTGAAAGAAGCTATGCAAAAGGCATTAGATTCAGATCGGCAGGTTATCTTATTTCAAAACAGGCGTGGCTACAATCCCTATTTAATTTGTGGTGCCTGCGGTTTTATTCCTCAATGTATCCATTGCGATGTTTCTCTTACCCTGCATAAATTCAGTAATAAACTGCATTGCCATTATTGCGGCAGCACTTATCCAAAATTAATTACCTGCCCGGCCTGTGGCAATAATAACTGGCTGGAGAAAAATTTTGGTACTGAAAAAATTGAGGAACAACTGGAAGATGATTTCCCTAAATATAAAATTGCAAGGATGGATGTGGATAGTGTACGTGGAAAAACAGCGCATGATAACCTGATCCAGTTGTTTGAACAGCACCGCCTGGATATTTTGGTAGGCACACAAATGGTAGTTAAAGGTTTGGATTTTGATAAAGTGAGTTTGGTAGGAATTCTTGATGCAGATGGCCTATTGGCTTTTGCCGATTTCAGGGTGAATGAACGGGCCTTTCAATTGATGGAGCAGGTGAGTGGTAGAGCTGGAAGAAAGAAAGAGCAGGGCAAAGTACTCATACAAACAACTAATCCAAAGCATCCTTTGCTACAATTGGTGCAGCAGCATGATTACAAACAGTTCTTTGGTATTGAAATTGAAAAACGGAAAGAGTTCTTTTATCCGCCTTTTAGCCGCATTGTTCTGCTTACATTAAAACATAAGGATAAAAACATTGTAACTGCTGCTGCAGAAAAATTAGCAACTTTGCTTAAGCAGGATCTTAAAGATTTTATTGTTGGACCTGCAGCACCTGTGGTGAACCGGGTACGCAATCAATACTTAATGGAGATACTGATCAAATTACCTAAGGAACCCGGGATGAGTTTGCGATATAAAGCTGCCATAAGAAATCATATCAATCTTGTAACGGCTGAAAAGAGTTTTAAAGCTGTAACTGTTATTGCTGATGTAGATAAAAATTAACCCCCTCTAAATCTCTCCGCCGGTTGGCGGAAGACTTAAAAAGAGTATGATGATTCAAGAAAACATATCACTCAAGTCTTTTAATACATTCGGAATAGATGTTGCCGCAAAATATTTCGCCCAATTTAATTCTGTTAATGAATTACATGAACTGCTTGAGTTTAGCCAACGAGCAACGATCAACGAGAAACGAGAAACTCTTGTTTTGGGTGGTGGAAGTAATATTCTCTTTACAAAGGATTTTGACGGACTTGTTTTAAAAAATGAAATGCTGGGTATTAAAGAGATCAAGGAAGATGAGCATCATATATATGTACAGGCAGGAGCAGGGGTTAACTGGCATCATTTTGTTTTGCATTGTATCAGTAATGGCTGGGCAGGAGTAGAGAACCTTTCTCTCATTCCCGGTAATGTTGGCGCTTCGCCCATGCAGAATATTGGAGCTTATGGTGTGGAAATTAAAGATGTGTTTTTTTCCCTGGAAGCATTTCATGTTAAAGAAAAAAAGATAGTACACTTTACTTTAAATGATTGTGAATTCGGTTACCGGGAAAGTGTTTTCAAAAGAAAATTTAAAAATGAATTTATAATAACTAATGTTACTTACCGGTTGAACAGGATACCCCAGTTTAATACTTCTTATGGAGCTATTGAACAGGAATTGGAAAAGATGGGAGTGAAGGTGCCGGGTATAAAAACTATATCGCAGGCAGTAATAAATATCCGTAGCAGTAAATTACCCAACCCGGCTGAGATTGGTAATGCAGGTAGCTTCTTTAAGAATCCTGAGATTCAAAATTCAAAATTCAAAAATTTGAAAGAAGAATATCCTGGAATTGTTGGTTATGATCTACCTAATGGCAATGTGAAATTGGCTGCAGGCTGGCTGATTGAGCAATGTGGCCCCGAAAACGGGGCAAGCTGGAAAGGTTATCGTAAAGGGGATGTCGGCTGCCATGAAAGGCAGGCATTAGTATTGGTGAATTATGGTAATGCAAAAGGGAGTGAGATATATAGTTTGAGTGAAGAGATATTGCAGAGTGTAAAAGAAAAATTTGGGGTGGGGTTGGAGAGGGAGGTTAATATTATTTAATCTGTGCCACAAAGTTTCTCAAAGAAACACAGAGATTCTCAAAGAAAACTTTGTGTGCTTTGTAACTCAGTGAAACTTTGTGGAATTCTTTCTTAATTAAAATCTTCCTCATTAAAATCTTCCTCACTGAAATGCTGGGTTCCGATATTCAGCATGCTACCCATCAAATCTTTAAACTCAATTTTTCCTTCCAACACTTTTTTGCTTATTAAAGAATGAGCGGCAAGGCCATGTAAAACAAATTCCATCAGCAATGCATTTTCTTTTTCATTGGCTGATTTAAAATATTTTTTTACTAAAGCATGTAAACCATCCACTTTGTATAAGAGTTGTACTTTATCCTCATCCCTGGTTTCAAAAAAAGTATTTAAAGAATTACCTGCGTCAAACCAACGTGTGATGGATTTGTAAGGATTGTCTTCCGGTGTTGCTTCTTTGGTCCTTTTCTTTTTTAATGCATCAGGATTAGGAAAGTATTGACCAAATTGTGTACGGATAGATCGTTCCAGCAAATTAAATGCAACCTGGTAAGGCCCTTCCTGTTCTCCTTCATACACCAATTCTATTTTTCCGGTAATAGATGGAATGATGCCGATGAGGTCACTCAGCCAAACCTGCGTTTCCTTTTCATCATTAATGATAGCCCTGCGTTCCGCTGCACTTATTGCATTTTCATAAGCGCTGATACTAAGTCTTGCACTTACACCGCTTTTCTTATCTACCAGTTCACTTCCCCTTGCTTCAAAGGCAACCTGTTCAATTAATCTTTTTATCAGGTCACTCACTTTTACTTTTTGCTGTTGTGCATCATTGATGGCAGCCTCCTGTTCAGTTATCTGTAATGCTGTTTCCAAAGATTTTGGATAGTGAGTGAGTATCTGGCTTTCGATCCTGTCTTTGAGAGGCGTTACAATGCTACCTCTATTGGTATAGTCTTCAGGGTTCGCAGTAAACACAAATAATACATCAAGTGGTAGTCTTAATTTAAAACCACGTATCTGCAGATCACCTTCTTCTAAAATATTAAACAGCGATACCTGTATCCTTGCCTGTAGGTCCGGCAATTCGTTAATGACAAAAATGCAACGGTTACTTCTTGGTATGATACCATAATGCAAAACCCTTTCATCAGCAAAACTCAATTTAAGGTTTGCAGCTTTTATCGGGTCAATATCGCCAATAAGGTCAGCAACGCTTACATCGGGTGTAGCCAGTTTTTCTCCATAGCGCTGACTGCGGTGCAGCCACGCAATAGGGGCGTCATTTCCTTTCTCTTCAATCAGGTCAATGGCATATCGGGAAACAGGTTGCAATGGGTCATCATTGATCTCACTTCCGGCAACAATAGGAATGTATTCATCCAGCAATTCTATCATCTGCCTGGCCATACGTGTTTTTGCCTGTCCACGTAAACCTAAAAACAAAATATTGTGTTGCGACAATAATGCTCTTTCTGTATCCGGTATCACCGAATCTTCGTAACCTAATATGCCAGGGAAAGGATTTTCTTTTGCCTTTATTTTCTTAATCAGGTTTTCACGGATCTCCTGTTTGATGCTTTTTGAAACATAGCCGCTCTTCTTTAATTCCCCTAAGGTTTTAATTTTCTTAATATCCATTTTTATTTTTTAATAATCTTATTGAATGTAATTTTTTTCACGCAAAGCCGCAAAGGGAAAATGCAAAAGCCGCTAAGGTAGCTTTGCGGTTCTTTGCGCCTTTGCGTGAAATATTTCAATACACCGTCTTCCTCTTCCCACTTTCAAAATCCTTAAATATGAATGCTCCCAATTTATCCAATGATGCAAAGAATGCCTTACCATTATTTGTTTCGGTAAATTCCTGTACAAAGCGTTGCAGGTAAGGATCGGATGCGATCATAAATGTAGTGATGGGTATTTTTAATTTTTTGCATTGCGTTGCTAAACTCATGCATCGGTTTAAAATTTTCCGATCAACGCCCCAACTGTTTTTATAATAGCGGCTGCCAACTTTTAAACAGGTTGGCTTACCATCAGTGATCATAAAGATCTGTTTGTTGGGGTTGCGCCTTCTTCTTAAAATATCCATCGCCAGTTCCAAACCTGCAACAGTATTGGTATGATATGGCCCCACCTGCAAATAGGGCAGGTCTTTTATCTCGATCGTCCAGGCATCATTGCCAAATACCACAATATCCAAAGTGTCTTTAGGATATTTGGTTTGAATCAATTCACTCAATGCCATCGCCACTTTTTTTGCCGGTGTAATTCTGTCCTCACCATATAATATCATGGAGTGAGAAATATCGATCATCAACACCGTAGAAGTTTGTGACTTAAAATCCGTCTCCCGTATTTCCAGGTCATCTTCCTGCATTTTAAAACTCTCAATGCCATGATTGATCTGTGCATTGCGGATGGAACTGGTAAAATCTATCTGCTCCATCGTATCACCAAACTGGAAGGGTCTTGTCTCCGGGTTAATTTCATCTCCGCCGCCGGGTTTAAATGTATTATGATTACCCTGTTTGGTTTTCTTCAGCTTGCCAAAAATTTCTTCCAGGCTTTTTTTACGGATGCTCTGTTCAGTTTTAGAAGTGATCTTTATTTCACCGTTGTCTCTTTTTTCATCAATATATCCTTTGTCTTTCAGGTCTTCAATAAAATCGCCGATGCCATATTCGTTATTGGTGAGTTTATATTCTTTATCCAGTTCATTCAGCCATTGCATGGCTTCATTAAAATCGCCATTGGTATAGGTGAGTAATTGCAAAAAGAAATCGAGCAATTTCTCAAAAGGAGATTTGCCTTGTTCGTTGGGATCGTATTTACTAAAATTGTAGCCTAACAAAGGTTTAATATTTAATGTGCAAGTGGGTTACTAAATTACGAAACAAATTACTGTAATGGTTTGTTCGGGATGTTAAATAAAAATCCCCTGATTTTTTTATTCAGGGGATTTTAGTATTCATTTATTTTAATGTGCTCATTTCTTCTTTTGTGAATCTGCCTGTTTTTTAGGAACCACAGGCTGGGTGGTTATGGGTACCGGATTTTCTGCTGGCGGTGTCAACGGATTTTTAAATTGTTGCTCAAAAGACTGGAGCCTCATTAAAATTTGTTCAGCAACATTTTTATCGCCGCCTTTTCTTCCGGACTGATCAACTACATAATCAAAGTTATTGGCCCTGTCTTCATCCAGCGAAGCATAATAACTCAGCTGCTGTTGTACATCTTTCTTTAAGCTTTTGGTTATTTTGGCAGCTAAAACTGTATCTCCTGCTACATAAGCGGCCTGCAGCATCATCATTGAAACGCTATTATGCTGCTGGAAACGCGATACCATACCATAAGGGAAGTTTTCTTCCAGCATCATTTTATCAACCTTGTTCAGCATTTTTTTAGCTTCATCTTTTTTGCCATTCTGGGCAAGGTCAAGTGCAGCTGATGCATAAGCAGCACGTATGGTATTAAGGTGACGGCGGTTCTCCTCATCAAAATAAACGCCTGGTTTATCAGCATTTCCTGAAGCAAATTTGTTCATCATTTTATCATACGCCCAGCTATCATTTACCTGGCTGCTAAGAACAGGAACTAAACGATAGGTTAAACCATCCTGGCGTATATAATTTTGTAAACCTAATCCTCCGGCTTCTTCTGAGGTAAAGTAGATAGGCCGCTTCCATTTATTGGCTGCAATGATATTTAAAATGGCTGCATCATTTTTAAACAATGCATTTTTAGGGATATCAAATTTAACTTCTGCTACTACACTGTCACCGGCATTAACCGTACCATTTTGACGAACAACATTTAAGTCAACAGGTACCGAAACTTTTTTAGATGGGAAAATATTCAGCATACTGCCATCTCTTCCCTGTTCCATTTTAGAAGGATCATCACTTCCTGCATAATCTTTCATCATGGTATAAAGGTCCATGTACTGATTGGGGTCTATACCGGGCCTTGGGGCGTTGTAAACAATATCCCTGTTGGCACCTTCAATTTGTGCAGGGGTCCATATTGGGTCAATAGGATCGCTCAGGTTTACTTTATTACGCAATTGGTTAATGTACCAATCGGTGCCTAATAAACTGGAGTTAATGACCCTTATATCCCGGCGGATACCCTGTACTTCCTGTGCATACCAAAGCGGATAGGTATCGTTATCACCAAAGGTGATGAGTATGGCATTGGGGGCACAACTTTCTAAGTAATCAATAGCCAGGTCTCTTGCTAATGTTTTACTACTACGGTCATGGTCGTCCCATTCCTGGGCCGCCATTATTACCGGTACGGCTAATAAACACAAACCACCGGCTACCATATTTGCCATCATCTTGTTTTGAATGAACCGGGCAAATAATTCCTTTACATATAACACACCCAATCCGATCCAGATAGCAAAAGCATAAAAGGAACCAACAAAAGCATAGTCACGTTCACGGGGCTGGTTACCGGCCTGGTTCAAATAAAATACCACAGCAAGCCCCGTAAAAAAGAAGGCTAATCCTACTACCAGGAAATCTCTTTTGTCTTTCATGACCTGGAAAACCAAACCAAGTAAACCCAATATTAATGGCAGTGCAAAAAGTTTATTATTGGCTTTATTGTTTTTTAAACTATCGGGTAAAGTATCCTGGTTTCCAAGCCTGATATTATCCACGAAGCCGATACCGGTTTTCCAGTTACCATCTCTCACATTACCCATATTCACACCTTGTATATCATTTTGTTTGCCGGCAAAATTCCACATAAAATAACGCAGGTACATCCATCCAACCTGGTAGCCGAGTGCAAACTGTATATTCTCACCCATTGTTGGAGCTCTCTCCCAATTACCCTGCTGATCTTTTCCTATCTGCATCCAGTTGGCATAATAATCAGCATGGCCCTGGTCATTGCTTTGATCCCACATGCGTGGAAAGATATGCATGTCTTCGGGTGCATACACATATTCTACTTTTCTTCCGTTCTTTTCATACTTGCCATTACTTCTTATATAAGTCTCGGTTACTTTGGTGTCCTGTATCTGGGCTGTAAAATCCTGTCCGTATAAAATTGGCCAGTCGCCATACTGCTCACGGGCCAGGTAACTGTTTAAGCTCATGGGATTATCTACATTGCCCATATCCAGCGCCACATTTGCATTACTTCTTACAAGCGTAGTAAAATACGAAGCAAAACATCCCAACATGATAAATGCAAAACTCCATATCCCTAATTTTAAAAAATTCCAGTTCTTTTTATTGGCCAGTCTTAAGCCGAAGAATAATAATATACCGATTAGCACAAAGAAAAATGCAAAGCCCGAGAAGAAAGGCAGACCCATGGAGTTAACAAAGAAAACGTCAAAGTTTCCCGCCAGGCTAATGGTCCATTGTATCATGGCTTTTTGAACCAGGCCGGTGATCAGGCAGCCAATAAAAAATGCGAAAAAAGTTCCCCATTTGGTTACTTTATACCTTTTGAAGTAATAGATCATTACTACCGCAGGAATTACCAACAGGTTAAGTAAGTGTACACCAATAGACAGGCCTGCCAGAAAAAATAATAAAATTATCCATCGGTCTGCTTTGGTAAAATGGCCTTTAATATTATTTTTCTGTTCTGCATCAATATCCTGTTCCCATTTTAACATGGCCCAAAATAATATAGCAGTAAAAAAAGAAGATAAAGCATATACTTCGCCCTCAACAGCGCTATACCAGAATGAATCAGAAAAAGTATAGGCTAAAGCACCAACTACGCCGGCAGCGATAATGCCATAAATTTTTTCATTGGTCAACTCACCACCGTTCTTCATTACCAGTTTACGGGCAAAATGTGTAATGGTCCAGAAGAGGAACAAAATGGTAAAGCCACTAGACAAAGCGCTCATCAGGTTAATACCTGTAGCAGCATGGTTTGCATCAAAGGGTGCCATAAACAGGCGGCCGATCAGTACAAAGAATGGCGCCCCCGGGGAGTGAGGAACCTGTAGTTTATAGGCACTGGAAGCAAATTCGCCACAATCCCACAAACTGCCTGTGGCTTCCATGGTCATGATATAAACAGCGCATGCAATAATGCAAACGATCCATCCGGTAATGTTGTTGATGCGTTTAAAGCTCATAATATATTTTGGTTATAGGTTGGCAAATATAAATTAGTTTGTGGTTTATCGTTTGCCGTTTGTGGTTTTTTATCATTTTTTTCAGGGAAACCAAAAAATCAAAGGCATACATAGCCCAAACGGGTTTAGTTACCGGTTATTTCATCAAAGATAAATATCTGTGAAAATCCGCTCAATCAGCGCTATCTGCGTTCTATATTTGCATTCATGAAAAAAGCCCTAGTACAACTTCATATCGCAGTTTTTCTGGCTGGCTTTACAGCTATACTGGGTAAATTGATAACGTTAAATGAAGGATTGCTGGTATGGTTTCGCCTGCTTATTACAGTGATCACATTGGGTGCTATTTTATTTTTCAGGAAACAACTGGTTCGTATCCCTGTTAAAGATGTACTTAAAATTTTTGGTGTCGGAACAATTGTTGCTATACACTGGGTTACATTTTATGGGAGCGTAAAATATGCCAATGTATCTGTTGCATTGGTTTGTTTTAGTGCTACTGGTTTTTTTACCGCTTTTTTTGAGCCCTTAATTTTAAAAAGAAGAATTTCATTGGTGGAAGTGTTGTTGGGATTAATGGCCATTGCAGGTATCTATATCATTTTCGATTTTCATCCGCAATATAAAATAGGAATTGTTTTTGGAATTATTTCAGCAATGGGCAGTGCATTATTTCCAATTTATAATAAGAGGTTACTGATTACCTATTCTCCTAAAATTCTTACACTTTATGAATTGGGTGGGGGATTGATCGCTTTAACTTTTTTAGTGCCGATATATTTGATACAATTTCCGGCCACTTATTATTTACCTACTACAACCGATTGGTTATGGTTATTGGTACTGGCCTGGCTTTGTACCGTATTAAGTTTCGACCTGCAGTTGAATGCCTTAAAAAAAGTATCAGCCTTCACTGCAAACCTTACTTATAATCTTGAACCTGTTTATGGAATTATACTGGCTTTTATTTTTTTTAAAGAGAATGAGAACCTTAACGCGGCATTTTATTTTGGTGTAGCGTTGATACTGTTGGCGGTTGTTTTACAAATGCTGAGAATAAACAGGGAATACGGAAGCTCCCCAATTACCATGCAAGAGAATTAAGTTATTGATAATTATAAGTAATCAATTTCCGTATCCATTTTTGCAAATGTTTTAAACATGGCATAAACACCGCAATAGGTTTCCTTAGACAGGGCTAGTGCTTTGATCATTTTTGATTTATCTTCTTCGGCCAATTTTATTTTATAAGTAACCTTTACATAGTTATAAATTTTGGGGTGTTCGTTGGTAAGACTTGCATGTACACTAATACTAAAATCACTGAATGCGACTTTCATTTTATTTAATATAGAAACAATGTCGATGCCGGTACATCCTGCCAGGGAAGCCAGCATCAGGCGTTTGGGGCTGGGGCCTTTATCTTCGCCGTCGTCATCAGCAGTTGTATCCATTACTATCTTATGGCCATCAATATTTGCAGTAAAGGCCATTTTTTTGTTGAATACCGTTGTTACAGAATGTGTAGTCATAATTTATTTATTAAGAGGGATTAATTTAAAAATTAAAGTTGCATAACCCGAATTCTCTACCTGCTCAATTCTTATAGTGTGTTTTCCGTTTAACTGAACAGCAGCCTGGTGATGGGTATCTTCATCATATTTATATTTGGATGCATCCCAAAAATCAATCATTAATTTATCATCCACAAATACTTTTACCAGGTCATCGGCGGTAACGCTTAAGTTGTACAATCCTTTTTCAACTTCTACAATTCCTGTAGCAACCGTTGCAAAAGAATCTGCCGGCAATTTTTTGCCTATTTCCCCCCACCAGGTATAATCAATTTGTTTTGTTTGTTCAGATTTTACCGGGCTGTTCTTATAAACTGTTTTAAACTGTTCATAGTTTTTGTTAGGGTCATGTGCAGCATCCCAACTATACCAATTCACATTCCAGTTAATATCTGGCTGAAAATCACGAAATGAAAAGCTATAAGTGCCTGCAGGTTGTTTTCTGCCAAAGCGGCCAGTAAATTCCTCTCCGTTATATTCCAACTGAAGCTGTACGTCATTGCCGGTTCTTTGTGCACTTATTTCTGCCGGAAATGCCCCATCCATGGCGGTAATATGCCGCAGGTCTTTATAATTCCTGATGGTCCAGGCTCCCTTGGGGCCCAGTATTTCAAAATGATAAATATTATTACTGTCGATGCTTTTTAAAAGGATAACAGGGTAACGAAAATCGTAAGGCCCCCATTCTGTTATACGGATCTGGTTGCGGCCCTGGGGGAAATTGTTAACCGGTATTTCTTTATTCTTCCATGTTTCAATTATTTGTGGAATTGATGTTGTGCTATCGGCCATTTCAGCAGGATCAATATTCAGCTTTTCAACCGAGCTGTCTTTTTTAATTTTAGTTTTAGTGTTTTCGTAATTATTTTTATAAAGAGTAATGTTACTGGTTAAATTAAAATCAAAAGCAATAACCTCATTTTTAAAATTGTTCTCCCAAAAGTCGTAATTCATACTTCGGGTATCTCTTTTATTGGCATAACCCCAATCTGATGGTTGTGTCTTTCTTGCCCATAATTTTATAGCAGCCAGTTTATTATTTTCAAAAGTATTGTAGCTGATATTATTATGCTGTCCCTGCTCAATAGCAATACCAATCCTGTTCTTTTCAAATTTATTATTGTTGATAGCTGTTTGCCAGCTGTAGCCACCCCAAATACCATGGTCACATTCTTTGATAATGTTCTCAATGATCTTATTCTTACTGAAAGTTATTTCCACACCATTGGTTGGTGCATAACTGAAATCGTTTTTATAAACATAGTTATCATTGCAACCGCCTTCTCCTGTATCCATTGTTGTTTGGCCCGCCCATAAAAAAAATCCATCACCGCCATGTGTCACACTGTTATAAGCAAATACATTGTTATTACACTGTTCAAAAATCAAAATACCTGCGCTATCCTGCCCACGGTTATAAAACCCATGACTGTAACCACGAACATTAAAATCTAATTGGTTATGTAAAATATTATTCCGGCTGCTGCGATACATACCGATGCCAATAGCAGAGTTAAAAGAAAAATCATTATCAGTTATCAAACCATCATCACTCCGCACCATCATCAGCGCACATTGCCCACCGGTGATGATATTATTTTGAATTACTGAGCCATTACAATCCTTTAAATAAATGCCTGCTCCATATCTAAGCCATTCATCATTTTCATTATGATGATAGCTCATCCAGTCACTTACATCTTCGTGCAGCCAGGTACTTTGCAATTGCTGGCGATAGTTATAACTAAAATCGGAGTTTTCTATTTTCAGGTTTTTGCAACCTTCGGCCATCAGGGCTACCTTATAGCCGCTTACCCGGGCATTTTTTAGGGTGATATTATTACCTTTTACCAGTATAGCCAATCCATAAAATTCATTGGGCAACTGCTTATCCATACTGCCTTGCAAAAATGCCTTATTAAAATCCACCGTAATGTTGTTGCCTTTTATTAAAATTACCGGCCTGTTCAGGGAATCATATCCGTTCAATTGGTAAATCCCTGCCTTTATCAGTACAGAACTGGATATTATCATACCCTGCTTCAATTCAACAGGTGGGGCCTCTGAGGCTCTTGTGATCAGTGCTGACAGCAGTATCAGAATGTGGAGGCAGATCTTTTTCATTATGCTAAAGATAGATTTATTAACAATTTAAGTTTAAATGTGGGCAGATTTCTATTAAAAGTGAAAAAATCTTCCTTTTCAAACTCCGATTATTAATATTAAACCTTACCTTTGCCGTCCAAAAATTAGTACTATGGCTAGAGTATGTCAGGTTACAGGAAAGAAGCCGATCACCGGAAATAAGGTTTCTCACTCAAATATTAAGACAAAGCGCAGGTTTTTACCAAATTTGCAGACCAAACGTTATTTCCTTGCAGAAGAAGATAAGTGGGTTACCCTGAAAGTTTCTTCAGAAGCAATAAGAACAATTAATAAAAATGGTTTATTTGCTGTGGTAAAGCAATTGCGTGCTGCAGGAGAGAAAATATAATACGTTAATCCGTTTATCGGTTAAAACGTATAAACGGATTAACTGATTAACCAATAAACAAAATAAAAAAATGGCAAAGAAAGGAAACAGGGTACAGGTAATTTTGGAGTGTACCGAACATAAAACAAGTGGCCTGCCCGGCACCAGCCGTTATATTACCACTAAAAACAAAAAGAACACACCTGAACGTTTAGAGTTAAAAAAGCTTAACCCTATTTTAAAAAAGGTAACTGTTCATAAAGAAATCAAGTAAGAACGTTAAACCGTTAACACGTTAATCCGTTAACTGGTTAACACGTATAAACGGATTAACGAATTAACCAATAAACAAAATACCATGGCAAAAGCAGCTAAAACAGCGATAAAGACCAAAGACCAGAAGGCAGCATCAGATGCCAAGAACTGGACTAAAGTTATACGTACATTACGCAGCCCTAAAACAGGGGCATACACTTTTAAGGAAGCGATAGTACACAAAGACAAGATCAAAGATTTCTTAGCCAGCTAAGTCTTGCTGATAATTTTTTTTATATAAAGCTGTTCTGAACAATTCAGAATGGCTTTTTTTAGATACGGGATTCAAGATTCCGGATTCTGTGTCTTGTATCCTGTATCTTGTATCCCGTATCCTGCATCAATCATTAATCATGGGCCTTTTCGATAAAATTTTTGGGAAAAAACAGCAACAGGAAAGCCTGCAACAGGGGTTACAAAAAACCCGTGAGGGATTCTTAAGTAAAATAACAAAAGCAATTGCGGGAAAAAGCACGGTTGATGAAGGCGTACTGGATGACCTGGAAGATGCATTGGTTAGTGCAGATGTCGGTATTGAAACTACCGTGAAAATTATTGAGCAAATTGAAAAACGTGTTGCTAAAGATAAATACCTCAATACCTCCGAACTAAATAAGATACTTAAAGAAGAAGTACAGAATATTTTAGTTACGGCTCCGCAGGATAGCAGTTATGTAAATTATGAACTGCCTGCCGGACATAAACCGCATATCATCCTGGTAGTGGGTGTGAATGGTGTTGGAAAAACAACCACTATTGGTAAACTGGCCCATAATTTTAAACTGGCTGGTAAATCTGTTTTGCTTGGAGCTGCTGATACTTTTCGTGCCGCAGCCGTAGACCAGTTAACCATCTGGAGTGAACGTGCCGGGGTGCCCATTGTAAAAAAAGACATGGGCAGCGATCCTGCAGCCGTTGCATTTGATACAGTAAACAGTGGCGTGGCAAAAAATGTAGATGTTATTTTAATTGATACTGCAGGCCGTTTGCATAATAAAGCACATTTGATGGATGAACTTACAAAAATAAAAAGAGTTATTCAAAAAGTTATACCTGATGCACCGCATGAAGTGATGCTGGTATTGGATGGCAGCACAGGGCAAAATGCACTGGAACAGGCCAAACATTTTACGGCAGCTACTGATGTTACGGCGCTAACCATAACCAAATTAGATGGCACAGCAAAAGGTGGCGTAGTATTGGCCATTGCCAATCAATTTAAAATACCTGTAAAATTTATTGGTGTTGGCGAAAAGGCAGAAGACCTGTTGGTTTTTGATAAGCAGGATTTTGTAGATGGGCTTTTTAATCTTTCCGGCGATTGATTTCTCCAATGCCACCGGGTACACGTGATGTACCTGAAAACCCAACAGGAACTTTTATAAACCTTATGTGCCCAAAGCTCTAAGCATCAAAATGTGTAATAGGAAATCGCCTGGATTAATTTAGAGCCGTACTTTTATAGTGTTGTGGCGGTATTAAAATTATTTTGTAGTCTTAGCGCCCATCTTATCACCCAATTTTTCAAATTCTATATCATTTGGCTCCCATAATTCAATCTTGTTGCCTTCTATGTCCATGATGTGAACAAATTTACCATATTCAACCGTTTCAATTTTATCTGTAATCAGTACGCCATCCTTTTTAAGCTGATCAACAAGTCCTTCTATATTATCAACCCGGTAATTGATCATAAACTCCCTCGTTGAAGGTTCAAAATACTTTGTTTTTTCAGCAAATGGACTCCATTGGGTAAACCCTTTTTTGCTGCTGTCAGCCCCTTGTCTCCATTCAAAGACTGCCCCATACGCATTGGTATTCAGTCCAAGATTGGCTTCATACCATGCCCTCATTTTTTTGGGATCTTTACACTTGAAAAAAATGCCGCCAATGCCAGTTACTTTTTTTATTGATTGCTGCCTGTTACTGCTTTTCGTTGTGATTGAATTAAATGCATAGCCAAGAGCGAATGTCATTGCAAATGCAGGGATTAATAATGTTACTTTTTTCATTGTAGTCACGATTTTGATTTTATGCATATTGTTATTTACGATTGCGAACAGGGCTTTGCGCAGGTGTGGTATTAGTATTCCGCCCATAACCGCTGTTGATTAAAATTGTTTAATTGAAGTTAAGACTGCAGCCGATTGTTTCAACGTCCCGCCCTGCTTGCAGCAATACTTTGGTTAGGCACAGTGCTTCTTCTCTGTCGTCCACAATTGTCTGTCAGTAACTCCACATTCTTAGTCCTATCCAATCATAATGAAAATAGAAAACAACTAATGCTAATAACCAAGTAGTAGTTACGAATAAATACCACTTTGTCCATTTATTTGTTATTTGTCTAAACCTTTTAATTGTCAAAATAAACCCTGCTATACACAATACTGCAAACAAAATTGTTCCAATGAAAAATGTAATAGTGAAAAAATTTACTGTCCCCATTAGTGAAACGTTTGTCGCCATATATGCAAGTGTTCCAAAAGCTATAATTAAAGAAAGAACTCCAAAGGCTGATAAACTTCTTTTAAAATATTCTTTCCAAGACAGTTTTTTGAATATTGCTTGGAATAACCAAAATATGGAACTTAATAATAGCAATATTCCACTAACCAAACCACCTAAAACCAAAATTTGAGTTACTACTATTTTTGTATAAGATGTCTTTTCAAAATAAGCGCCCCATTCGTACAGTACTTTATTGCCTTCTGAATTTTTAGTAAATAAAAATGAAGGAGAATTTTCGTTTTGCTTTTTAAAAATATTTGCTTTTACAGGTAACAAAACCTGGTCTGGTCTTTTAAAACCATATGAATATAGACTATCCCTCCTTACTTCAATGTGATAGCCGTGCAATAATTCTTCCAAATATTTATCAATTATTTCAAAACGAGGCGATTTTAATTGATAATAGCCTTCATAGGACTTTAATGTTTCAATATTTACTGGTATTGTTGGTATGGGTTGGGGAGTTTGTAAAGAGTCAGTAAAATAATGTATTAATATATCAGAAATTTGATTTGGATTGGAGCCACAAACAATAAAACCTGCTTTTAAATCTCTGTTATAAGCATATCTTGAAAAAAAACCTATGCTTGTGCCACCGTGTCCATAAAAAGGGAATTTGTAATTTAAGTAATCAATTGTAATTCCCTTAGCATAACCTGTCTTTAAACCCAATTTGGCAGCAGGAGTGCTTTCGGGAATTTCCATTTGCTCAATTTCGTTATTGCCATTATTTAGCATATACTGAACAAACTTTGCCATATCATCTGCACAAGAATATAATGCTCCTGCACCTTTTCCATAAGGCTGTAAAAAAGGAAGTCTGTTATATTTTTTATCATCCCATTCATAGGGGTTTGCATAAGCTGGATTAGGTTGGGTTGGGGTAATAAAATTGGTATTTGTCATTCCAATGGGCAAGAGAATTTCCTTTTTTAGAAACACATCATATTTTAAACCTGAAAGCTTTTCAATTAAATAGCCTAAAATATTGTAGTCAATATTACAATATGCTTCCCTTTCGCCTGGTCTCCACCTGCAATGCATTGAATTTTTACATTTTTCAATTGCCTGTAGTTCAGATATGTTCAAATCATTGTTCCAAAAAGTATTAAAACGAAGG
>JBDTUK010000125.1:0-9150 GCA_040007795.1 Ferruginibacter sp.
TATACACCCTTTCCAGCGATGGAAAAAAATAGCTTATTTACCTGCTTAAATAAATAGGAATTACTCAGAGAGTCGATCCTTTTTTCATATTTTCCATTCAGGTCCTTTGAAAAACTGAATCTGTCATTGGCATTTGTAGAGGTACTGTACGCATAGGTAAAAGAAAGGAAAAGGTCTTTTGCCAGGGGTTCGGTGTACGTAAAGTTTGCAGAGAATGTGTTGGTGTTATTATCTTTTATGCTCTTCTGATCGGTAGTATCATTTTTAGCCGGAATGCCGCCACTGAAATAATCATTTTTTGAATACAGAAAATTATCATTCTTGGAATCAGAAAGGTTATAACTTATATTAGCGGTAAGGGTACGGGCTGTCTTTTTAAATTTATGCTTCCACAATAAACTACTGTTCAGCGATTGATTATCTGTTATACTGCTGGCCCTGTAATTGATGGCATTCAGCAATAAGGATTTATCTGTAATGGATTGCAGGGTATAATTACTACTTGCCTCTGTTTTATTCAGGTTTCCTTTAGCAGTAAATTTTAATGAATTGGCTGAATCTATATTTGTTTCAAAACTGATATTCAGGCTTTGTTTGAGTTTTGTTGAAAAACCTTCTGTTATCTTACTTGATGAGTACGATGAATCACCGGTAAAATAGGTTGTGTAGTTTTGTTCTCCGCTGGGGCTGTTTACTTTGGTGATTTTATAGCCGGTGTTTAATATCTGTTTATTATTATTGAATTTATTGCTGTAGTGCAAACCGCCATTCCAGTTTTGCGGAATACCACCCCGGCCACCGTAATAATTATCACCATCACTTCCTCCATCAAAATACATCATCATTCCGCCACCATCCATAAGTTCGGTATTCATGCCATCGCTGCCACCATAATTCTGGTTATCATTCCAGTCTAAATTTGTTTTACCGGTATTGCTCATTATTCCATAAGCAGCTAATTTTCGTTTGCCTTTAAATGCATTGGCCATTACACTGTTGTTATAATAATTACTGAGGTCGGTACCGGCTTCGGCTTTACCAAAGTATCCCTTCTTGGCATTGTCTTTTAATTTAAGGTTGATCGTTTTATCTTTTACCCCGTCATCAATACCCGTAAAAGTTGCCTGGTCGCTTTTTTTATCAAATACTTCCACTTCTTTTACTACATCAGCCCTTAAATTTTTAGTGGCAATACCCGGATCATCTCCAAAAAATTCTTCTCCGTCAACCAACACTTTTTTCACCTGTTCACCCATGGCTGTAATTTTTCCGTCCTTATCTACTGTAATACCCGGTAGTTTCTTCAACAACTCTTCTACATTGGCGCCGGCCCTTACTTTAAAACTATCAGCGGTATAAACAGTAGTATCGCCTTTGATCCTGATAGGTGAGCCGGTTTTTACGATCACTTCAGCCAGTAATTTACTTTTTGAGGTCAGGGCAATGGTGGGGATCTTTGCTTCGGGGTCTTTCAGGCCAAGCGAAAAAATTACATCCGCAAAATAGGGGTGTGTGGTCATCACCACATAATCACCTGCCTTGATGTTTTTAAATGAATACTTACCCGTAGCATCCGTTCGGGTAAATTTGTAAAGCACAGAATCTTTGGTGGAAAGCAGCGCTACAACAGCATTTTGTATTCCTTTGTTTTGGCCAGTATCGGCTACAGAACCGGAAACGGAAATGGTTTGCGCCTGCGCTTTTGTCGTAATAATTAATACGACAATCAGCAGTACTGATAGTTTGGGCATATACTTTATGGCTTTTTTTGTTTAAAAGGGCTAAACTAAATTCTTAGTTAAAGATGCATATATTAATTGTCAATAACTAAAACGGTATTCTTAAATTTACGTTAAAACGAATTTCCCCTTTTCTCAGAGTTATTTTCAATTCAATTCCATAAATGGCAACAAGTAAAAGACAGTCGGTAAAATCAACGCATACTAAAAAGGCCAGCCTGGTGGGTAAGCCGCCCTTAAAGTATGAAGAGGCGCATTTTATTGATTCGCAAAAGCCGGTATGGAACTATTCGTTGTTTACAGATGAAGACATTGCCAATTTTAAAAATGGTACACTTTATAATGGTTATGAGAAATTCGGGAATCATGCTATCGAAATTTTAAATACACCTGGGTTTTATTTTTCTGTTTGGGCCCCCAATGCAACCAAGGTATCGGTGGTTGGTGATTTTAACGGATGGAAACATCAACTGCATCCTTTGTTTGTAAGGCTTGATAAATCAGGCATATGGGAAGGCTTTATTCCAAATTTTAAAATAGGTGAGGCTTATAAATATTATATCAAAGGATTTAAAGGAGTTGAGCTAAAGAAAACAGATCCTTATGGCCAGTATTGCGAACTAAGGCCGGCTACAGCTACCATAAGCTGGGTTAGCGAACATAAATGGAAAGATGCCGCATGGATGAAAAAGAGAAAGAAGAACAATGCCCTTAATGCTCCCTGGAGTGTTTACGAAGTGCATTTAGGAAGCTGGCAACGGCCGATACCCAGTGATGAAGAAAGTTTTAACAGTTATGCCCAGCTAAAAGAACACCTGGTTCCTTATGTAAAGAAAATGGGGTTTACACATGTTGAGTTGATGCCCGTAATGGAATTCCCTTTTGATGGAAGCTGGGGCTACCAGGGCACGGGCTATTTTGCAGCAACATCCCGTTTTGGTACACCCGATGATTTTAAAGATTTGGTTGATGCTTTCCACCGTGAAAATATTGGAGTGATATTGGATTGGGTGCCATCGCATTTTCCGTATGATGCACATGGCCTGTTCATGTTTGATGGTACACACACCTATGAGTATGGAGATATGCAAAAGGGATATCACCCAGACTGGAACAGTTATATTTTTAATTATGAAAGATCGGAGGTAAGATCTTTTCTCATCAGTAGCGCCAGGTATTGGCTTGATAAATTTCATATTGATGGCATTCGTGTTGATGCGGTTAATTCTGTACTCCGTTTGGATTATTCAAGAAAAGAAGGACAGTGGAAGCCGAATAAATTTGGCGGCAACGGAAATTTAGAAGCGATAGAGTTCATCAAACAATTCAATGAAACGGTTTACCGTGATTTTCCGGATATACAAACCATTGCAGAGGAAGCATCGGACTGGCCAAAAATTTCCAAGCCAACAACCGAAGGTGGGCTTGGCTTTGGTATGAAATGGATGATGGGCTGGATGCATGATACGCTTAGTTATTTTAAAATGGACCCCTTGCTGCGGCAGTTTCACCAGGATAAATTTTCTTTCAGCATGATGTATTATTATGATGAAAATTTTATGCTGCCCCTTAGTCATGATGAAGTGGTGCATGGCAAAAGCCCGATGCTTTATAAAATGCCCGGCGATGAATGGCAGAAATTTGCAAACCTGCGATTGTTATACACTTATATGTACACACATCCTGGTGGCAAACTTTTATTTATGGGTAATGAGTTTGCACAAACCACCGAATGGAATTATAAAACAGAACTGGATTGGGGATTACTGAAATTCGATTGCCATAAAATGATGCAGGATTGTGTTATTGATCTTAATCATTTGTATAAAAATGAACCGGCATTGCATGAGTTGCAATTTGATGCTAAGGGTTTTGAATGGGTCAACCTTAATCACCGCCAGGAATCAGTGGTTGCGTATAGAAGAAAGGGCAAAAAAAAGGAGCAGGATATACTGGTAATTTTGAATTTCACTCCTGTGGTGAGAAGGGACTGGAAACTGAGGGTAAAGGGTAAATCTGCCTGGAAAGAGATATTCAACAGCGACAGTACAAAGTATTGGGGCACAGGCAATGTTTTTAACCCTGCACCACAGGCTAAACTGGTGGATAAAAAGAACGATATCTATGAAATAAATGTGCACCTTCCGGCGTTAGGAGGAGTGATACTTCTATAATCCGTACATACCCATACCCCGAACACTATGAAAAATTCATTTACCCTTATTTTATTATTGTGTTCAGCCGGCGTGTTCGCAAAAGCACAGGATAGTTCGGCCCACTACTTTCAAAAGGGAATAGAAGAAAAAACAGCCAAAAGATTCTTAGTTGCTGCAGGGTATTTTGATAAAGCCATTCATTTTAATTCCAATTATACAGAAGCCTATATTGAAAACGGCTTTGTGAACAAGGAAATGCGGAGGACAGATGCGGCCATTCAAAATTTTACCAAAGCTTATGAGCTTGATCCCGGAAATGATGTTGTACTTAAGGAATTAGCTGAACTCTATTACAGTTACCGCCAGTATCAAAAAGCAATTGACCTTGCGGAAAAATGTAAGGGCTGCGATAATAAAGACAGGATCATGGCCATGTCTTATTTTGGGATGGAAGATTACGGAAGGGCTGAAAAGGCATTGTTGGCCCTGATAGCAAAAAATGCCAATGACGCAGAAGCAACTTATACATTGGCAAAAACATACCTTGAAATGGGCCTGGATGGAAAAGCAATTCCTTATTATGAAAAAGCGATACAGGCAGATGCAACAAAAAGCAAGTGGCTGTTTGAATTGGGGTTGCTGTATTACAACAGTGATAATTATAAAAATGCAGTAGTTTATTTTAACAAGGCAGCCGAACAGGGTTTCATCCGTAACAATGATTTTAATGAGAACCTTGGCTTTGCTTATTTATATAGCGGTGAATTTGATAATGGCGAAAAATTATTGAATGAGATCATGGACCGTAAACCCGGAGACAGAGAAATTATAAGAGATGTAGCCATGGCTTTTTACGACGGTAAAAAGTACGATAAGTGTTTAGACTATTGCCAGAAATTACTGGAGATGGATAAAAATGACGCTAAGGCTTTATACCAGGCCGGGCTTTGTTTTCAGAAAAAAGGACAAACCTCGAAGGGACAACAGATGTGTGATAAAGCCATTGAAATGGATCCCTCACTGAATAAATTACGACAGAAAAAAATGGGCATGGGTTTATAAAAATATAAACAAACGCTTTTGCGATTGATGTTTAGTTTGTAGGCAGCCGGGAGGAGACTCCCGGTTTTTTATTTTATTATTTTGATTCGTGTGTTGCCACAAGCCAAAGTTCTCAGGCGGTCCCATGCCGGATTTGTGCTGAGCCATGGGACTCGCCGTAAATAAACTCTCTGTAAGTATTGTGTGAGGCTTCGTAGTACGGCGAGTCCTGTGCCAGAGACTCGCCTAAAAAGAAAGCCTGAAAGGCTGTAATTATTATAGAAAATGTATCAATCAGTAAAGCAAAATCCCGAAGGGATGACATTAAAATTAAATTTCACCCCTTCGGGGTTAGCGAAAACTCAACCGCTCTAACGATAATAATGGCATCCCTTCGGGATTGTATAGAGTTTGTAAAATCTTCCGAACACTTGTGGTGTGTCACGTATCAAGGTGGAGTGTTGCTTAATCGGTAAGCCTGTTTTCAATATCCATGCGTTCGTGGAGAATTCTGATTATTTCTACCCTATTATTTAAGATTCGATAGAATATAAGATGAAATTTAACTTTTGATGCCCGGTAACCCTTTCGAACATGCTCCATGGATTTACCGGCATCTATATTTTTGCAGATAAAATTAATTTCATCAAATATCAGAGTATAATAACGGTTTGCCTGGTCAACAGACCATTTTTCTACAGTATAAAGCCAGATTTCTTCTAAATCAGTCAGCGCCTTTTTGCTGATTATATATTGCAGCGGCATTATAAATATTTACTGTGAAGTTTTTTTAAATGAACTTTTGGGTCAAAGTTTTTTTCAAATCCGTTTTTTTCTCCTAGTGCCAGGGCTTTAGAAAGATCTTTCTTTTTTGATTCTTCTGCTTCTAAAAGCCTTAAAGCTGTTCTGATCACTTCACTTGCCGAATTATATTTACCCGAGGAGATCTTAGCAGAAATGAAATCTTCAAAATGTTCGCCTAATAAAATGGAAGTATTACGGGCCATAAAATTCTTTTTATAAAAGTACCAATAATTGGTATAATATGCAACAAATTTTTTAAAAATAGAAGTGCTAAATGCAATTAAATTCTCTATAGGAATTGTAGCAGGCTTCGTAGAATGGTAAGTCCTGTGGCAGAGGCTTACCTGAGAAGGGAACTCTGTTAGAATCGCTTTACATAGGATAAAATGTTAGCAATAGTTTATAGCTAATATCGGTCATCTCGATAATAAACAGTTGTACTGTCAAAAGAGACATATAAATGTTCAGCCCAATCTATATTCTTGTCAAAATATGTATATAATATACAGCTATCTCCTAATTTACTTGGAGTCCACCATTTTGGGATATTACCTCCATAAGTTATATTTTCATCAGAATATGCCTCTGATTTAGGGATTATTTTCCTTTCATAAGATCTTTGATTTAGTATCCTTTTTAACTCAGAGGGGCATATCTTAAAATATAAGTTTGCAGAAGCATCATCGATAGCTTGTCTATCTTCTGAATTCAAAACCTTTACACAATTTTTTATCGGCTCACCTAAAAAGTCTAAATACATTTGCTCACCATTTCTTTGTACCCCGCATGAGTTTAAAAAACAAACAACTAAACTAAAAAGGTATAGAAAAAATCCCTTGGATATAATTGATTTTTTAATCATTGCTTTTGAAAGTACCGCTATTTAAGAGTTTCGAATAATTGCTGCTAACACATAAATTTACACCACCGTTGTACTTTAAACAATTCTTTTTCAGCATTTGTCTAAACCAGTAATAAAATCATTTCTTCTCCAAAAAAACCTCCGCCACCATACACCTGGCGCTGCCGCCACCCGCTGTTTCAATAGAGAATAAAGAAGAATGAATGATGCGATTATGCTTTTGCAGAGTTTCAATTTGTGTAGCCGTTAAGGAGTTATATGCCTGGGAGGACATGACCAACAACAATTCATCATCTGTATTTTTAACCTGCAGCATATTACCGGCAAAAGAATTTAATTGTTGCTGGGAAATATCAATGACCTCTTTATTTGTTTTTAGCAAAGAAGCGATAACATTTTTTCTTTCTTCATCATCGGCAATAGATTCCGAACAAATAACAGCATAAGTATTGGCAATACACATCATCACGTTGGTGTGGTAAATATCAACTCCCGTACTGTCGGTTGACCTGAATGTTACAGGCGTGAAATTGGTAAGCCTGCAAAATTCGTCCAGTATCTTTCTATCTGTTCTTGGCGATATACAGGCATAGGCAATCTTGTGCTCCCGGTCTAAGACCATGCTTCCTGTTCCTTCTAAAAAAAGTTGTTCGGCTTCGTATTTACTCAGATCAATAATTTCTGAAACAGTAAATTTATTTTTAACTGCATTAAGTACGGAAGCCTTTCTTTCCATCCTTCTGTTTACGGCAAACATGGGATAAAGAAACAGGCGGCCGTCTTCATGAAAAGATATCCAGTTGTTTGGGAAAATAGAATCGGGTGTAGAGGGTTCAATAGTATCTTCAATAACTGTCACATCAACTTTGTTCTTCTGCAGCACCGCCACAAAATCATTAAATTCCTGTAATGCTTTTTGCTGAATATTGCCACCTACATTTTTTTGAAAACTATTATTAACAGCAGTTTCTGCATTAAAGCCAAAGTTAACCGGCTGTATCATCAGTAGATGAGAGGTGTTCTGCATAATTAATGAGCTTTTCCAAAATTCATTTCACCGGCTTTAATAGCAATAGACAAATTATTTTCCTTTGGCGGTATCGGGCATTTATAATCCGGGGAGTAAGCACAATAGGGGTTGTAAGCCTTATTAAAATCCAGCTTCAACATATTGTTTTGTATGTCCTGTATATAAAACTCAAGGTAGCGGCCGCTGCCATAACTTTCATCGCCGGTGGTAGCATCCGTAAAAGGAACAAACAAATAATTTCTGTACTGCCCGGTCTGCATCAGGTCCTTGCTTTGGTAAACAAATAAATGGCAGTCGGAACCTGACAATTTAAAATTCAATCTTCCGTATTTAAAATAATGCTTTAACGTGTTTGCAGAGGTCTTCATGGTAAACCCGATCGTGTCGGTAATTTTCTCAAAACCACAGGTAACATTATAAGTTTTGCCGACAGGAAAAAAACGAAAATACTTTTTATCGTTTTTCTTCACCACTTCATGTTCAGCAACATACTTTTTCTGGTAGGCTTGAATCGATTTAACATAAAAATCTTCTTTCTGGGCAAAAGCAGATTGAGAAATAAAAATAAGTAACAGTAAATAGAAAGTTCTTTGCATAATAAAATCTGCGGAATCAGATCAATCAGTTTAATCCCGGTCTAGTTCATCATCAACACATTCACACTTCTTTGTAAAATATTAAAAGCAATCTCCGCCATCAGGTTCTCTTTGTCAAGGGTGGGGTTTACTTCTGTAATTTCAAAACAACATATTTTCCGGTTCTGCATAAATTTACTGATCAGGTCTTCCACCTCTCTTTCCTTCAAACCATTGCTTACCGGAGTTCCTGTTCCCCGGGAAATGGATGAGTCCAGGCTGTCCACATCAAAGCTTACATAGATATCGGTACAATCACTTAAATACCGCAATACTTTACGGCAAACATTTTCTGCACCGTTACGCCTTACTTCCGAAGTGGTGATCACTTTCATGCCGTGTTTATCTATCAAATGTTTTTCCTCTTTTTCAAAATCACGCAGGGAAATAAATACCACGTCTTCGGGCAATACTTTTTGATGGATCTTACCCAGGCTTTTTAACTGTTCCCATTGTTTGGCTGTTTTTTCATCCAGTTCATGCACCATCGATTCTTTATTATCCTCTGCAATAGATACGGCCAATGGCATACCATGCATATTGCCCGACGGAGTGGTGTAGGGGGTATGCAGGTCGGCATGGGCATCTATCCATATCACCCCTAATTTACTTTTTGGTTTTGCCATTTTAATCCCGGCGATCGTTCCGCCGGCATTACTATGGTCGCCACTGATAACAACCGGGAAAAAATTATTTTTCATTGAATCACAAACTGCTTTACTTACCCTGTCATACATCGTTAGCACTCCTTGTATTCTTTTGGCATAAGGCGACTGAATGGGCTCAAACAATATTTTATTCTCCACTTCAATTTTTTCGGAAGGAAAATGCACAAAGAAATTGCTCATAAAATCCAGTGCAGCAATTTTTATCGCATCAATGC
>JBDTUK010000126.1:0-48949 GCA_040007795.1 Ferruginibacter sp.
TTGCTTCTGCAACTTCTACCTCACGTTGTTTTATAACAGAGCCTGCAACATTTACCTGCGAGGAAGTTGCATTGCTTTGAGATGCAACCGTATTGGTTTGCTGGTTTACCTGGTTTCTTTGTTGCTCTAATATCTGCACCTGCTTTTCGGCAGATTGTTTAGCAGCAGTCGCCACTTCAAATTGCTGCTGGGTTATGGAATGATCTTTTATCAGGTTGGCATACCGGTCATAGTCCTGTGATGCTCTTAGCAGATTTACTTTGGCAGCTTCTATCTGTGCATCAATGGTTGATACACCTGCACGTGTGCTGGCAATACTAGCTCTTGCGGCATTGGTACTCGATTCTGCAGCACCCAGATTACTTTTTGCTGTAGCCAATGCAGCTTCTGCCTGCATCACCCGTAATGCAAGGTCACGGTCATCCAGTAATAAAAGGGTATCACCTTTTTTTACCACCTGGTTATCCTTTACACGCACTTCTTTTACATAACCTGCCACACGTGGTATCACCGGGCTGATGTTTGCTTCAATCTGTGCATCATCGGTTTCTTCATGCTTAAGGCCATGCTGATATTTACTAAAACCAAACCAGCCGCCGCCTATAACCAGTAAGGCAAGCACAATAATAAAGCCTTTGCTTTTTTTCTTTTTAGGAGCTGCAGTAGTTTCTGGTGCCGCGGTTGTGGTTGTTTCTGTTGTGTTCTGATCCATAGATCTGTCTTTTGTGTTTAATTAATATTTTAAGTCGCCTGCTGTTTGTAATAATTTATTGTAGGCAACAAATGAATCGGCTTTTGCATTGGTAACCCTTAGTTTGGTTTGAAATAATGCTACGTCAGCATCTAACAACTCGGTGGTTGTTGCCAGCGAATTGTCGTATTTATTTTTGGTGATGCGGTAATTCTCGGTAGCCTGTGTAACAGCTTTTTCATACACTTCTATTTTTTTCACACTTACCAAATAAGTCTGGTAAGCTTCATTTATCTGCATACGGATATTATCATTAAGCATATTCTCTCCTGCAGTTATTTGCTTTACCCTTGCTTCTGCCTGCTGAATTTTTGATTTGTTTTTCCAGAGGGAAGCAATATTATATTTTACACCCACACCAATATTTACCGCATTGTACACCGTCAGGAACTTAGGAATATCTGCAGCAATATAACCGCCGGTTAATGTTATTGATGGATATTTATCTGCCTTGATAGATTTCAAATTAATGTCCGCATTTTTTTTTCTGAAATTTATTGCGCTGATGTCTTTCCTGTTCTGGATAGCATCCTGTTCATATTCCTCTATTGTTTTTATAGATGTTGGTAAAGCAAGGCCGCTTTTATCTGGTATCAAAATAGTTTGCTCCGGCAGGCCCATCATAATGTTCATGTTAACACTGGCCAATTTATAATTGCTTTCGGCATCCAATAAAGTAAGTTCTGTATTGGATGATTGCAGTTCAGCTTTAAGTAAATCATTTCGTGCCAGCAAACCATTTTTCTCCAGGTTAGTAAGGTCATTAACCCGTTGCTTCGACTGGACCAGGTTTTCTTTCACCAGTTCAATTGCCTGGTATGCTTTGTACAAATTGATACAGGCACTTGTTATGTTCAATATTACCGAAGCCCTGTCATTTTCAGCATCTAATTTAACAGCCTGCTCAAGCAACTTAGCCGACTCAATACCATATCTTATTTTACCTCCGTTATAAACCGGTAATGATACATTGGCAATACCATAAATAGCCTGGCTTACAGATGGGCTTCCTCCATTGCCTGAACCGGATTTCAAATCAATGGTGGGATGAACCGGCAGGTAGAGGTAAGATCCGCTGACTCTTGCATCGGGTAATTTTCTTTCTTCGGCCTCTTTTATGTTTGCGGTTGCTTCAAGAATTTTTGCTTCATTGCTTTTTAACTGGTTGCTGTTTTTTAAACCCAGCTCAATGGCTTCAGTTAAAGTCAGTGTTTTGGTTTCCTGTGCATACATAAATTGCATCAGCAGCAAACCTGTTATAAATAAAATTATTTTATGCTTCATGAGTAAGTATTGCTTTAAAAATAAATTTCAGATGGGTACTTATTTTTTTCTTCATCAGTTTTTGAAACTGTTCGTCTGGCATATCCTGCAGGTTGTTTATCTCCCTGTAAAAATGCTGGGTGGTAACCAGGTTGCTCACCGTACCAACCAGTGTGGCCATTAAAATGGGGACATCAACATTTTTTACAAAGTCGCCGCTTTTTTGCCCCTCCTGTATAATGGCTTTAACCAGTGTTTGATTGTGTTTTTTTAATTGCTGAATCAGTTCCATAGTAGCTGTTCTTTGCTTGGCTACCTGTTCTCTCATCATTATTTTATGGAAAGATGTTTCCGAATAAAATTTTTCAATAAAGAAATCGATCATCATGTTCACTTTTTCCAATGGCGCCAGTTCCTTATTTTCCAGCATACTTTCCAGTTTCAGCGTAGTTCCTTCCATGCGGTGGGTAAATAAGGCTTCCAGCAGCTTTTCTTTCGAACCAAAATAGTAGGATATCATGGCCAGGTTTATATCGGCCTCATCAGCAATGTCCCTTACAGATGTGCCCGAAAAACCCTTATCAGCAAACAGTTTTTCAGCTGTTTCTATTATCTGGATCTGTTTATCATTAAATTTCATAATCGGTAAATAAAATGCAAAATTAAACAACTGTTTAACATTAATCAAACATTTGTTTAATTTTTTTAATTTTTTTTCTGCTGGTATATATACGGCGGTAAACTGTTTTGTATTAGATTTGAAAAAAAGGAAGTATGTCATTTCAAAACAAAACAGTTATCATCACCGGAGCCAGCCGGGGTATAGGAAAAGCAATTGGGTTAAGGTTGGCAAAAGAAGGGGCCAATATTGTGATAGCATCAAAAAGTGTGGAGGAGAATCCAAAGCTGGGCGGCACTATTTTTTCTGCTGCTGCAGAAATGGAAGAGGCGGGTGGTAAAGCATTAGCGGTACAATGTGATATTCGTTTTGAAGATCAGATTCAAAATGTAGTTGATAAAACAGTTGAGAAGTTTGGAGGTATTGATATTTTGATCAACAATGCATCGGCAATCAACTTATCTCCCACAGAACAAACAGACCCCAAGCGTTTTGACCTGATGTACGATATAAATGTGAGAGGAACATTCATGATGAGCAAGGCTTGTATCCCCCATTTAAAAAAAGGTACTAATGCACATATCTTAAATTTATCTCCGCCAATAAATATGGATCTGAAATGGTTTGCCAATCACCTGGCTTATACCATCAGTAAGTATGATATGAGTATGATCGCATTGGGTTTATCTGCCGAGCTAAAAAAATATAATGTGGCAGCCAATGCACTCTGGCCACGTACTACTATTGCTACTGCAGCTGTAAATAATCTATTAGGTGGAGAAATGTTGATGAAGATGAGCAGGACCGTAGATATTATTGCAGACGCAGCATATTTTATATTATCAAGATCTTCCACCGAATGTACGGGCAATACTTTTATTGATGAAGATGTATTGGCCACAGCCGGAATTACCGACCTCGAAAAATATTCTCTTATCCCCGGTGCCCAATTATATAAAGATCTGTTTATTTAATGCCTTAATACTACAAATTAGGTATTTCATATGTCTATGCTTATAAGCAGATTTGTATGGACTTAAGTTTGATTATCCAGTTTCAGCCTGGTTAAAATTTTATGAGTCTTTCTATTCATACTACATACCATTATCAACCCTGACAATTTATGAAAAAAACTATCCTGGTATTATTAATCAGTACTGCTGCGCCGCTGCTTATTAAGGCACAGGTTCAAAAGATACTGCAATCAAAATGGGTAAAAATCATGCAAAATGATTCCCTGGGTAATTACATAGAAGCAGAAAAAGATTTTCAAAAATTTTATACAGCATATCTTAAAAAGGAAGCAAAAGAATTGAAAGAACGAAGTAATGCCGGTGAGGCACACCTGGAAAGCCAGGAAGAATTATTAATTGCAGGATATATTAAATGGTCAGTTGCAATAAAACCCTTTGTTAGATATGACGGTTCTATTATGCCTATAGATGAAAGAATGGTAATTATTAATGATGCGAATAAAAATAGGCATAAATAAGTTGTTATCTATACGTTCATAATTTTTTTTCCACTTGCACAAATTACTTTTCAATGAAGAATATTTTTTTACGCTATAATATCTTTTTCGGCTTGATATTCCTGTCAATCAGCAGCACAGGCCAGTCTTTAATTGCAGTTGGTAATACAAACTTTCCTGTAAATGACAATACAAGCGTTGCTCCGACTGCTGCTATAAATGGTGGATGGCAAATAAACGGTATTGGTAAAATAATTAAAATTGTTCCTCATCCATCCATAACCACAACACTATATGCCTGTTCGGCTTCAGGCGGTATATTTATAACCACGAACAGCGGTAATACCTGGGCACCGGTAACCGGTAGTTTTTTGCCTGGCGTGCAATTTGGGTGTCTTGCTATAGATCCGGGTAACACTAATATTATGTATGCCGGAACCGGTGAGCCAACTTATGCTCAAGTGTATGGTTGGTCAGGTTATGGGGTATTTAAAAGCGCTGATGGTGGGGCAAGTTGGTCTGTCATGAATTCGGGAATGGGAAATTTAGTGGTATCGGATATAATTATGAATCCATCCAATACACAGGAACTGGTTGCCTGTACAAAAGATGGAATATTTAAGACTACCAATGGGGGCACAAACTGGTCTGTAGCCCTGTTGGCAGCTGGTCAATGGATTCAGCAAGTATTAAGGCAAGGTGCAGGTAATAATCTCATCGCCATTGGTAACTCCAGATTTTACAGGTCAACAGATTTTGGAAGTACGTGGGCTACATCTGATCTTGATCCTGCATTCTCTGCCACTTTTGCAAATGGCAGAATTGCCGTAGCCCCTTCCAATTCTAATGTAGTATACGCAGGTTGGGTAAACAATACTTTTGCTAGCTGTAATAATGCATGTATTTTTTATTCAACAGATGGTGGATTATCTTTTATTAAAAAATATGCCTTTTCGGATCCTGTTAAACTTATATCTTATGACGGATCAGGCGCAACAGGTTATGGATGGGCTAATTTCTTTTTAACTGTTTCTTTAACTGACCCAAATACGCTTTGGACGGGAGGTCACCTGATTTTTAAGTCGACAAATAATGGGACCAACTGGACTGCCAGTTTCACACAATGGTGGTGTTGCACGCATACAGATATTCACCAACTCATTTATGATCCGGCTAACAGCAACCGGTTTTTAAATGCTAACGACGGAGGGGTTTTTGTATCAACAGACCAGGCTGTTTCATGGACACCATTAAGCACAGGTCTTGCATGCAATCAATATCAATCTATGGCGCAGGGTAATACAGATGCCAATTTTGTAATTGGAGGATTGCAGGATAATGGTATAATATACAACAATACTGATGGCAACTATCATACTTACGCCGGTGGAGATTATAGTGCACATATGACTTGTGATTATACCAATGCCTATAACGTTTATACAAGTGGAAACAATGGTAAAGTATTCAATCCTTATAACAGAACCCAGAGTGCCAACCTTAATTTGCCTGCGTCGCTTGTTTCCGGCAGCCGGCAAAGTTTTTTAATCAGTACATTAAATCCTTCAATTGCTTATGGCTGGGGTACAAATGTTTGGAGGAGCAGTAATATAAATGGCTATAACCTTGTAGCAGGTACATCAAGTGTTTCCTGGACACAGATTTCAACATTTGGTACTACCATTCAGGATGTAAAAACATCTCCGGCAAACGATAATATATTGTATGCGCTCGGTAATAATGCAACTATTTACAAATCAATAAATGCAACTGCGGGCAGCCCGGTATTCAGCACAATATCATTACCCGGAGGAGCGTCAACAAATGTAAGTGGAGCTCTGACAGTATCTTACCTTAATCCAAATGTTTTATATGCAGTCGCTAATAATTCTGTGTACAGAAGTGCAGATGCAGGCGCCACCTGGAGTAATTACACAGATGCAGGATTACCAAACATTAATTTCAATAAAATATTTGTGGACCCTTACAGCACAATTGAAAGTGTGTACCTAATAACAACGATCGGAATTTATTACAGGGACCTTACGATGGCGGGTTGGTTAACTGTAAATCCGCAGGTTCCTGTTGGCCAGAATGCACCGGCAAGTTATTCAGGTCTTATAAACGGAACAAGTTTATATAAAGGGGCTGCTTCCTCATCCTCTCATGTGTCTTTTGCAACATGGGGCAGTGGTATCTGGAAAGCTACTTTTTATAATCAGCAAAATAATGCCTTACCGGGTATCTGGACTAATATTGATATCGGATCCCCAACGCAGGCTGGGAGCGGGTATTATGATAATATTAAAAGCACTTTTAACGTGAATGGTGGTGGCAGTGGCATAAATAACAATACTACGGATCAGTTTAATTTTACTATGCTAAACTTATCGGGTAATAGTGATATTATAACTAAAGTTTACAGTGTTGCAGAAACAGATCCTGTAAATGGGTTGTCAAAGACGGGACTAATGTTACGGAGTTCTGCCGCCCCTAACTCTCCTTATGTAATGATTGCACTAACCGGGCACGCAGGAGCTGTGTTCCAATCAAGAATAAATGCAGGTGATGTAGCAACCATTACTACTGTTACTCCGGCTCCTGCAATTAATTATCCATACTGGCTGAAATTAAATAAAAGTGTTGCCAATATAATTACTGCTTACATTTCTCCTGATGGAGTTACATGGACACAGGCAGGGCAGGTTACAATAAACCTTGGAACTAATTTTTTTGGAGGAATTGCCAACACATCCGCAAATGCCGGTACGGTAAATAAATCATCAACTGGGGATATTGCACTTAACAGCTTTATCGTACTTGCTGTTAACAACATTCAATTACAGGCAAAACTCAATAGCCAAACCAAAGTTGCTTTGTCGTGGAGTTTTATTTCAGATGAGCGTAATAACATTATTACTATCGAAAGATCTGCAGATGCTGTAAATTTCAGTACGATTTTACAAAGAAAATATTCAAACAATTCAGGAACGTCACAAACTTTCATTGATGCGTATGTTGACAAAATGCCGTTTGATGGCAACAACTATTACCGGCTTAAAATAATTCAGCAGAGCGGCAATAATAAATACTCCACTACAGAACGTGTTTATATCAAGGCTTCGTTGATGGTTAAAGTTGAGCCAAACCCTGTACGTAAAGATGGAAAACTAAATATCATTTTGACAGGAGCTCAGCCTGCTTCACAGTTTACTTTTGATATTTTTGATATAACTGGCCGTAAACGGGTATCTGAATTATTGTCTACCAATAGTAACAATACTATTTCTGTGAGAAATCTGTCTGCAGGTACTTATGTTTACCGGGTAACTTCCCAAAAAGAAATGATTACGGGTAAGTTTGTTATTACAAATTAATTATTATCTGTTCACGTTAATGTAATATCAACAGAAGGGATTTCATCTTTTAAAATAGATGCTGTAACTATTGGCGAATATATAACAAACACTTTGTTTAACAGCCCCTGTTAATGAAAACCTAAAAGCTTTTTTCTTTGATGAGTGGTAACTTTTTTTGCGGCTCATACGTTTAATTTCGTAGTAACATCATTTCGCCATGAATGGTGTATTCGCAAACCAATAAAGTATAGCCATGATTCACTTTAAACTGAAAGCATTATGCTTTTGCGTGCTCGTAACCACTACAGTTTACAGCCAAACCGAAAAAAAGAAATTACCTGCCAAAAGAATTCAATCAACCATTAAAATAGACGGCGTGCTGGATGAAGCAGTCTGGAAAGATGCCCCGGTAGCAGATAAATTTATTTCCTTAAGGCCGGCACCTTTTATACCCGAAAACCCGGATAACGCCACCCAGATTTATTTCTTATATAACAACATGGGCGTTTATGTTGGCGGTTATTTACATGAAAGAACTAAAGATAGTATTGCTGCAGAATTAGTAGGTAGGGATGGTTTTGGAAATAATGATTTCCTTGGTGTGATCTTTGATACCTATAATGATAAGCTAAACGGCTTTGAATATTTTGTAACTCCACTGGGTGAACAGTTTGATGCCAAACAGGCACCTAATACCAATGGCAACAGCGAAGACTTTAGCTGGAATGCTGTATGGCAAAGCGCTTCAAAAATAAATAACGATGGCTGGAGTTTTGAAATGTTCATCCCTTATTCGGCCATACGGTTTGGTAAGAAAAAAGTACAGGACTGGGGCTTGAATATAGTAAGGCGCAGGCAAAAAAGCGGGCAACAGTTATTCTGGCAATCTATTGATCCAAATGTAAATGGTTTTCTTACCCAGGAAGGATCGTTTACCGGGCTGGAAGATATTAAACCCCCTATGCGTTTACAACTCTCGCCATATTTTTCAACCTATGTAAATCATGATGGTACTGCAGCTATAGGAGATAAAAAAAGTACAGCAACCATTAATGGAGGAATGGATCTGAAATACGGCATTAACCAGGCATTTACTTTAGATATGACATTGATCCCGGATTTTGGACAGGTACAATCAGATAACCGTGTTTTAAACCTGTCGCCATTTGAACAAAAATTTAATGAGAACCGGGCTTTTTTTACCGAAGGGACGGAGTTGTTTAATAAAGGGAATCTTTTTTATAGCAGGCGTATAGGAGTTGAATCAAGATATAGAAAATGGAATTCGGCACAGGCAAATGAAACCATACTGGAAGACCCTGCCCAGGCAAAAATTATTAATGCAACTAAAATAAGCGGACGTACACAGAAAGGCCTGGGTGTAGGAGTTTTAAATGCTGTAACCCAACGGCAGTTTACAACCTTTGAAGATAAGAATACAGAATCCATAAGAAAGGAAGAAAGTATGCCATTGACCAATTACAATGTATTTGTATTGGATCAAACTTTAAAACATAACAGCAGCATATCATTGGTAAATACAAATGTTTGGCGCAGCGGCAATGATTATGACGCTAATGTAACTTCTGCTTTATTTGATCTGAATAATAAGAAGAATACATACAATGTAGGTGGTAATGTAAGTTTCAGTAATATCATCGGCAGAGACGGCAAGAATACAACAGGCTATGCACACAGCATATACCTTGGTAAAACAAGTGGCCGGTTTAATTTTAATGTATGGCAGGATCTGTACAACGATAAGTATGATAAAAGCGACCTGGGTTATTTTACCAATAACAATACCATGGATCAGGGCTTGTGGGCAGGATATAGTTGGACAAAGCCTAAGGGCTGGTACAATCAACTACGTATTAACACAAATTTATTTTACAGCAGGCTGGTTACACCAATTGATATTTTGCGTCGTAAATCAATGATGTACCAGAGTGCAAGCATTAACTTCAACTTTAATGCACAAACAAAAAAATTATGGTGGATAGGTGCCAATATAAATGGCGGACCTAACCGTAATGATTTTTATGAACCAAGATCATATGGCAGGGTGTTTAAAGATAAAGGAAGGATAAATGTAAATCTCTGGTGGGAAAGCAACTCTGCAAAAAAATTATCATGGGGTGGAAATCTTTATGCCGGAACAGGCGGCGTGTTTAACCGTAAAAATTTTGACTACAATTTGTTTGGTAAGATACGTTTCAGCAGCAGGTTTTCTGTTGATGGCTCAACGTATATAAGCAAAAGTAAAAATCAATCGGGATACGCCGGCAGGGTTGGCTCATTGGGTGATACAATCATTTTTTCCAGGAGGAATGTAAACAGTGTTGAAAATGTTTTGAACATTAAATACAATTTCACCAACCGCATGGGACTTACATTAAGGGCCAGGCATTACTGGAGTAAAGTAAACCCGGCGGAGTTTTATGAGCTGGATAAATATGGCGATCTGCAAACACCCAATTCACCATTTGCACAAAATGTAAAACAGAATTATAATTATCTAAGCGTTGATATGGTATATAACTGGCAATTTGCCCAGGGAAGCTTTTTCAGCATTGTATGGAAAGATATAGGCGAAGGTTTTAACCGCCAGTTTGAAAAAAATTACGTGAAGAATCTTGGTAATACCGTTGATGGGCAACAATTCAACAGCCTGTCTGTAAGGGTAATTTATTTCCTGGATTACCTTACGTTTAAAAATAAATTAAAAAAGAAGCCATAAAGATCCGCAAAGGCAATAAACAATTCCCGTTGAAAATTTTCAACGGGAATTGTTTATTAAATGATTTTATTTTGAATTGTTGCCTATAATAATGGCGGCCATTGCAAGGCCGGTATCTTTTAATAAGTTACCCATATTGCCATCCATGGCCGGTTTTAAGTGTAACAAAAAAACAAATGTCAGCAACATTGCAGCCAGTAAATAACAGGCTATCCTTGTAAATTTATTGATCAGTATGGCAAGGCCTGCGGCAATTAAAGCGACACCTGTAATATAGATCCAAATCTTCCCTTCGCCTGGCATATAGGTGGGTATCATTCCGGCCATCGCTTCAGCATTCATTAAATGCAGTACGCCAAAAGTACCCATTGCCAATGCATAAAGCATTGTGGCAAGTCTTGTTGGGATTAGTTTTTTCATATTAATTGGTTTGGTTAAAGGAGAAAAATACACTTTAATATTCAGTTTTGCAATAGCATTGATTAGTTGATTTAAAATGACTAAAATAAAATGCCACAGGTCTGTAAAAAGATTTTACAAAACTGTGGCTTAAAATGTACCGGGCTAAATTTATTTCAACATTGATTTAGGTACCTCCTTTTCCAGCAAATATTTATAAATGAATTTTGTTTTCAGGTTTTGAAAATGTAATCCTTTATTGCCACCCCATCCATGTCTTCCACCGGGGTAGATCATAAATTCATAATCTTTCTTGGCATCCTCAAGTTTATCAATAAGTCTTAAACTGTTTTGTAAATGCACATTATCATCAATTACACCATGCACGATCTGCAACATGCCTTTGTATTTATCTATATTAGTTAAAACAGAACTTGTTTTATATCCTTCCGGATTATTGGCAGGCGTGCCCATATAGCGTTCTGTATAATGACTATCATAAAAGGTCCAGTCAGTAACACTGCCTCCGGCCATACCATGTGTAAACACATCGCTTCCATAAGTAAGGGCATAGCAACTCATGTAGCCTCCGTAACTAAAACCAGTGATGCATATCTTTGTTGCATCGGCATTGCCATTTGATATCAGCCATTTTACCATAGTGCTGTAATCTTTTATTTCCCAATAGCCCAGGTTATGATACATATAGTTCACCCCTTCTTTACCAAAATGCCCGCTGGCACGGTGATCCATAGTTACCTGTATCAAGCCTTCTTTGGCATACCATTGCTGGTTGCCACCTAATCCCCAGGTGTCCATAACAGTTCCGGCATTGGGGCCTCCGTAAATAGAAATAAGCACCGGGTATTTTTTATTCTTATCCATATTAACGGGCCAGGTTATTTTCATGGGCAAGTCATATAAACCATCATCACTTTTTACACGAACGATCTCTGTTTTAGCTAAAGTATAATTATCAAATTCAGCCCCTTTGGCATCTCCCAGTTCTTTAATTATTTTTCTTTTATTACTGATCAGCGTCATCTTTGGTGGCGTAGTTGAATTGGAATACGTGGTAACAAAATATGAGCCTTCAGGCGAAAGATTAATGGTGTTATTATAATCACCAAGGGTAAGGCGTTCCATATTCTTACCATTTATGTTAACCCGGTAAAAATCGGTTCTTGCAGTGTTTTCCAAACTCCTTGCAGTAAAATAAACAATACCTTTCTTTTCATCCACATAGGTCAGATCAGTAACGGTGAACTTACCCGAAGTGATCGCATTCACTAATTTTCCTTTCATATCATAGAAATACATGTGTTTCCAGCCAGTGGCATCATTAAAAAGAATAAAGCCTGTACCATTCTCCATAAAATGAATGCGATCCCCTCCATCATCAAGGTCAACCCATGTTTTTTGTTTTTCATTATAGAACTCTCTTTTAGTTCCGGTTGTTGTACTCACTTCATAAATGATAAGATTATCCTGCAGGCGGTTCATCCATTGTACCAATAATGAACTTCCATCAGGCATCCAGTAAGGCATGCCAAAATACTGATCATCTTTAGCATTAAAATCGGCCCAAACAATATTTCCACCATCTGGTTGTACAATGCCAACTTTTATTTCAGGATTTGGATCACCAACTTTTGGATACCTTTCTTTTTCTACAAGTCCGTGCAGGCCGGCACCATCTGTAATGGTAAAAACCGGAACAGGCGAATCATCGGTTCTGAAAAAAGCAAGGCGTTTGCTATCCGGGCTCCACCAGAAAGAACGATAGGCAGAACGACGGCCAAGTATTTCTTCGGTATATACCCAGCTTGCATAACCATTCAATATGGTTTCGCTGCCATCGCTGGTGAGCCTGTTTTCTTTTTTAGTAGCAATATTGACCGTATAGAGATCATTATTTTTTGTGTAGGCCACATAATTTCCATCGGGGCTGAGTGTTGGGTTTGCTTTTTTGTCTTTGTCATTGGTTAGCTGTGTTTCAGTACCACTCACTCTTACATAAACATCTCCTGCTTTAAGAAAAACAGAAGGCTTATCAGGTTTGATATCTGTTTTCATATCTGCATCGGTGGCATCTGTTTCGGCGCCGGTTTTACAATCGATCACATAACTTTTTCCATCTCTCCTTAAAATAAGACGGCTGTCATCAAGCCATTTAACAACTGAAGGCAACGGATTGGTAATGCCTTTAAAGTTGCTTTTAAAATACTGGTCATCTGTCAGGTCTTTTTTTTGTGCCTGGATTGACAGGCTGAAAAATGCTACTGTCACTAAAACTGCAGCATGTTTTACAAACTTTATCATATTCTGAATGTTTAATTATTGAGCGGACAAGATAGTTTTTTTGGTAGAAACAGTAAACAGAATTTGATGAATGGAAATACTGCAATATTATTTTTGCAACAGGCTTATATCATCCAACACAAAAATACCACGGCCATAGGTTGCGATTACCAATTGATTTGTTTTGGGATGAATAAATAGATCCTGCACAGATACAGAAACTGGAAGATTATTATTTATGGGTATCCATTTCTTTCCACCATCATTACTTACATAAGCACCCATATCTGTTCCGCAGTATAAAATATTTTTTTTGTTTGGATCTTCCCGTATAACATTTACCGGGCTATGCGGCAGGTTTCCAACAATGGGCACCCATGTTTTTCCAAGGTCGGTTGATCTATAAATATATGGGGTGATGTTATCTTCTCTTCTGTCATTCAAAGTCAGATATACCGTTGCTTCATTATATTTTGATGCAACTATTCTTGATACATGAGTATTTACCGGCAGCCCGGTATCAATTTTATTCCAATTACTCCCATCATTTAAGCTTATCCAAACCAGGCCATCATCTGTACCAACATATAACAAACCTTTTTTAAATGGGGATTCGTCAATGGCAGTTATCGCCTGGTGATTTATAGCATAAGGCGTTCTGCCCATTCTTTGTTTATTATTATTACTCATATCCGGGCTGATCCTTTTCCAGGTATGCCCGCTGTCAACCGATTTAAATAAATATTGCATACCATGATAAACAGTAAAGCTATTATGTGGTGATATCATAGTGTAAGCCAGCCATTCACCCCTGTGTGTTTCTTCGTCTTCTGCTTTTTTGGGAGCAATACTTCTTTCCTGTAAAGTATCAGGCATGTCCAGGTTGGCCTTTATTAGCCGTCCATAAAAAGAAGAAGTATAAATTGTATTGGCATCACCCGGGTCAATGGCATGTATAACCCCTTCGCCACCCGGCCCCCATTTCCATTGGTTGATTGTTGTATCTTTTTTACCAAATGAATTATTGATACTTCCTGTTAAAGAACCTTCGTCCTGTACAGAACCAATAATATTATAAGGTACCCTCGAGTCATAAGTAACATTGTAAAATTGTGTTGTAGGGATTACTTTATAAAAATTCTTCCATTTTTTTCCGCCATCATAAGTTAATGCTATACCGCCATCATCACCATTAATAATATAATTTGAATCTGCCGGATCAATCCATAAAGCATGATTATCCCCATGTATATAATCGCCGGTGGTATCAGTAGGTTGAAAACGGTTCCATGTTTTACCTCCATCATATGATCTTGCCATGGCTAATCCTAAAATAAACAAACAGTTTTCATCCAACGGGTTCACTCTTACCTGTCCCATTACCCAACCATAGGTTCCGCAAAACCTTTCCATTCTGTCATCATTCTCCGACATCTTAGTCCAGCTTTCCCCTTTATCATTACTTCTGTAAACTTCCACACCCTTCACTACAATTTCTTTTAGTCGCCCGTAACTATCAAGCTCACCCGGCTTGGGTTCTCTTTTTTTATCATGGTTATCAACAAAGGCATAGATCACCGAGGGGTTGCTTCTTGAAATATCAATTCCTATCCTGCCTGTGTTTTTTGTTTCAGGCAATCCGTTGGTAAGAGGCTTCCATGTTTTTCCGCCATCAGTTGTTTTATAGATATGATCACCATCTTCCGGTACGGGGTCGCTCCAGCGCTTGCGTATGCGGTTCCACATAGAAGCATAAATAATATTGGGATCAGATGGATCCATTCTCAGATCAATACACCCGCTTTTATCATCATTACCTAAAATTTTTTTCCAGGTCTTTCCTCCATCTGTAGTTTGATAAACGCCTCTGTCATTATTATAACTCCATTCGTTACCACCTGCAGCAACATAAACTATTGATGCATCAGTTGGATGTACAATTATCCTGGCAATTGTGCTGGTATTTTCCAGGCCAATATGTTGCCATGTTTTTCCTGCATCAACAGATTTGAACATTCCGATCCCTGGTAGAGAAGCCCTGAAAATATTTGCTTCACCGGTTCCTACATAAATAATATTGGGATTGGACAGAGCCAGGGCCATGTTTCCAATAGATTGTGTAGCCAGTTGATCAAATAAAGGCTTCCATGTTTTTCCTGCATCTTCCGATTTCCACAAACCACCTGTGGCAAAGGCGGCGTATAAAATATTTTTATTGCCCGAAATACCCCAAACATCTGTACAGCGGCCGCTCACATTATCGGGCCCAACATTACGCCATTGTAGTTTTTTGTAAGCAGATGTATTTAATAATGATTGATGTTTTTTGTAAGCAGTAATTCTTTCCGTTCCGGTTGACGGACGTTGGTTGCTTACAAAATTTTGCGCTGTTATATTTTGCGATACCGCAAAGAATAAAATGATTAAAATCTTTTGCATGATTTATTGTATTCGTGAAATGGAAATAATTGTTACAGGTGGTTTAAAATATTGTCCCTGGTTTGGATATAGTTGCTGGATCTTTTTTACCACATTCATCCCTTTGGTTACTATTCCGAATGCGGCAAAACCCTGGCCATCCTTATTTCTTTTGCCGGCAAAATTTAAGAAGGGCTGATCATTGATACAAATAAAAAAACTACTGGTAGCACTTGCCGGTTTGCCCCGGGCCATAGAAATAGTTCCATCTTTATGAAGCAAGCCTGTTTGCTGTGTTGTTTCCAATGGGATAGGAGCAAACTCTTTTGCAGAATCCACATTGCCTCCCTGTATCACTTCAATCTTTACAGAATCTTTTGGCTGATTGTTTAAGGTTACAGCCCTGAAAAAAGAGCTGCTGTCGTACAAATGTGCATCAACATACATTAAAAAATTGGCAACAGTAACGGGAGCTTTTGAAGGATATAGTTCAACAGTGATATTGCCTAATTCTGTTTTAATTAAACAGGTAATATTTTTTTGGGCATTAAGATTTGTCAGGTAAAAAGAAAAAAGCAGTATGAAAAAAGACCTTTTCATACTGCTAATGTAAGATTAAGTTTATTATTCAGGCTTATTTACCAGCCTCATCATCGTACTTCATCCCCGTTCTTTCCTTCGACTCCGCTCAGGAGGAGAAGGAGGCCCAGCATTTACATTACTTCAACTTTTGAAATAACTAATCAACTTGTTTCTCCGGTCTCATCATCGGGAAGAAAAGAACATCCTGTATGGAATGCTGATTAGTGAGTAACATTGCGATCCGGTCGATACCAAAACCAATACCTGAAGTTGGCGGCATACCATATTCCAGTGCCCGTAAAAAATCATAGTCAATGAACATGGCTTCATCATCGCCCCGTTCCATCAGTTTGGTTTGTTCTTCAAAACGTTCACGCTGTTCTATAGGATCGTTTAATTCACTATAGGCATTGGCAATTTCCTTACCGTTACACATTAATTCAAAACGTTCAACTAAACCAGGTTTACTTCTGTGTTTTTTAGTAAGCGGACTCATTTCAACAGGATAGTCTGTAATAAAAGTGGGCTGTATATAATTGCCTTCGCATTTGGCACCAAAAATTTCATCGATCAATTTTCCCTTACCCATTTTTTCATCTGTATGAATATGCAGTTGTTTACATACATCCCTTATCCCGGCTTCATCCATTGCTGAGATATCAAAACCTGTATATTCCTTGATAGCATCGTACATGGTTATCCTTTTGTAGGGCGCTTTAAAATCAATTGTCCTGAGCGGAGCCGAAGGATCACCAACTAAAACTTTTGTAGAACCATTTGTTGCTATGGCAGCTTTTTCCAGCATTTGTTCTGTGGTATCCATCATCCACTCATAATCTTTATAGGCCACATAAAATTCAAGCACCGTAAATTCAGGATTATGTGTACGGTCCATGCCTTCGTTCCTGAAATTTCTACTGAACTCATATACCCATTCAAAACCCCCAACAATTAATCTCTTTAAATAAAGTTCATTGGCAATGCGCATGTACATGGGCACATCCAGTGCATTATGATGTGTAGTAAAGGGCCTTGCTGCAGCGCCACCCGGAATACTTTGCAATACCGGGGTATCCACTTCCAAAGCGCCACGTTCGTTTAAAAACTCCCGGATGGCATTTACCATTTTGGTACGCTTGATAAAAACTTCTTTCACACCCGGGTTTACGATCAGGTCGGCATATCGTTGACGGTAACGAAATTCAGGATCAGTTACTTCATCAAATGCTTCGCCATCTTTTTCTTTTACGATTGGTAACGGGTGCAAAGCTTTTGTAAGAAGAGTGAATTCTTTTACATGGATAGATGTTTCACCGGTTTTTGTGGTGAACACATAACCTTTGATACCAATAATATCGCCAATATCCATTAATTTTTTCCAGACAGTTTGATATAGTGTCTTGTCATCGCCGGGGCAAATATCATCCTGCTTTATATAGAACTGAATTTTTCCAACAGCATCCTGCAATACCGCAAAATTTGCCTTACCCATATCACGTACACTCATGATGCGGCCGGCAATGCACACATCTGCAAAATCAGCTTTGTTCTCATCAGCTTTATAATTTTCTTTTATATAGGCAGATGTAATATTAACGGGGTACAATGCCGCCGGGTAGGCATCAATTCCCAATTTATTTAATTCTGTTAATTTTTCCCTGCGGATTATTTCCTGTTCCGATAGATGTTGTGTACTCATTTTACTTTCCCAAAAATTTCGGCAAAGATACCGCATACAACTCATTTGTCCATTTACGGTTCTTACAATAGAGTTTGGCAGGAATCTTGCCTATGTTTAATTTTAATAAAACCCAGATCATGAAAAAAATATTTACAGCAATACTGGTCTCTTCTCTTTTTTATGGATGTGATATAATAAAACAATTACCCCAGTCAACCGGAGTAACGGAGACAGAAGCAGCCGAAGGAATTAAAGAAGCATTGTCCCAGGGGCTGGCAGGCGCTGTATTAAAGCTAAATAAAGAGGACGGATTTTTTAAAGATGCTTTTTATAAAATACTAATGCCCGATGATGCTAAGAAAGTAGAAAAGACATTAAGGGATATAGGTTTTGGAAGTATGGTGGATAAAGCCATTTTGCAAATTAACCGGGGTGCAGAAGATGCGGCCGGTTATGCCAAACCCATTTTTGTGAGTGCCATTAAAAGTATGACCATAAGCGATGCCATTGGTTTGGTAAGGAACGGTGATACCAGCGCCACTCATTTTTTCAGGGAGAAAACAACCGCCCAGTTAACCGCAGCTTTTTTACCGGTAATCAAATCATCTCTGGATAAAGTGAATGCCACAAAATATTATGGCGACCTGGTTAATAAATATAACAGCCTGCCCATTGTATTTAATAAAGTAAATCCCGACCTCGCCGACTTTGTAACCAACAAAGCAACCAACGCCCTGTTTGACCTGGTGGCAAAGGAAGAAAAAAATATCCGCACAAACTTTGCGGCAAGAACTACCGATCTGTTAAAGAAAGTGTTTGGAACAATATTCTGATCGGATAGTTTCTATAATTCAATTTTCAAACTTATAGAAGGAATAGGTTTATAAAACACCGTGCTGTTTTGTAATTGCGGAGCCATTTCATTTTTAAATGATAATGATGCCGCTTTATGTTTATTGCGTGATGACGCTATGAAAAGCGGTATACTGCCAAGCGCTGCTGCAGCGCCAGTAATTAAAAGTACTGTTCCTGCTGTATAATTTGTGTTGTCAGATTGTAAAGTGTAGGCATTTACAACAGATTTACTTGAATTCGAAACACTTACAATGATTCCCGCAACAAAGAGGCCTGCACCGCTGCCCGCCAAAACCCAGGCTCCGGTTTTCTGGTTCTTACTTTTTTGTAAAAAGCTGGGTTTTTCAGTAGCCTGGCCTAAACAATTACATGCTGTAATAAGGCCTGCACATGCAATAATTAATACTTTTTTCATAATTCGTTGTTTTTAATAAATTAATAATAGACTCAAATATTCTGTTTCCCAGAAATCTTTTTAATACCTTATTACGGCAGGGCAATTTCGCATTGAAAGTATTTTGAATCTCTGCAAATTGCAAGAAATTTTTATTCTGCCGGATTGTAATTCTTTTAAAGCCTCGTTAAAATTTTGCATATTTATTCAGCTCCCCTCTTTTTTCGTCGTAATATCTTTTGCGGTTATTTAGTGGAAAAACAAGTGATATTTTATTGCTGCTTAATAAGTATGCAACTAAAGCCAACGTGCCGCCGGCGCCCCCTACAATTAATGCCGTATTCCTGCGTCTCCTGTTGCTGGATGTGCTTCCCTCTATGGCAGTAAACAGCAATTCAAAAAAACTGGTCTTACCATCGTTATCAATATCACCACTGTTTTTTGTAAGGCCTGCAGTTAATATAAAGCCTAAACTAAAGACACCGGCAGCAACTCCAAACCGGCTCTCTTCCTTGGTCTTCATGCGGAGCTCCCTGATCGAATTTACAGGAACAGTAACTGAAGTGCCGGTTGAGTATCTTTTAGTTGAGCTTAGAATAACTGAAGAATCAGAGCCGGCCACAAAATAACCAGTTACTGTTCCTGAATCTGAAGTAATCCGGATCTTAGTTTGCAACTTTGTGCCCGGGGTATATTGTGCAAAACAACATACGGGAAAAGCTAATATTAATAAAAGCGCTTTCATTTACTTTTATAAATTTAATTATTGTTATGCTTTTTATTCCCTTTCAATGTATACCCGAGTTTAATTCCAAAATAATTACTTCTTAAGCTGCCATCATCCGTTCCGTGAGGAAATAGATTATTTAAACCGGCATTATAATTCAGGGAGAACATCACTCCATTGTTTAAAGCAAAACCTGCCATAATATTTGCACCCAGGTCAAAGGGTTTCATAAAGGAATCGTCGCTGGTTCCAAATTTTAGATTTTCAGATGCTTTTGTGGTGCCATCATCATATTTAGCTTTTCCTGAAATGGCAATAGCAACTGAAGGGCCTGCGCCAACAAAGAAATTACCGGCCTTGCTCCTGGAATTGTACAAAAAATTCAATGGCATTTCTAAATAGTTAATATTGATACTACCTTTCTGTGTAAGCGTACCATAGCTTTGTTCATCTTTTGTTCCTTTTTGAACAAAATTTATGGCCGGTTGAAAACTGAAATGTTTAGCTACCGGGATATCTACCAGCACACCTGCAGTTAATCCGGCTTTAGCTGTTGCGCTTTCTGTTTTTCCGTCCACCTTTGATTTGTAATTGGCAATAGTAACTCCGGTGGTAAAACCGATCCGGGTGTTTTGTGCATATGTATTAATAGAGATCAATACAATAGCAAAGAATAGAAACTTTTTCATTTTTGTGAGTTTTAGTGTTAATTGATAATTGCAATAAGCTTGCTTTGTATTTATATCCGCCTTTTTGTTTTTTGTTACCTTCTATTTTAAAAAAGCATTAACTTTCTTGCTAATTATGATTGCCCACCCCGACCATAAATACATTGAGGCATTGGCCAAAAACGATTCGGTATTGATTGAAGAAATATACCGCCGTTATGCCACAGGCATTAAAAGGATGGTAGTAAAAAACAGTGGTAGTGAAACGGATGCTGCCGACCTGTTCCAGGAAGTATTGATTGAACTTCACCGCAAGGCAACTACACAGAACTTTGTGCTAACCTGCCCGTTTGAGGCTTTTCTTCACCTGGTATGCCGCAACCGGTGGATAAATGAATTGCATAAAAGAAAGGGCCATACCGTAACAATTAGCGGAGATGAAGGATTTAGTGTAAATGAGAATGTGGCAGAAAATTATGAGGCCTTGCTTACCGTGGAAAAGAGAAAGAACCTGATTGAGGAAAAGCTGGCCAACATGGGCGAAGGCTGCCGTGACCTGTTATCGCTTTCCTGGAGCGGAAAACCTTTACAGGAAGTAGCCCAAATACTTAATTTTACTTATGCTTATGTAAGAAAAAAGAAAACAGAATGCATGTCAAAACTCATCAGCCTGGTTAAAGAAGCACCGGGCTTTAGCGCTTTAAAATGGTAACTATTTTATGAACGAAACGGAGTTAGAAAAAATAGAGCAATATCTCAATAATGAAATGACGCCACAGGAGCGTACCGAATTTGAATTGCAAATAGCCAGTGATGAAGCCTTACGTAATTATATACAGCTATACGATACTATAGATAAAACAATGAAAGTCGAAAACACCTTTCCAAATGAAAATGAATTACGCCAGACCCTGCAGCAAATGAACAGGAAGTACTTTGCTAAAGGCGGTAAAGTGATACAGTCATCATTTAAAAAATGGCTGGCCATTGCAGCTTCTGTAATTATTGTAGTTACTGCAGGAATTTATTTTCTTTCATCAAACAAAACCTCCCCGGAAAAATTGTACGCACAATATGCAAATCATGATGCTTTGAATATTCAGCTTCGGGGAAATACAACGGATTCTCTTGCACAAAACGCTGCTACAGCGTTCAACAAAAAATCATACAATGATGCATTACCAGTGTTCGAGCAATATATATCCCTGCAGCCTGATGATATACAAATGAAATTTTCACTGGCCATATGCTATCTCGAAACGGGAAAGAATAAAGAAGCGGATAGCATTTTTTTAAATATAGCTTCCGGCCAAACGGCATATGCCGCTCCCGCACAATGGTACCAGGCATTATCGGCGCTTAAGCAAAAAGATATTGTGAAATGCCGTACCGTTTTAAACAGCATACCACAAGCTTCTTCATTTTTTACAAAGGCAAAGGAATTATTGGAAAAGTTGCCGGATTAATAAGCTGAGGTTGGTTTAGAAATGCAATAAGATATCTATTTGCAATTTTATTATTTACTTTTTGCCTTGACGCAAAAAGTAACAAAAAGGTCAAGAACGAAACGATATACAACCCGTTTCGTTCATTAGCTTTACTCAACTTTTGTACTACTGTAGCTTCAACATTAATTCTCTACTCTTAATTTCAAAGGAGCATAACGAATACTATGGGGTATTTATACTGTTGGGAACTCCAAATTCAGGTTATAATTGCCTTCTTCTTTTAAACGCAACAGCAATACCAATCAGCAATAAAACTCCTGCAATAAAAATAAGTATCATGTTTTTATTCGAACCAGTATTTATCTTTTCGCCCGGTATGCCAATATAGATATAGCCTGCCCAGTAAAATGGAGAGGCCTGTGATACAGATGCATTTTGTATCAATTGAAGTTTTGCCTTTTGCAATGAACCGGAAATGCTGTTATCAGAAAGATTGCTGTAAAAGTTTTTGAATAATTCACCCGAAGTTTTATCCTCTGTTTGCCATAAACCTGCCACCACGTTTTGTGTGCCGGCATAACTGAATCCCCTGGCGAGGCTCATTAACCCTTCTGTTTTATCTACATTACCTGCGCCTGTTTCGCAACCACTTAACACAACCAATTTTGCTTTCAGGGGCATGGTGTAAATATTATTGAGGTAAAGTGTGGTATCATAAAACTCAATACCGGCCAGGCTGGAATCGTTGCCGGAACCGGCATGTGTGGCAAGATGTATGATAGATGCATTAGTAGAATTAGTTTTGAATTGTTGCAATGTGGCAGAAGTACCAGTATAAAATTTTCCGGCCGGATAAAATTCTTTAATAGCCAGGAGCTCTTCGTTACTGTGTGACAATGGTGGAAACCCCCGTTCCCTATTTGAAAAAACAGGAGCAAATGCTATAAGTTGATCATTGCCGGTATTGTGCTTTACCTGTTGCTGCATTAAAATAGTTTTGCCCGAAAATGCATAGGTTATTTCTGCCTGCTTAATTAAAAAAGGAAAAGAAGCAATATTTGCAGATGTTGCCGGTGTAGTTAACAGTGCATCAAAGGGAATGAGCGAAATAAAATCATCGGGTATGATCACCAATGATAAAGTGTTGGAAACAAACAAAGGCTTAAGTAAAAGATCATATAACTGGTTAGCTGCAGCAGCATACGCTGCAGGCTTATTGAGAATGAAGTTCCTGTCAGAAAAGAAATGCAGGAAACTATTGCTTACTGATTTTGTATCGGCGGAGAGCTTATAAAAAGATACCGGTTTGTCTTTATAAGCGCCGAATGCATAAACATCTGAATCTCCTGCAAAGTATTCTACCATGGCGGAGCCTTCAGTAATGATCTTGTTTATAATTTCTCCTGCAGTTAATGCAGTCTCATTACTTAGCCAGTCGGCATATTGGGGATTGTTTATTTTAACTGTATTCTCATTTTGCAGTAGTGCTTCTTCCAGTTTTTGTTTATCAGCAAGAAGTTTTTTCACAATAGCCGAATCTGGCAATGATGAAAATTTTTGTTTGTTTAATTCTATTTCTATTGAAGCCAGGCTGCTTTGCAGTGATTGTATCTTTCCATACAAAGTATCTTCCTGCATAAAAAGCGATGCGGCTATATTACGCTTCACTGATTCATTCAATACAAAGGACTTATTGCTTTCGGCAAATAAAAAAGCTTCTTCGGCCCAGTGTGTATCATTGGTTTTTTGGAGGAGGCGGTAACAAACAGCAATAGCTTTTTCGGTTTGTTTTTTGAAGGATACAAGGCTGTTAAAACGGGATTCATCATTGGAGAAAGCACTTAGCAATTTTTTTTCGGTCTGAAAGGCTAAATCGTAACAGTTGGCAGCATGCTTTAATTTTTCGGTATTCCCGCTATCGCTCAGCAAAATACAATTGGCTTTGGCGTATAAGGCTTCTGCAATGGTGTTTTCGGCATACAGGTCTTTTTGCAGGGGAAGAGAAAATCGGTTTAAGGTGTCAGTATTGGTAACGGTGTATAATGCCTTGTTATAATAATGCATGGCTGAATCATAAAGATTGAGTTGCTCCAATGCTTTGCCAATGGCAATATAGAGTTTGCCAAAATCCCGGTTACGTATTTGTTGCCGGGATGCGACCTTTGCTGAATCAAAAGATCTGTAATAGGCCTTTAATGCAGCTTGCGGATCATTCTTCAGCATCAACCAATCGCCTTCAATTTGGTTTAGAGAGGCATATACTATTGTAACATCAGGATTATAAGGTATGGCATCAAGGAACTGTTTTGCCTTTTGTAATTGTAGGCCGACATCGATAATTTTATTTTGCCTTGTATAAATATCTGCCAATTCTATACAAGCTATTCCTCTTCTTTTTGATGAAACAGCAGGCAACTCAAATATTTTCTGCAATGTATTTACAGCTTCATCATACTTCTGCATTTCTTTCAAGGGAATAGCTATATTAAGAATACAAGATGCAACCGATTCGGTATCTTTTACTACCGTATAATTTTTAAGGCTTTGTTTGAGTAAAAGGCCCGCTTTTTTATAATCGCCATAACGGCTGTAAATATTGGCTACCATCATTTGCACGTAGGCCAGGTCTGCTACATTAGAGAGATGGTACTCTTCATATAAATAGCGGTATTTGTCAAAAAGTTCACGGCTTTGTATAAAATTATGAAGGTCGTTTAAATCAGCAGCACGATTAAAAAGCAAGAGAAAATACTTCTCAAACAAAGAAGTGTCTATCTGCACCAGGGATAATGTTAAAACAGAATCTGCCACTCCTCCGCTTTGTTTCAAAAATTCAACATCATCAGTTTTCCTGTAAAGTTTGTAAAATGAATCATAGCGGTCGAACTGCTTAATTAAAATAGCTGTATCTATTATTATGGGAACATTTCCTGGATTTTTATTTACACAGGAAAGAAACAATAGGTTGACTGTAAAAAAAAGAAAGATATAGGTTCTCAATAAAAGCATAAAGCCTTATTTTGATTATACAAAATAAGGCTTTAAAGATTACGCAGTTTATTTTTTATTGTCCTTTTTTGGGGTCGTTAAAATCTACATCTGCACATTGTATACCTGATTTACAATGAATCCGTATAAGACAATTTTTATGTATTGGTGGATTATCATCAAATTTAATTGAAACCCTGGAATACATACATTGCTGAATACCGGATCCATCAGGGTTTGTTTTTAAACTAAATTTTATGTTGCCAACGTTATTTCTTGCAAATAAACCCGGATTATTTGATAGGCGGGCATTGTGGATAGTGAAATATATTTTCCCAGCATCCGGATCAAGACGATAAGAACAGTATCGTGGATTTTTACCTTGTACTAATACTGTGCCGCCTTCCCTTAAAACAATCAACTTATCTCCGCCGATTGTGCAAGTAAACAAATTTTCACCACTAGAGGGGAACTGGATTCCCCTTGGAATAGTGACAGTATCTTTGATTAAGGTAGCCGCAGCTCTCCCATCGTTTACAAATTGAATATCGTAATCAATTTTTACTCCAGCAAATGCTGAATATCCATCAAGACAGCAAGGGGTAGTAATGATATGATTTGGATCGTGGCTGGTTAGATTTGTAACCAAGAGCCGGTCAAATACTTTAACAATGGCTCCCCCAGAATTATTATAATCTATTAATACAGCTTTGTAAGATCCCACGTTTTGTGTTTGAATATTTTCCAATGATGAAGAAGCCAGGGAAAGAAAAATGTTTTTTTCTTTCCCATCAGGAATATATGGCGCTGTTATATAGACTTCATTTGCATAATAACCCCTGCCATTAATCCGCATTAAATTTTTAATTGCGTTGGGGAGAGCATCGTATGTTGTTAGCGTTTCACCATTATGCATTCTTATTGGCTTCACATCGGCTCCGTAATAATGATATGTTGTATTGTCCGTCGGCACCGGACGAAAAAGAGTAGGATTGTCTGTATTATTATAGAAAAAAGCAATTACGGAATTGGTGTAAACACCTATATTCTCAGCAGGAAGCGGTGTGTTTTTATATGTAATTGCAATGGTCATAGTATCCAGTGGTAAAATACCATCGTTAACAGCATTCGTTACTGTAATATAACTTGTGGATACGAGATTTTGGACTGAATTTTGACCTTGGGTATTCATAGCATTAATTATCAGGCTGCTGCCGTGCGGAGGTCTGCGAATGGTATCATAAAAGGTTGCTAATTGTACAACAGGTTGAGGTGCTCCATTTTGTTTATAGTACCATGTTTGCGAAAAAGGGGGAGGCGTATTATTAGATGCGGGCAGAATAAAAAAGGCACCAGATCCTGTTTCTAAAAAGGCTTTTGTGTAAGGAGTTTTGCCTTTGAATACTTGCGGATCTATAGCCGGGGCTGTAATAGTAAAGATATTGTTGCTGTAATTAATGAGCTGTTGTGCTTTAGCAGATGTAAAAATAACTGCTATTAAAACAGTCAACCCTAAAGTTGCAAAGATCTTTTTTCTGTTCATAAAATAATTTTTAGTGAGTGATTTAATTTAAATCAGGTAACCAGGTATTTTGTTACCCTTATTGCAACACAAAACTATATACAGGAATCCCCGGTTCATAATTGCATTTTGCAGGTAGTCTTTTCTATTTTGCAGTTTGGTAGTATACCAGCTTAAAAATCAAATTCCTTACTTAAATACTGCTGTTGCGGAAAACCCGGGGCCGGGGTATTGGCGGTATTTACTAAACAAGTTTCCTGTTTTGGGAATAATTGCAATTAAAAGTTTCGGTCCAAAGGGGTATAATAGGGAGCTAAGCAGGAAGATCAGGGCAGGATCAGTAATCTGCCAGCAAAACCTGCCAGGCTTCGTTCACTTTTCCGGCATCTAATAATTCTTTGGCATAGCGATGCAGTTCGGTATCCATATCATCGGGGTTGATGGAATAGTACTGGATGATGTTTTTTAGTTTGTCGTCATCAAAGGCAGGGTCAACAAAAGGCATTTCATTTACATTGGCCAGTTGCCCTAAATTATTACCGGTAAGCATTTTACTATTGCGAATGCTTTCGGGTAAAGCATCCACACCAATGCCCAACTGTGTATGTGGTTTAGCTACTTCAAATACAGCGTTCCCACTGGCACGGCAATAAAAATCGCCGCCCATACGGGCTACCAGGTCAATTTTATGCGGATCAATTTGTTTTTTTTCATTCAGGATACTATCATTAATGTGCATTACCAACACTTCACAAATGATCAGATTTCCGGCACCACCCTCAGTACCTGTTTCAATAATATCCCTCACTTTACATTCCATTTGCACCGGGCTTTCAGCCACCCGAAAGGGCCTTACTTTTTCCGAAGCCAGTTTTGTAAAACCAGCTTTTTCAAATTCATCCACGCCCTTTGGATATTCGCAACTGCTAAGCGAAGCCTGTTGCACCATGGCATAATTCACCACATTGATCACCACTTCCTTTGTGTCATAAATATTTTGAAGTGTATGTTTAATAGTATTATCCCTTACTCTTCTTGCAGGAGAAAAGACCAGTGTAGTCGGATTACTTCCAAACACATTAAAAAAACTAAAGGGAGATAAATTTGGATTACCAGCCGCATCAACTGTACTGGCAAAACAAATGGGCCTTGGAGCCACTGCACCTAAAAGATAACTATGCAATTCACCTGTTTTTATTTCGCCGGGAATAATTCTCATTTGTATAAATATTGAATGATAAAATTACTTATAAAAAGCATTGATTTGTTTTTTGTAAATTCAATGTTTAAAATTATTTATGCCAATGAAGAAGATAGTGTTATTTTTTGTTGCTGTTATGTGCCTGGCATCTTCATTTGCACAAAATAACACCGCAGTTATCCGTATCAATTTATTGGGCTATACAACAAAGAGTACAAAAGTGGCTGTTTGGTGCTGTAAACAGGATAAACAGGTAAAGGAATTTTACATTACTGATGCTGCAACAAAAAAAGCAGTGTTTAAAAAAAGTGCAGGTAAAGCTTTTGGTTGCTACGGTCCTTTTGATCAAACACAGCGGTTATCTTTCTCTGAATTTACTAAACCCGGCACATATTATATTTCAGCAGGTGGCACCCAGTCTCCTGTTTTTAAAATTGATGATAATGTTTACAGGGGTACGGCTGATTTTTGCCTGCGGTATATGCGGCAACAAAGAAGCGGCTTCAATCCATTTTTAAAAGACAGTTGTCATACACACGATGGCTACACTTTATACGGTCCCATGCCCGATAGTACGCATATTGATGTAACAGGCGGTTGGCATGATGCCAGTGATTACCTGCAATACTCTTCCACTTCTGCCAATGCCACTTATCATCTGCTGATGGCCTACCGTGATTTTCCAAATGTATTTGCTGATGAAAAGCTGGCGAATGGCCTGGATGGAAAAAATAATTTGCCTGATGTGCTGGATGAAGCCCAATGGGGAATTGACTGGTTATTAAAAATGAACCCATCGGAAAATATCATGTTCAATCAATTGGGAGACGACAGGGACCATATCAGTATGCGGATACCAAAACTGGATAGTCAATATGGTAAAGGATATGAACGCCCTGTATATTTTATTGATGGCAAACCGCAGCAACGGGGAAAGTTTATGAATAATACAACAGGAACCAGTTCAACCGCTGCAAAGTTTACAAGTGTGTTTGCACTGGCTGACCAGCTTTGTAAAACTGATTCTCTTTTCAGGAAGATAGGCATCAGGGATAGCTATTATGATAAAGCATTTGAAGCATATAATTATGCTTTAAAAAAACCGGGAGTTACACAAACAGTATCCGTACGGTCACCCTATATATATGCAGAAGAAAATTGGACAGATGATATGGAACTGGCAACAGCGGCCATACACAATATGGTAAACCATACAGCAATGGGTGCTGATAATGGTTATTATATGGTACAGGCACTGGATTATGCAGCAAAGGAAAAAACTACTCCCTGGTTAGGAGCAGATACGGCAAAACATTATCAATGGTATCCCTTTGTTAATTTGGGGCACTATGAATTAATTAAGCAATTGCAAAGTAAACAGTATGGGCCGGGGCCAGGGTATTATAAGAAGTATCTTAAAAATTTTTGGAGCAATGCCGATACTGTTTTGGGGTATTACAAACAAGGCATTCAAAAAGTATGGAACAAAGCCAGCCAAAATGCCTTTTACCGTGGCGTGCCTTTTATATGGTGCAGCAACAATTTAACTACCTCTTTTGCCACACAGTGTTATTGGTACCGCACATTAAGCAAGGATAATTCGTTTGAAGAACTGGAGCAGGCAAATATTGACTGGCTCTTTGGTTGCAACCCCTGGGGCACAAGTTTTGTGTATGGCCTGCCGCAAAACGGAGATTATCCGCAAGACCCACATTCGGCATTTACACACCTTAAAAATTATCCCATTGACGGCGGTTTGGTAGACGGTCCGGTGTATGGCAGTATTTATAAGAACCTTATCGGAATTACATTGTATCAACGGGATGAGTATGCAGCTTTTCAAAGTGACCTGGTGGTGTACCATGATGATTATGGTGACTACAGTACCAATGAACCTACAATGGATGGTACAGCGTCATTGATCTATTTACTGGCTGCAAAAGAAAATCAGTCTATTAATCAAATTAAAGTAAACAAAAACTATACTTATAATAATGGCGCAATTATAAGAGGAGACACGTTACAAAAAAATATTGCCCTGGTCTTTACCGGGCATGAATTTGCTGATGGAGGAGAACTGATCAAAAAAACATTGCAGCAACAAAACATAAAAGCTTCTTTCTTTTTTACCGGGGATTTTTACAACAATACTTCTTTTAAAAAGACAATTGCTAAACTAAAAACTGATGGAAATTACCTGGGAGCACATTCAAACAAACATTTATTGTATGCCGACTGGAATAAAAGAGATAGCCTGCTAGTAACAAAGAAAGAATTCAATGACGACTTAAAATTAAATTATGCTGCGATGAAAAACCTGGGCATCAACAATGCAAAATATTTTTTGCCAGCTTATGAATGGTATAATGATTCTATTGCTGCATGGACAAAAGAAATGGGGCTTCAATTAATAAATTATTCACCCGGCACTAAAAGCAATGCAGACTATACAACCCCCGATTTAAAGAACTACAGAAGTTCAGGTGATATCTATAATTCCATCATTGAGCTTGAAGAAAAAAAAGGATTGAATGGATTTATTCTTTTACTTCATATCGGCTCCGATCCAAAAAGAACTGATAAATTTTATTTTAAACTAAACGAACTGATTCAAACACTGAAGCAAAAAGGATACTCCTTTAAGAGAATAGATGAATTGTTACATTAGACCTTCTTTAAGGCAAGTATCGAAAAATCACTTTCATCCTTAACGATTGTATTGCTCAGTTTTCCCAGCCCGTCAATTTCCATTTCTACCACATTACCTTCCTGCAGCCATTGTTCGGGGTAATTGGGGTCATTTAATTTACCGGTTCCATTCAATTCTAAAAAGCATCCTGTTCCAACCGTACCACTGCCGATCACGTCACCAGGCATAAGGTCAACGCCATAGCTACAACGTTCAATAATTTCGGCAAAGGTCCAGTCCATATCGGCAAGGTTTCCTTCGCTAACCTGTTTTTCATTTACCCAACACTTCATTACTAAATTCCAGGCTTTACCAGTATGATTTTCCTTGCAGGGCACTTCATATTGTTCCAGCTCATCCAGTGTAACCAACATGGGGCCAATTACGGTAGAAAAATCTTTTCCTTTTGCAGGCCCAAGGTTAAGCAGCATCTCTTCCATTTGCAATCTTCTTGCGCTCATATCATTCATGATCATTAACCCGCCAATATATTCATCTGCTTCAGCAGCTTTTATATTTCTTCCCGGTTTGCAAATAACGATCGCCGCTTCAAGTTCAAAATCCAGCTTCTCAAAATGGTCGGGCATACAAACAATATCACCCGGGCCCTGTATGCTGTTATGATTGGTAAAATAAAAAATGGGATACTGATCAAATTCAGGTATCATATCTACTTTTCTATTTCTTCTTGCGGCGGCCACATGCTGCCGGAAGGCATACCCATCCCTGCAACTCGTTGGGTTGGGAACCGGGGCAAAAATTGTTGAATCAACAAACGGATCTGCCATCACATTCCTTACAAGTCCGTCTTTTATTTTTTGTTCCACTGCTCTTGCCATAGGCATCAGGTCTTCCCAAAAATTTAAAAACATAGCCATGGTAGTGGGCAGGTCGTTATGTAAAGAATCCATGGAATAAATATTACCATCTACTAAAATGCCCAACTGGTCGTGTCCGTCTTTTAAATAAGTAACTAATTTCATGAGTTGCGATTTGGAGGTCAAAAATAGCCAATTAAATATTCCCGGAATTTAACAAGAGGAATTTTGTTTTATCTGAAAGATACTAATTCCCTGGAAGCGTCTATAATAAAGGACTTACCATTTTTCCTCTTCATTAAAACCATTTTCCCGTTTACTGAATTGCTGGCGGGTCTTTATTTTTTGCTGCTGTCTTTCAATAATAAGTGCTGCTATAATCTTTCCGGCATCTTTCTGCGGTAATTGCTGTAATAATAATTTTAGTTTTTCTTCACTCACATCGATGCGGTATAGATAAGCAACCAGTTTATCAAAATCATGCATTATCAGGTTGTTGATATGTATGGCTAACTGGCCCTGTATTTCATCGTAAGAGATTTTTTCAGAAAGCCCGGCCTCCATTTCTGTATTAAGTGACTTTATTAATTCAGCATTCTCCATTATTGAAAGCAATTAATTTTTTTAACCAGTGGCTTATTTTCCATTACGCCTGTTCCAAATAAAGCGAAATCATATTTCCCAGGATCTGCTTTATCTAATGTACGTAAATAGCCAGTTAATTCCAATGTTGTCTGCCAGTCAATGGGTTTCCGGTATAATATATTTAATTGCCTTGCTACCCTTGCCACGTGAACATCTACAGGACAAACAAGTTGTGAAGGTGAGATATTTTTCCAAATGCCGAAATCAACGCCTTTATCATCCTGTCGTACCATCCAGCGTAAAAACATATTCAGCCTTTTGCAGGAGGAATTTTTTTCAGGTGATGCAATATGTTTCCTGGTTCTTTGAGGAATATCGGTCAATGAAAAAAAATAATGATAAAACCCTTTCAATCCATTTTCCACTGTCTGGTCTTTTTTATTCATCCATTGAGAAAAGGCTGATTCAAGAGAAGAGTTTTTTTGATAATGCATTTTAAAAAAGGAAATAAAATACAACAGGTCAGTTGCATTAAATGTGCGGTGCTTAAAGGCCAACATTTTTTTAAGATCGTTATCTGTGTGATGCAGGCAAAATTCATAGGGAGAGTTATCCATCAGCTGTATCAGTTCTTTTGATTTGTTGATGATGGTAGTGCGGTTGCCCCAGGAAAAGATGGCGGCAAAAAAACCAGCGATTTCAATATCTTGCTTTTTTGTAAAAAGATGTGGTATGCAGATTGGATCATCCTTAATGAAGGAAGGTTGATTGTATAGATCAACCTTCCTGTTTAAGAATTCCTGGAGATCATTTTTCATGTAACATTATCCAATTGCCTGTTTCAGGTCTTCAATCAAATCATCTGCATCTTCAATACCCACGCTTAACCGTATCAGGGAATCAGACAAACCATTTTTGATCCGTTCTTCCCTGGGTATGCTTGCATGGGTCATGCTTGCAGGATGATTTATAAGTGACTCAACACCTCCTAAACTTTCTGCCAGTGAAAATAAATGAGTTGATGATAAAACTTTTGTAGCAGCTTCCACTGTTTCATCTTTCAATACAAAACTGATCATACCACCAAAGCCACGCATTTGATTTTTTGCAACTGCATGACCAGGGCTATCTTCAAAACCCGGCCAGTAAACCTTTGCAACTTTAGCATGATCACGAAGCCAGTGTGCAATTTTTTCTCCGTTCTCACAATGTTGTTTCATGCGCACATGAAGCGTTTTTATTCCTCTTAATACCAGGAAACAATCCATTGGCCCGGGCACTGCACCACAACTTTTTTGTATGAAGTATAATTTTTCCCTGAGTTCAGCATCATTCATCATGAGTGCGCCCTGAATTACATCACTGTGCCCGCCTAAATATTTGGTAGCTGAGTGCATAACAATATCGGCGCCGAGGTCTAAAGGGTTTTGTAAATAAGGAGAAGCAAAAGTATTATCAACACATAATAATGCATTTGCCGCTTTTGCTATGGCGGCTATTTCAGCAATATCGCTTATGTTCATTAGTGGATTGGTTGGGGTTTCAACCCAAATCAATTTTGTATTTGCAGTTACCACGGTTTTTATGTTATCAGCATTTGTAGTGTCTACATAAATAAATTTGATACCAAAGCGTTCCCACACTTTTGTAAATAAACGGTAACTACCGCCATACATATCATTTGCAGCAATTACTTCATCACCGGGGTTTAATAATTTCATCACACTGTCAGTTGCTGCAACACCACTACCAAAAGCTAATGCAAACTTTGCATTTTCAATTATTGCATATGCATCTTCCAATGCCTTACGGGTAGGGTTTTGAGACCGGGCATATTCATATCCCTTATTTTTTCCCGGTGCTTCCTGCACATAGGTACTGGTTTGATAAATGGGTGTCATAATAGCGCCTGTACTGGGGTCCGGTTCTGCTCCGGCATGAATAAATTTTGTAGCAATCTTCATTTGTATGGTAATTTTAAAAATAAGTAATGGTGAAGTGCAAAGGTGAGAAATTAATATTTAACAACGGTTATATTATATGAGCGGCGCATAAATACCTCCAGTCATAATTCCTTTCATCATGTGCCGCTCTTGGTTCTATTTTCTTATCAAGCGTTTTTTTTGTAAGAATTCCCGCACCTACTAATTTTTGTTTTGCTTGCTGTATATACTCCTGTAATAAGGGATCCAGCATCCATTGTTTCTGTGGGGGTTCAAAACCGGTTTTATCTGTACGCCACACAATTTCATCGGGTAATTTTTTATTCATAGCACTGCGTAGTATAAATTTTGTCCACCCATTATGCATTTTTAATTGCGATGGCAGTGAAAATATAAATTCAACCAATTCATGGTCTAAAAAAGGCAAACGTACCTCTCTTCCATGCGCCATACTGTTCCTGTCTGCAAAGCGAAGTAATTCTTCCAGTCCCATTTCTGTTGTATTGAAATGAAGAATGTCATTTAGTTTAGTAACAATGGGTTTATGAATACCTTCCCAATCCCTGCCGTTTACCGATCTTAAAAATTCATGGCTGATATCGGGATGGTGTATGGTTTTATGATATTCTTTTTTTTCCAGTTGTATAGCAGCGTGAGATGGAAGGAACGCTGCAAAATAATTTTTTATGTCCCAGCTAAAAGGCTGATTATTTTTTTGAAATGCTTTTCTTTCAATCTGAGTAGCACCAAGCTTATGCCTGCTTAAAACCTCCTGCAGGTACCAATGAATATACCTGGGGTAGCCAGCTAAAATTTCATCGGCCCCCTGGCCATCCAGCAGAACCTTTATCTGTTGCTGTTTGGCCAGTTCAAAAACTTTATACTGTGCATAAATACCAGATGACTGAAATGGCTCTTCCTGGTGATAGCAAAGTTTTTCAAAGTCATTGATCAGATCAGCAGCTGTTGGTTCTATTTGAAAATTCTTTAAACCTGAACTTTGGGTGACTGAATTAATGTACTTTGATTCATCTTTTTCAAAACCGGGGAATACAGCAGAAAAAGACTGTAACTTTTCTGATGCTCCGGGCTTACTTTTTAAAAAATTAATTGTTGCAGCGACAGCGGAACTATCTAAGCCTCCACTTAAACTGGTGCCAATAGCAACATCACTTCTAAGCCGTCTTTTTACAGAGCCGTTAAATAACTCGGCAAATTTTTCAATGGCATCACCAGGGGAAATCTCTATCCTTGTTTCTTTATTAATGCTCCAGTACTTTGCGATCTTTGATAATTGTTTTGAGGGTCTGAAAATTAAATAATGCGAAGGGGGCAAGGAATAAATGGATTCAAAAAAAGTTTGTTCTTTATCTACACAATTCTGAACATGGCCAAGGGTAAGGTAATTTAATAACATTTTATTGTCTATCTTCTTTTCAATGCCGATTGCCCAAAGGGCTTTCATTTCACTGGAAAAAATAAAATATTCTTCATCTTCATAATAATAAAAAGGCTTTTCTCCAAAACGATCCCTGGCGGCAAAAAGCTGCTCTTCTTTTTCATCCCAGATTGCGAAAGCGAACATACCTTCAAATTGCTGCAAACATTTTTCTTTCCAAAAGTCATAAGCTGCTAAAATAACTTCTGTGTCGGACTGCGATGTAAATCTGTAACCCTTGTTTTGTAAAAAAGACCTGATCTCGATATAATTATAAATTTCACCATTGTGTACAATATGGTATCGATTGCCATATGGCATTGGTTGTGCAGCATTATTGCTCAGGTCTATAATAGAAAGCCGCCGGTGGCCGAGGTGAACAGTTCCTTTTTTATTGCTCCATTGCCCTTCACCATCAGGCCCGCGATGAGCAATAGTATCCGTCATTTTTTTTACATGCAGTGAAGCCGCATAATTGGGTGAGTGTAATAATATTCCTGCAATTCCACACATAATGTAAATATCAATAAAAAAAGCGAGTGCTGTAAGTAGTAAATGTTAAGATACCATTTGGGCATGGTTGAAATTGAGGTACCTGTTTAATAATATAATATATTGAGCAGGTCAGAATACTATTGGTAAAGTTACTTTCACATCATCCCATACAATAAGCAGGTTAGCTCCTCTGACGGATTTTTCAAATGCCATTACAAACTCTTCTGTGATTTCTGTTTGTTTTTGTATGGGTATATCAATACGCAGCAGGTCTTTTTTCTCATCATATTTAAAAGAGCCCCATGTATCGGTTTCTTTATTGATAATAATTGTCCATTTGTCAGCATAAGGAATGGCGTACATGGTATACCTGCCTTTTTTTACTTTTTTATCATTGATCTTAACGTCACGGTAAAATTCTATTTCAGTAGCTTCATTGGCACCCAGTCGCCATACTTTGCCATATTCCAGCAGTTCTCCAAAGATCACTCTTCCGCTTTTTTGTGGGCGGCTGTAAATTACCCTTGCAATCAAAGGTTCAGTTATTTTATCCTGGATTTTGAGAACGGGGTACCCATTTGGATAATAGCTCATATCCATCGGGGATTTATCCATTGGAGGTAATTTAGATTGAGCCTGTAAACCGGATACAGAAAAACAAACAACAGTTATTACTAAAAATAAACGCTTCATATTTTTTATTTAAAGATAAAGAAATCAGTGGTGTAATAATTCAGATAATTGATGTGCGGCGTATTTTTTTAATGAGGGGAAAAATTCGGTGTAACAGGTTTGCATAGCATTATAGTGTTCATTAAATATTTCAAAAGCAATTTTGCTTTCAGTAAGATAAGCAGCACGTCGTACCAGGCCGTCAAAGCTTTTTTCAATGGCCCATTTATACCGGTAATTGTAAAGCCAGTCATATTCTTTCATGTATGGAAACATTTTTTGGAAGGGTTCAGGAAAAAAACCTGTCTTTGTTTCAAGAATTTGATATGTAGTGTCTGAAAATTGTTTTAGTTCAATTTCTGAATTAAACGCTGTTTTATCATTTGCCAGGAAATGATCGTACACAACATCTGCGAATGGGCCTGAATAAAGGCGGTATTGAGGCCTGAAAAAAGATTTTAGCTGCTGTGTGGCTGCATGAATATCTGTAAACTGGTCAATATCCCGGTGAAGCTTAATGCCCTTTTGTATAGATAATGGGTAGTCAAATTGTTTTTTGCCTTTAATATAATCACTGATCATATTACCCACCAAAATCTCGGGCTGTTTAAAGGAAAGGTATGCATGAGCGAGGTAGTTCATAATTTGATCCTAAAGATAATTAATTGAAACAGCTTAACTAGTTACTGAATCTTTTTCTATGATTTAAAAAAAGTTAATGCCGTTTTCACTTTTTAACAGTTTGAAATCATTTTTTAAGTTTTTGTTAAGAAAAAAGGCCAAGTGCAGCCCTGTACTGCATCCTATACGATTTTGGGCGTTAAATTTTATTACCCTGTTTGCCACTTACATTGCTATTAACATTCCTTAACGTTACAGATAATGTTCTACTTATTTAAACTATTGCCCGTAATTACTTTTGAGTTGTAATTAAAGCTGCCAGTCATGAGGCGGTTATCTTAAACAAATAAAAAGTATAGTTATGAAAAAGTTCAAAACCGTTTTAACAGCAATCGTAATGCTGTTTGCCAGCAGCGCATTTGCAATGGGGCCTGAAAATGTATCTCCAAAAGTAAAAGCTGCATTTGAAAATGATTTTTCCAAAGCCAGCAAGGTAAACTGGGAAAAAACGAGCGATTTCTATTTTGCATCTTTTACACTTAATAATGTGAAGGTAGATGCGGCCTATAATGAAGAAGGCGAATTAATAGGAACCGCAAGGGGGATTTCTGCAGAGCAAATGCCATTGAATGTTTCTTTGGCGATTGCTGAAAAGTATGATGGGTACAAAGTAGATAAAACCGCGATTGAATTGACCTATGAAGGGCAGACCAGGTACTACATTACTATTGAAAATGAAAACCAGGCTCTTAAGCTAAAATGTTACAGTAATGCTGACCTGGAGGTTGAGAGCAAGTCAAAAAAATAGAACAGATGAATGAAGTACAAACCCCCGATCAACGATTGGGGGTTTGTTTATTAAAGCCTTAAAAATTAGTTTGTGTTGGCAGATTTTGTTGATTGCCTGAATATATTGTAAGAATAGAATGCAGGAATCAGTGTCATTACAAATATGCTGCTTACAAAAACGATAATGAGTATTTTTAAATTAAGTAATAGTGAGACTATTGCCAGTATAATGCCACCGGTAAACCATATTTTACTTGCCAGTTGATGAGTTTTTCTCCAGTTCTCTTCATTTTCCAAAGTCCATGGTAGCCTAAAGCCGGCAAAGTAGTTAGGTTTAATGCTATGCATCAGGTTCCCGATATACGCAAAAAACAAACTCAAGCCACAGAATAATAATGGCAAGCCTTCTACTTTGCCTCTTAAGGTCCAGTAACAAATAAAAAGAGACACTGCACATAGCAGTATAATTATTACTATGGATAATTTTGATAATATAGAAGAAGTAGTAGCTGTATACTTTTTCTTTGGATCAAGTTTGTGAATATTTCGTAAAATAAAATACATGAGTATACCAACCGCAGTAAATATTAATGGCGCAATAAGGATCTCGTTTTTTGCCCCAAACTTATCGGGGGCACCGCTAATGCCAAAATGTGTTGGAATATTTTCCGGCAAATTGTCCCATATAAAAGCTAAATACAGCCAGGGTATGACCATGATAATAAAAGGGAATAGCTGGTAAAATAATTTTGACTGCTTCATATTTAATTTTTTGTTTTAAGTTCCACAAACCATTTTACAATTTCATCCATCACCGTTGTGTTCAGGGAATAATAAATATATTGGCCTTCCTTCATAGACTGGACCAAGCCAGCTTGTTTTAATAGATCCAGGTGGTGAGAAATACTGGGTTTACTAATTACAAACTTGTTGGCAATCTCTCCTGCTGTTAAATCACCATTTTTTAAAAGTTCCAGAATTTCCCTTCTGGTATTATCATTTAGCGCTTTAAAAAGAGTATTCACGTTTAGATATTTGTATATTTAGACAAATATCTAAATATATTTTTAAATTTTCAAACTATTTTAACTCAATTTAGATTTCTTAATAAAATTTGTCTAATTAAAATAACAATATTTGTTTTCAATTTAGGGTGAGATATTGTTGAATATGTTAAGAAAATAATACAAGTGATAATGGTAATTTTAGTTTTGAAGTTTAAAAGCAATATTATAATACTGGATTCCAGGTAACATTCTTGTACTATTATAATCAGTGAATCATAGTTTAAAGAATCTTATATATTAGGTTAAAACTAAACCCGTTTTGTATAAAATAATCTAAGTTTAATTTGGAATTTATATTTTAAATAGTATTTTTACCTCTGGAAAAGGTTAAAAGAAACTTTCAGTTATTTTCTACTTTAACACTCCTTACCTCCCTATCCTATCTAAAGGCTTCCCAAAAAAGTACGATTTTTTTTAATTGAGTAACCTTAATGTAGTATTATGGCCAGTAGGTTTATTGTAATCATTGTCTTGCTATCTGCGATTTTTGCGATTTCATGTACTTCTTCAAAAAAAATCACCTATTTCAAAGGGGCATTGGATACCGATTCCCGTGCTATACTTGGTACAATTGAAGCGCCCTTTCAAAAAGGTGATATTCTCAATATTTCCATCTCAAGCCTGAACCCAAAATTTGATGTTGAATATAATAAAACAGATAATAATGTTACTAAAGGATATTTAATAAATGAGGATGGCAACATACAAATGCCTAAACTGGGTAATGTGCCGGCGGCGGGGCTTACAAAAAAACAACTTATAGAAAAAATAACCAACATAATCGTCACCAAAAATGAAATCCTTAATCCAATAGTTGAAATACGTCATCTCAACTTTGAGGTAACTGTATTAGGAGAGGTGACTAACCCGTCTGTTATAACTGTACCAAGTGAGCAAATATCATTAGTAAAAGCATTAGGATTGGCAGGAGATCTTACAATTTTTGGTAAAAGGGATAATATTCTATTAATCAGAGAAGAAAAAGGATATAGATCGACACAGCATATAAACATAAACTCTGCCGATTTTTTAAGTTCAGAATATTACTATCTGAAGCCTAACGATGTGATTTATGTTGAACCGAATAAAACCAAAATAGCAAGTACAGACAGGTCTCAACAAATTATTCCTGTTGTATTGAGCGGAATATCAATTCTTATCCTTGTTTTGGATAGAGTTATAAAATAATTTGTAATACCCGATGATGGAAAAAATGGATAGAAATATTGTAACAGAAGAAAAAGAATCGAGTAGTAGTCAGCAAATGATGTCAAAATTTTTGCCTTACTGGCCTTTGCTTATACTATTTACCCTTTTAGCATTTGCAGCTGCATATGCTTACTTGCGTTATGCTACTCCAATATACGAAGCCGCTGCTACACTTATCATAAAGGATGAAAGAAGAGGAGGGGCTGAAGATTCAAAATTATTAGAATCATTAGATTTAATTGCTTCAAAAAAGACCATTGAAAATGAAATAGAGGTACTTAAATCCAGGGCATTGATGGAAAAAGTTGTAAAAGCACTTTATTTATATGCCCCTGTTTCAGTAGAAGGAAAATTAAAATCAGGTGACGCTTATGTTTTATCGCCAATTAAGATTGAAGTACTAAACCCTGACTCAATTCAGGAATTTGAAAGAATAAACTTCAGTTACGATAAAAATAATCAGACTGTTCTTTTAAATAATAAGGATAAGTATCCCATTAATCAGTTTGTAAGTACTCCTTATGGAACATTGAAATTTTTGCCAAACAAGTACAAGTTTGCATCTTTAGGCAGCGATAAAAAGCAGTTATATTTTGCACTTATGGAACCCCAAAATGTTGCAAATGGCCTTTTAAAAGGATTTAAGATAAGCCCTAATAAACAATCGGCTATAATAGAACTGAGTTATAAAGACCCCATACCACAAAGAGCAGTTGATCTGTTAAACCAGCTTATTATTCTCTATGATAAAGCGTCTATTAGTGAAAAAAATACATTGGGACTCAATACCCTTTCATTTGTTAATGAACAGTTGAGCGGCATGGCAAAGGATCTAGATTCTATTGAGAAAAAAATACAGCAATATAAATCAGGGAGTGGGGCTGTAGATATTGGCGCACAAGGGGCATCTTATTTAAAGAATGTGGGTGAAAACGATCAAAAGCTTGGTGATGTAAATATGCAACTTTCAATGCTTGGGCAGGTTGAAAAATTTGTTGATGAAAGAAAAAACGGAGAAATGTTGGCTCCATCCACATTAGGGGTTGATCCTTCTCTGGCAACATTAATTACTCAAATGCAAACAGCGCAAACAGAGTATGATAATTTGAAAAAAACAGTAGGTGCCAATAATCCAACCCTTAAATCTCTTGCAGATCAGATCAATACATTAAGGCCAACTATTATTGACAATATTCAAAGTCAAAAACAAAGCCTTACTGCATCCAGAAAAAGTTTGTACTCAACTAACAGCGGATATAATGCAATGTTGTCAACGGTTCCTTACAAAGAAAAGCAATTGCTTCAAATCAGCCGTGAACATCAAACTTTAGCGAATCAATACCAGTTTTTACTTCAGAGAAAACAGGAAACAGAAATGTCACTGGCTTCAGTTATCTCTAACAGCAGGATTGTGGATAAGGCACTTGCAGGAAAGGATCCGGTTAGCCCCAATAAAAAAATGATCTACATCATGGCTATTTTCGGTGCTGTTGGTCTGTTTGTAGGAACTATAATACTAAAAGATACACTTACCGGAAGAATTAAATTCAGAAGTGAAATAGAGAAGATGACATCAATCCCGATCATAGGGGAAATAACATTTGAAAAGACAAAAGATCCCCTGATAATTGAAAAAGGAACAAGAAGTTTAGCGGCAGAAGAATTTAGAAAATTAAGGGTTTCTTTATCTTTTTTAGGAATTGATGCCGATCATAGGAAATTATTACTCACTTCAAGTATTTCAGGAGAAGGAAAAAGTTTTATAGCTGCAAATCTTGCAGTAAGCATTTCTCTAACCGGTAAAAAAGTCGTGTTAGTTGATCTGGATCTTAACAAACCTACTCTTTCAGATATTTTACGAGTGAACTATGAGGAAGGGGTTACGGAATTCTTGTCAGGAGAAAAAGAAGCTTACCAGGTTGTAAATAAACTGGATACGCACGAGAATTTATCTTTTATTTCTGCCGGCAGCTTGCCTGAAAATCCTACAGAACTTTTGGCGAATGGTAAAGTAAAATCTTTGATTGAATACCTGGAAAGCAATTTTGACATGGTTGTAATAGATACTTCGCCTGCAGTATTGGTTACAGATGCCTTTATTTTATCAGGTCTCTGCGATGCTACTTTATATGTTATCAGGCATAACTATACACCCAAAATGCTTGTTAAACGAATTGACGAGAATACTCAATTCAATCCTATAAATAATCCAGCTATTATTTTCAACGGCCTTAAAACAAGAGGGCTGTTTAAAAATAATTATGGATATGGATATAACTATGTTTATGGTAATAAACATTACGGGTACAATCCGAAAACGAGAAAACAAAAAAAGTCTGCTTAAAAAATTAACTCCAATATCATGAAAAATTATTTAACTCAATTCATATTAAGCTGTGACTGAGATTGGCGAAGCCCTGCTTAATTAATAAATTGTTACTTTGCCCAACTGGCTTGCTTTCCAAATATCCGACTAACTAATCCTTTCCATTTATCCCATTAACTGCCTATTCCAACTATCTGACTAACTATCCTTTTCCAACTATCCGATTAACTGCACATTTATAATTTTAAAAAAATGGTTATGCAGAAAAATTGGTACGCAGTTTACACAAAACCGCAATCTGAAAAAAAGGTTGCCGCTTTGTTCACAAAAAAGAAAATGGAAGTCTTCATTCCGATGGTTCATGTTAAAACAAAAACTTTCATAAGGAATAAATTTATTTCCGAACCCTTGTTGAAATCTATCGTGTTTGTCAATGTTACTTTTGAGGAAATAGCGCTTCTAAAACAAACAAATGGAGTAATAAACCTGTTACACTGGCTGGGTAAGCCGGCAATAATTGCATCTGAAGAAATAGCAGCAATCAGGGATTTTACTGAAAACTACCGGAATATAAAACTGGAACCGGCATTTGTCAATATAGACAAAGAAGTGAATAATTCTAATGGCTCCTCTATCTCAATTGAAGGCAAATTGTATGCGGTAAAAAATAAAACAGTTAAGGTTAATCTTCCTTCACTTGGATATTCTTTAGTTGCAGAAATGGAAGAAGAGAGTATTTTTGTAAGAGAAACACCTGTTTTACAAAATTATAGATTTGCTCATTCATGATGAAAAAGACGGATAAAATTTACATAGCCGGGCATAATGGAATGGTTGGCTCGGCTATTGTAAGGGCATTAAATTTAAGAGGCTTTACAAACCTTGTTTACCGTACCTCAAAAGAGTTGGATCTTCGTAACCAGGCTTCGGTTGAACAATTTTTTAAAGACGAAAAACCTCAGTTTGTTTTTCTTGCAGCTGCCAAAGTTGGTGGTATTGTTGCCAATAACACATACAGGGCAGATTTTTTGTATGAAAACCTGATGATTGTTTCAAACATCATTCACGCTGCCTATAATAATGGGGTAACTAAACTACTTTTCCTGGGGAGTTCCTGTATTTATCCTAAAATGGCACAGCAGCCTATTAAGGAAGAATACCTTTTAACAGGCCCGCTGGAATATACAAACGAACCTTATGCCATTGCAAAAATTGCAGGTATCAAGTTGTGTGAGACCTATAGAGATCAGTATGGAGCTAATTTCATAAGCGTAATGCCAACCAATTTATTTGGTATAAACGACAATTATCATCCTGAAAACTCCCATGTTTTACCTGCTTTGATCCGCAGGTTTCACGAAGCAAAAGTTTCCGGGTTAAATGAGGTGGTGATTTGGGGCTCAGGTAAACCAAGGCGAGAATTTTTATTTGCAGATGATTTGGCAGACGCCTGTTTATTTTTAATGGATACTTACAGCGAGAAAGAAATTGTAAATATTGGCTGTGGTGAAGATTTAAGTATAAAAGAATTAGCCGAATTGGTAAAAACTGTTACTGGATATAGTGGTAACCTCGAGTTTGACACCACAAAACCCGACGGTACGCCACGCAAATTATTAGATGTATCAAAAATCAATGCCCTTGGATGGCATTATACAACTACCCTCAAAGATGGAATGAATATAGCTTACCAGGATTTTTTAATGAAACAACAAATACTACAATCTGCACGTTAAAGCAATCATTCCGAAATTTCACTTATTTTTAATTTATGAAGACTGCATTGATTACCGGTATAACCGGACAGGATGGGGCCTATCTGGCAGAGCTACTGCTGGAAAAAGGCTATAGGGTTCATGGCATTAAAAGACGTTCGTCACTGATAAACACAAGCCGTGTTGATCATTTATACCAGGATCCTCATGAAAAAAATGTGCGTTTTACCATGCACTATGGCGATATGACAGATAGTACTAACCTTATTAGGATAGTACAGGAAACACAGCCTGATGAGATTTATAATCTTGCGGCAATGAGCCATGTTAAGGTAAGTTTTGATACGCCTGAGTACACAGCTAATGCAGATGGTATTGGCACCCTGAGGCTAATGGAAGCAATACGTATCTTAAAAATGGAGAAAAAGACTCGTATTTATCAGGCATCCACATCCGAATTGTACGGATTGGTACAGGAAGTTCCTCAAAGAGAAACAACACCGTTTTATCCAAGGAGCCCTTATGCTGTAGCAAAATTATACGGTTACTGGATTGTAGTTAATTACCGGGAAGCATACAATATGTATGCATGCAACGGAATATTATTTAACCACGAAAGTCCATTGCGTGGGGAAACTTTTGTAACAAGAAAGATAACAATAGCTGCCGCCTCTATTGCTGCAGGCTTACAGGATACTTTGTACCTGGGTAATTTGAATGCACAAAGAGACTGGGGACATGCGAAAGATTATGTAGAAGCTATGTGGTTGATATTGCAGCAGGAAAAACCTGATGACTTTGTTATTGCTACTGGAACTACAACAAGCGTAAGAGATTTTATCAAACTTGCATTTGGTGAACTGGGAATAGAGCTAAAATTTACCGGCGAAGGTGTTGAAGAAAAAGGAACTGTTGTGGCCTGTAACAATCCTGAGTACAAACTACCGGCAGGAAAAATTGTTGTGGCTGTTGACCCTGAATACTTCCGCCCTACAGAAGTGGAATTACTGATTGGAGATGCAACCAAGGCAAAAGAAAAATTAGGATGGAAACCCAAATATGACCTGGCGGCCTTAGTTAAAGAAATGATAGCCAGCGATGTTCATAATCTTAAAAAAACCCTTGCCCAAAGTAAGGTTTAAAAAATAAGTAAAGAACCCAGATCAGGTTATTATTACTTATGCATTGAAAGAAAGTAATAAAGACCCTATATACTTTTTATTTATTCCCATAAAAAAATAGAATAAAGATGAAAAAAATACTTAAAAAAATATTTAAATCCTGGGGCTATCAGATCAATAAATACCACGAAGAAGATAAATTAAAAATAATTAATCAATTTGGTATTAATAAACTATTTGATGTTGGCGCAAATATTGGCCAGTATTCTCAATACATGAGGGAAATTGGGTTTAATAAAAAAATAATTTCCTTTGAGCCCTTAAAAACTGCATATCAAACATTAGAACAGGTTGCCTCAAAAGACAATAATTGGGTAGTAAATAACTATGCCCTGGGAAACGAAAATGCTGAAAGCATGATCAATGTTTCAGGGAATTCTTATAGTAGTTCCATATTAAATATGCTGCCTGAGCACATTAACAGGGCCCCGGAATCTAAATATATCGCAAAAGAAAAAATAGAAATAAAGAAATTAGATTCAATATTCAGTAATTATTATGTTGATGGGGATAATGTGATGTTAAAAATAGATACACAGGGCTACGAAAAGAATGTAATTCTTGGAGCCGGGAATGTTTTGGATAAAATCAGTATTATACAATTAGAGATGTCTGTTATCGGGCTTTATGAAAATGAGACATCGTTTATTGAAATGATCAATTTTTTAGATAGTAAAGGATTTGAATTATTTTCTTTGGAAAACGGATTCTCTGATTCAAAGACAGGTAGGTTATTGCAACTGGACGGATTATTTGTAAATAAAAAAATCTCAAAAAACTTTTAAAAAAATAGAAAGTATATTCTGTATAAAAGATATCTTACCAGGTAAAACACAGAAAATAATGTTCATAAAAAGATATATCCGAAAAATAAGAGAATATACTATAAACTTTTTTACAAAAGGTCATCAGCGAAGTGTTGAAGCAAAGAAAAATATTATTGGTTCTTTGATTATAAAAGGGATAAGTATAACCATAGGATTGATTTTAGTTCCGCTGACCATAAATTATATTAATCCTTCTCAATATGGTATATGGCTTACATTAAGCTCAATGATTGCCTGGATTTCTTTTTTTGATATTGGGTTTACACATGGCCTTCGGAATAAATTTGCAGAAGCCAAAGCCAAAGGCGATAAGACAATAGCTAAGATGTACATCAGTACAACTTATTATTACATCAGTATTATCTTTTTTTCACTATGGCTTATTTTAATGTTTGCTAACCGGTTTGTCAGCTGGCATGATTTATTAAGCTTACCTCAGGCAATGGAAAAAGAAGTGTCCCGGCTGGCAATGCTTATTTTTACCTACTTCTGCCTGCAATTTGTTTTCAGGGTTATAAATACAATTTTAACAGCCGACCAACAGCCGGCAAAAGCTTCTTTGATAGACATGCTGGGCCAGCTTTTTGCTTTAGCGATAATTTTTGCTTTGACTAAATTAACCAACGGCTCTCTTTGGTATCTTGGATTAGCAGTTGGAGTAGCCCCAACTTTAATTTTATTAGCGGCAAATATTTATTTTTTCAAGACAAAGTTTAAAGAGTACAAGCCTTCATTCAGGTATGTAAAAAAAGAGTATGCAAAGGATATAATGCAACTGGGCGTAAAATTTTTTGTGCTCCAGGTATCTGCTATCATCCAGTTTGAAACTTCACTTTTTCTGATTGCGCACTATTTTGGCACCGCAGAAGTTACTAATTATAATATTGCCTTTAAATATTTTTCCGTGCTGCAAATGGGCTTTGCCATATTATTAAGTCCCTTGTGGAGTGGAGTAACCGATGCATATAATTCGGGAGATATGGGATGGATAAAAAATGCAGTAAAAAAATATCTTTATATACTAGTGCCTTTTATTTTAGCGGGCCTGATAATGCTGGTGTTCTCTGATAAGGTTTATGAATTGTGGATTGGAAAAAATGTGGTACATGTTGATTTTAGTATATCCGTGCTTTGTTTAATATTTTTTTCGACCACAATGTTTGCCAGTATTTTTGTGAATATAATAAATGGAATTGGCGCATTAGGTATTCAGTTCTTTACTGCAATAGTTGGGTCCGTTTGTTTTTTTGGTTTATCATTGGTATTCATAAAATATTTTCACCTGGGTGTTAAGTCGATCCTTATTTCTACCTTAATTACAAATGTATTTGGGTACATCATTGCGCCTATTCAGTGCTATAAAATATTTTATCAAAAGTCAACTGCAAGGATCTGGTACAGGTAAATTATCTGAAATGACAAAAGTTGTACACATACAATATTACATGAAGGCTTCCGGACGTAGTGCACTTTTGCTTCAAAATACGTTTATGGGGCTTGGCCTGAAGTCTAATATAGTATCATTACAACCTGGCATACATGACCCCAATATCAGATACCTTGGTAAAATACCCAGGTTGCTTTCCCGGATAGATGATAGCATTCAGGCTTTCTTAACAAAAAAGAAGATCAAGCAAATGGGGTCGTTTTCATTTCCGGTTTTGGGGAGCAATGTAGCCAAACTGGAGGAAGTTAAGAATGCAGATATTATTTACATTCACTGGGCCTGGAAAGGGTTCTTGAATTTCAGAGGTTTAAAACAAATTGCCAGGCTAAATAAACCTGTAATATTTTTTTTACATGACATGTGGAATATTACAGGAGGGTGTCATCACAGTTTTACCTGCCAAAAGTATAAAACCGAAGGATGCAATAATTGTCCGATGTTTCCGGCAGAAAAAAAAAATGATTTATCATTTAAAGAGTTCAGAAAAAAATTGCGGTTTTATAGAAAATATAATAATCTGAATTTTGTGGCACCAAGCAAGTGGCTGTATAATTGTGCAAAAGAATCATTGCTTACAAAAGATAAACCTGTTTTTTACATTCCCAATATTCTTGATAATAACCTTTTTAAGCCTATAGATAAAACTACGGCTAAGCAGATCTTAAATATAGATACCGGCGAAACAGTCATTGCATTTGGTGCTGTTTCTCTTGATAGCCCTTATAAAGGTTGGGTATATTTGCAAAAAGCATTGGAACAATTGCAGCAGGAAGGGGGTATAGCGAATATTACCGTATTAATATTTGGCAGCGGCCACAGCCAGCAAATTGCAGATGCCATACCCTTTAAAACTAAATTTATGGGTTATTTGAGCGATGAGCATGCGACAATGTTGGTTTATAACGCTGCGGATGTCTTTATTGCACCATCTACAGCCGAAGCATTTGGGTATGTGATTATGGAATCTCTGAGCTGTGGAACTCCGGTGGTTGCATTTGAGGTTGGCGGTGTACCTGAAATGATTAAACATAAAGAAAATGGCTATATAGCAAAATATAAAGATGCGAACGACGTTTGTAACGGTATAAAGTTTTGCCTGCAAAATAACCTTAAGGGGAGTTTGCAACCTGAATTTTACACTAATGCAATTATTAAGAAGCACCTGAGCCTGTTTGATGAGATAAAAATTTAAATATCATTTCAAAATATTCTCAGTAATTGTTTTGAATTTTAGAATTAGGAATAAAAACAACAATACAATATGGCAAAGTTTTTTAAGGAAAAAATAATCCCCCAATCAATCTCAAAAAAAGAGGCCTCGGATACAGGGATGGCAATGGCGTTGATTTGTCTTTTATTGGGATTTTATACCAAAAAGATTATTTTTTATGAAATAGCAATGCCGGTATTGCTGATTAACATGGCATTCCCCATGTTTTATTATCCATTTGCAATGGTTTGGCTTGGGTTGACAAATTTGCTGGGAATTGTGGTTTCAAGAATTTTATTATCTGTGGTTTATATTTTCTTTCTTATGCCGGTAGGTATAATCAGGCGGGCAATGGGAAAGGATTCTTTAAACCTTACAGGCTTTAAAAAAAATAAAGATTCCGTAATGATAAACCGGGATATTGAATTTACTGCAAATGATATTAAAAATCCTTTTTAGAAACTTAAATAATTTTTTATGGAATTTTTACGTGAATTATGGGCTTTTTTAAAAGTTAGAAAAAAGTTCTG